>NZ_CAXSVC010000034.1:0-57679 GCF_964240755.1 Bacteroides sp. HPS0048 | reverse complement strand
TTCTTTGTGTTTGGCGATATAAAGATAACAAAAATGCCGGAAAACCTAACTCTTTTAGGAGATCAGTTATTATCAGTCAACAGAGCATTAAACTGATAAAAGAATGAGCGTTGATGATTTTGAATCCCATAGAGCCTACTTTGAAAAAGTGACTTATCAAACACGGTTCAACTAAATTGAAGAAGAACCATTCTTGTTGTAGAAAAGTGCACACTCTTGCAATCCCTTATTATTGCATTGACCGTTCTTTGAATAAATATTCTCTTAAAGGAAGCATTTCACAACTCTTTCTCTGTTTCGATATAGCCGAATCAGTTCTGTAATTGTGCATATATAATGCTCTTGTTCGATAGAAAATAGAATACTGTCGAGCAGACACAGGCAGCATAGTAATTCTTGTTTGGGCAGCGCTTCAATGTATCCGGGAGATTCCATACTGGGATAGTACTCTTTGAGAAAGGAGATTTTATCAACCGATTGCTCCAGATCGGTTTTCATAAGACAAGGGCAGGCATAATCATTCATATATTTGTGCGTTTTAACCGATTGAAAGGCTCCCATACACACACATAAAAGGCGTGGAAGCTATATACTATAATTATCCTATTGAGGCTCTGGTAAGGCCGTTCCCGAATAATAAGCAATAGCTCCACGCCCAGATGATATATAACAAAGTTATACGTACCTTGGACGTGGAGAACCTCACCTATTATCTGCGAGAATAAAATTTACCAGATTTCAATAGCAGATAACAATAAGATTTCTCCGTCGTTCAACAAAAACGGTGCACTCATTTCCTGACTGCATTGCAAAGATAGGAATAATTTGACAATCCGATAGTTTTCCCTGATAAAAATAATTGTCTGTCTTTGGGTTCCTCTACCTCTTATTGTACATAATGCTTCACTGATCATTTTTCAACTGCCTGTTTAATGTATATCTGCGATAAACCTATACTGCTTTTTCTTCTATTAGCATAGATAGAATTGGTGGTAATTGCTAATCCTCTCTCTTGTCAAACTTTGTGTCGTATACCTTCATTAAAAAGCCTTGAAAGCGAGAGGTTTTATAAACAAGATACCATCTGTTTGTGTCTTGTTCACTTTGGCGTTATCTCTATCTACATTAATGCAGCATTATTCAAAGTTGTATTATAAAAAATATTTTATTGTATAGCCTTGGAACTTCTTGAGATATTGTATTCTGTATTATTTACTGTATTTGTATTATTATCTCTTGTTAATACGAGTCTTCCAGATGCATCATACTCGTAAGATTCTGTAATTCCCCTTCCATTTGTCTTACTTTTTAACAATCCTAAAATTGGAATGTAATTGAAAGATGTTATATTAGCATCTCGGGGATATACACGTATGTCATCTATAGGACAGCCACCTTCGTCGATTGTATAGCCTGACCCTTCAATTTCGTGCATTATATAATTCCATTTGTTGTTCTTGAAAACTTGATAGTCTATAAAATAGCTTTTATTAGGATCTAATTTTAGTGGAACGACATATGAGCCAATATGACTTTTAGCACTGTGGAATCCAGATAAAATAGAACTTGAGGAACTTTCGAAATTTTCATAAAAAACATCATCGTATCCTATTTCAACGCTGTCTTGGTAGCAGTATGAAAAATTTAACATTCCATTACCAGATAGAGCTTCCTTCCCAGCATATGAGTCAGTATCGCAAATAGTGAATGTATGGTATCCGGCAGGAACATTGGTTAATACAACTTTATCTTTATAAGTGCTTATATAATAACTCCAAGGTGGTCCACCACTATATGAGGTTCTTTGTTGAATTAATCCAAACAACTTTCCATGATCTAAAACGCCTGATGCAAACCAAATATATCCAAAGTTTCCAATAAGATTAAACTCAACATCTCCAGCTATTGGAGTATAAAAGTTATAATCTTTTTCATTAGTCGATGAGGAACCGGGCTTTAACGAAATTGTGTGAGTCCTCTGTATTATTTGAGGTTTAGGAACAAGCTTACAGTTATTTTGGGCATTTTCGATTATGGCTATAGGATATTGGCCATTGTATCCCCAGATACAAACTGTTTTGACGCCATTCTCATTAATTATACTAATTGGATTGCCGTATGAATCAAAATTGATATATTCTAAATTGACCAAACATCTCTTATCCATTACATACTGATAAGAGTCTAGTAGTTTAAAAGAAGAATAATTACTGAGTGGAGCATTAGTTTCCAATTTATAAAGTTTGTCCTTGACTATATTGTTACCTGAAAATTTATATGTCGTTACATTGGCGTTTACTACATGCCCATTTTTCATAATTGTTCTCTCAATAGGCATAGATAACATACACCTGGACTTCATACTGTCATATATATTTGTCGGAGAGTCATTGGGGATTGAATCGTTATTATATTCTTCCATCAAATCGGAAAGAAATTTTGTTCTTATTTCGTAAATATTATTGTTGGATTCTTCTGTGTGTCTCTTAGTTTGAGTAAGTAGTCTAAATTTATTGTAATTATATTCCTCAGTTTCCTTTATATTTCCATTATTCATATAGTGGATGACTGTTTTCTTCTTCAAAAAAGGGTAATAAGTATATATTTTATTTGCACTTACTCTTATTGGTAGAGTATTCATGAGGGCATATCGGTTTATTGTTTTTACATAATCTGATAGATCTAAATGATAGGTAAAGTTTTCTTCTTTCAGTAACTTACCAGTATTATCACAATATTTTGTTGACTTTAATAAACCTCTATCTAATCCTCTTGATGTATATTTATTATATAAATCATTAGTCATTCCTAAGGTGAAAGCACCTACAGATGGTTCATCTTTTACTTGATCATGATTAACAAAAGAATAAATAGTTTTTGAACCATCTGAAAGTACTTCTGTTATTCGGGAATAACCTATGTGAAATTTATCTACCCAATTAATTTGAGTACTAGACTTGTTGTAGTATGAGTAATCTCCATGTATACTCATGTGCTTAAAGTCATAGTCAATTCTACCAGAACCGCGTGTTACATATTTCGGCACGACTGATAATATTCCGCTGGAAGTATTATCTTCATTAAGGTATAAATAATCTTTTATTATATTTTGTGATAAGTAATTATTATCAGAAATTGTTATCCTTTTAATTCTTACGCCACCAGTTATTCCTCTTTCTTGTTTAATCTCAAAGGGATATTGTGTCGCTATTTTAGAGTAAGTATGTGGCTCGTATTGGAAACAAATTTCCCCACCAGTAGGATATGTAATCTTCTCAAGGATTTCTGCTTTCACAAATGTAGAATCAGGCTGTCTGTAGTTATATAGTCCTTCAAAATTTAATGAACTAACCATCTGGAGATATTTCTTATTATTGTAATATCCCCAATTATCAGTTAACATTTGATTATAAGGAGGTAAAAGTAATGGATTGTATTGAAATTTATATCTTTCTTCCCCGTTCATTAGTAGTAAGTCCAATTTGAGTCGTTGGTTAGCATTATCTGTATAGTAAAGCTTGATTGTATCTGTTTTTCCTCTGATTTCATTCAATTTGAAAGAGTAACATTTCTCTTGAATTTTTCCAAGTAAAAAGCCATAATTATCCTTTAGGAAATATTTTTGATCATCATAATGCCCTAATGTCTTTAAATCATTTCTCTTCGATGAAATAAAATTTATTTCATCTCCATTACTTGCAGAAATATTTTCCAATGAAGACGGATAGATAATATCATATTTTTTATCTATTAGATAATAATATTGAGGATTGGCATAGTTGGGAATTGTAACATGGTCAGGAATCGTGACTGATCTAATGTCTTGGCCCATAAAATCGATAGTTAAAACTTGATGGTGATCAAATCTTTCTACAATATTTATATTCCCTTTTGTGTAGTTAAATTTTATATTATCTTGATTTGGTAATATGATTTTTTTTATGTGCCAGGTAGAAGCATTGCTAAATAGAGTAGAATGAAAATCATCCCAAGCCATCTGATGATTTCCTATCTGCTCTCCGTACTTATCGAAAAAATCACTATAATTATGATCTTGCATATATTGGCAAGACAGATCGATAGAATTAATATCCCCGCCAAAGATATATGTAACACCATCAGAATCAACGATTGTTATTTCTGTTATTGAAATCGGTCTAGTTTCAAAATAGAGTTTCGGATAATATACCCTACCTGTATAAGGGTGCTTCCATTCACTCTCCACAAAAAGGAATTCCGGTATTTTTCCTATCTTTACATCTTTAACCTCAAAATATGGGCTGTTTTGGGAAGATATTTTTGTTTTTATATGGCCAGTTTTGTCCTTATACATATAGAAAGATGCATTTATTTTTCCAATATTTATTATAAACTCATCCAAATCCGGTTCACGGAGGAAATCTTCGTTATTTATAAGAGGTTCGTAGTATTTATATAAGTTTGATTCTAAGTTCCAGTCTGGTATTTCAGTTCTGTCTGAGTATTCAGAAATTGTATAAATTTCGTCCGGATGCCCATTAGTAATCCTATAAATTTGTCCTCCCGTGATTGACCATCCTAATCCTACATTACCTACCGGTAAATCGACTTTATTGCCTTCAGCATTATAAACCAGTTGAATGTCGTACGAGAAATCCTTAAAAGTTATTGAATATAGAGGTATATATATAGATGGACGTCCTGTATATAAATCTACAGATGGAGCTTGTACTCTGAGTAAGGAACCTACACTGGGAGATGGAATGTCATGTTCTAATACCGATTGAGAGAATGCAGAAAAGGAAGAAAGGCCTAAGAATATTATTAATAGATATTTCATATACTGAATAACCAATGTAGGCGTAAACCGTATTGACAAAGACTGAAGTTGTTTTGAACCCAAAAGTGAATTAATGTTTTTCATATTTAGAAATTGTTTTTGACTTAATAGATCGATTTATCTGTAGTGATTTCCTGGTTAATTCTTACCTTTACATATGAATATGGTTACCGTATTCATATTGAACTATAAATCTGTTTAAAGTAGGAAGTTAAGTTTCCACACTATTTTTTCTGATGTGAAAAATTAAATCCAAATTAATAAAGTTTTAATGTGAATTTACATAATAAGTAAATGATGCTTATATTGCTTGCGATGAAAGTAATAAGTGTAAATATCCTTATAAATATTTTTTCTTTTTTTATAAAGTCTCTCCAAATATAAAAGATTAAAAAAACGGATAAAAATTCGAGTAGAAAATAATCTAATGAAAAGCTTCTAAAATAATAATCAATAGAATAGAAAAATAGATACTCAACAATTAATCCTATAGAAGAAAATAATAGTAGAAAAAGACCGTACTTTTTCTTTTTTAATATCCCAATAACTCCTGAAAATAGTATAAAAGCATATATCAATTTAAGAATAAAAAGGTATAGCGGTTTATATCCAAATACTCCAAGAGAAGGATAATGATATTCCCACATTCGGTCAATAATAGCTAATAAAATGAATACTATTATAATAATAATTGTAATATAGCAAACAAGTTTTCTGTTTCTCATAATAATTACCAATTAGAAATTACTTTATTATATTCTTTTTCCGAATTATATATTTCATAGTTGAAACTTCTATTTTTATCCATAGAAACAATTATATAAAATACTTGAGTATTATCTTTTATTGTCTTATCAAATTTAAAGCCAAAACTTGTACCTTCTGAGTTTTGATTTAGTGAAGTAAAATTATTAACTTTCTCTTCTCCGTTATAAAAATTTAGTGGGGAAAAATGATTTCCTAAACCACTGTATTTCTTTCTTAAAGGTTCTTGATCAAAGACTCCTCTTAAATAATTTTCAAATCCTACAGCACCTCTTTCCATGTCAAATACATTACTTATTACTCCTTTATAAGAACGAATTTGATTCTTTTCTCCTTGATAAGCATGAAAAATCTCATGTCCCATAAAAATTTCATTCGAAGCAGATCCGCCATCCATAGAAGATAGCCAAGTATTTGCTACATAATTTATTGTGTGAGAAAAAGGTTTATATTCGGAATCATTGGACCAAAATACTGAGTTCGTTTTATAATATATTTCTGAAGATATCAATTTATTAAGTATGATTTGTCCCATTGAGGTTGAAGCGATCATCGCAAGGTTTTTCAGTGCTCCTTTTGTGTTATTTAACACTTGGATGACCATGCCATCCGGATCAATAGCGTTTATTGGATTATTTGCACAATACGCATATGGACTGATCGAATAATACTTTTCACACAATGGGTCTACAGACATGAAACAAGCTAAAGCTGGGTCATACAATCGGGCGTAAAAATCATATAAATTCAACCTCATCAATGTCCCAAACTCTTTCCCTCCAAATCTGTATGTTTGTGGGTCCCCCCCCAAGTTATGATCTTTTATAGGCATTCCAAAAGGATAGTAATCATCCGCTGCCTCTATTTGACCTGTCGCAGAAACTGTTACTCTATTATTTCCTACATGGTCTTTGATATAAAAATAATAATTTCCATCTTTAATATAGCCATTATCTATCAATATTTTATCAACAAATAGTTCGTCGTTAATGAATTTATAGATAATATTTCCTAAATAGAAAACTATTTCATCTCTATCTGTGGATGTTGTTGTAGACACCCCTCCAGCTATTTCGGAAGGATTAAGGGAATGTCTTAAGGACATAGAACTGGAATTCATAATTTTCTCTCCTGTTGCTAAATAAATAGAGAAGCTAGAACCTGACATCAGAGGATTACTGACTGTTATTTCTTGGGGTAGATTGAGAAGGTTATTCTTTATGGTCACACCTTTGTAGGGATCTTTTGTAGTTGATCCATTGAGATCATACTCATAAGAAACGGATTTCCCGACTCCTGTTATATCCTTAAAATCATATGAGTCATATTCCTGTGAATCTTCGGCAGAATCTTCTACCGTCTGAATTTGATTGCCTAAATAGGATATTGTCATGAAATCAGGAAATATAGTGCCGGTACTTGTATTCATACTTCTATATATATTTTTTATATTTCCATTTTTATCATATATAAATCGGGCATTTGGTGTTCCAAATCCACTATCTTTATTCATATACTCGATCATTCTTGAAAGCCCATCATACATCATGGATATATTCCATTTGCTTGAGCCACTTCTTGATTCTCTGTAATCATTTATAGAAGTTATATTTCCAATCTTGTCATATTCAAGTTTTTCCTTGTATATACTATTATTTGAATCGGCCAACCAGGATCGGATATTATATTTATAATTCGTTTTTAAAGCATCTTGATTGTTCGCTTGTGTTGATAATAATTGTCCCAATTCATTATATGTATTTTGGGCTATAATGATTTCACTTCCATTGTTTAGCTTATGTCGTGTTTTTATTAGTCGTCCTGCATGATCGTAGTCATAACTGTATAATTCATTTGTCTGATTTATATTGGTCGTAGAGTGTTCATGTAATCTTTTTATGGGTTGTCCTTGAAAATTATATGCGATATATTCATTGTCAAATCCTCCTCCTGACAGCCGGCTTTTCTTTGTTTGAATGAGTCGACCACGATCATCATAGTATAAAGCCGAATGTTCATCCAAGGCTCCCTCCCAACCTAAAGGGACTGCGTTTACAAAGCTGCCTGTCAGCATACCTTTTGCAGAATAACTATTGACATTATACCGTTTGCCATAGCCTTGTCGTTCTTCATAACTCAGTGTATTAGCTACTTCGCTTTTCATATGTATAAGAAAATCATAATTATCATAATAATTACTTGTTAGACGTTTTTCGTTTTTAGGGATAAAATTTGAAAAAGAATACCCCATTTCTATGGAATATGTCCCAATAACGTTTTTATCCCTATAATTTTCATTAGATATATCTGTATTACGACAGATACCGGTCTGAACAATTCTACCTAACACGTCAGAAATAGAATACAGCCATTCACCTGTCTTACGTTGTTCTGCATTCTGGGTAAAAATCAATCGGTCTCCCCTGTCGTATACATAATAAATCCAATCACATCCGGGCAGACGTTTTCTTACACATCGATTACGCTCATCATATTTATAAAGATAAGCATATTGTTTTACTTCTAGGCTATTATCCGTTATTTGTTTATTCTCTTTGATAAGCTTATCTGCAAGCATGGGAGGAATGACATAAGATAAATTATCAAAATCGTCATATACATAGTATGTATCATATGTTGTACCACTATTCAATTGACGTGTAAGGATTACTTGTCCTTGTTTATTTTTGAATTCATAAGAACTATAACCTTCTTCATTTTTTACTTCAGTCACATAGAGCTCCCCTGGGGCAAATGGTATCGGTTTTACAAGAGAAGTATTCAAGTTACTGCCCGTTATAGTAAAACACATACAAGACAGTTTACCATTAGCTTCATTTGTTAAATAGTTTGTTTTAATTGAATAGTTCCAGCTATGCCACTTGGAACCCGGACCATATTGTTCCAAAATTCTGTTTAATGGAGAAGCTTCGTAGATTGTTTTTGAATAGGGTTTGGAGTCATTTATGTTAGAAGCGATTGCTGCTGATTTCACTTCAGGACTTCCTGTGAAAGCACCATCTTTTCCTGAAATTACCGCAGGAAGCCAAGTTGCAACATTTCTTCCGCATGCATCATATTCTTGTAGGGTCACCAAACTATTGTGCTCGGGGGTGATACCGACTTGGACTGTTTGTACAGGACGTCCCAATCCATCGAAATATTGTATACTTTCTATAAATTTAGTTGGATCTGTCTCATCTGTCATCGTTTTGGTTCTTATATAATTTTGATCCTGACTTTGAGACATTGCACAGACGCAGTATACTATATAAGCTATAAATAATATAGAGTGTTTCATGGGAGTTATTTTTTCAAGACAATATTAGACACGGATTCATTTCTGACATCGAACTTAATAATGTATGCACCGGGGAAGAGAACGGAACAGTCTATTGCTTCCTTATACAACCCTTTCTCTCTATGTTTTGGAGCGATTACTTTCACAACTCCATATACAGAACTATATAAGGTAATGGCTACTATGGCTTCATCTTCCAATTTGTATTCTATGTTAAGTGTGGTAGATACAGGATTGGGCCAATAGTTATAAGAAAAGTTTTTGCTAATCCAACTTGTATTTGTATCTGTTTTATTGTTATTTAAACTATCCAAAACTGCCAGATTTTCAGGATCATCGTCAAGGTAATAATGGTCTATCGGTGGATAAAAATAGGCGGTTGTAAAAGTTTCGTTTTTGAGGCTATCTACCACTTCGAATGCTTGAACAGTTTCAAAGATAGGGTAACGATAACCTTTGGCATACCAACTATATGTGTTTGCTTCTATCTGCTTGTGGCATTTGACTGGATTCTGTTTTTGTTGCCTGTTAAGTAATATTTTAGCTATGTCACCAGGGCTGGGTTTGTTTTTTTTGATGTTAGAAGTATCATTTATAATTTGTACAGTTTTAATTCGGAGAATATTATTTAGTGTATCACCCGAAGGTAGTATCATTTTCCCATAAGCATCTGATTCAACGCTTATATTTCCATAAGTATTGGTTCTTTTTAATGAAGTATGCAATCCTTCTGATTCAAATTTTTGTTCAATTTTTCGTTTGTAATTAAAGGGAAAAAACATCAATGGAAGTGGAATCTTATGATGCATAAGCGTTACAGGATTTTCATGCCCCAAACAAAACATTGTGTCTCCTTTTATCTGATAATAATACATTGTGGAGTGTTCCTCACCAATGATCAAATGATTTATATCGGAGTCTTTTTTGAGTAGTGTATCTCGTCCCATGATATAAATACTGTCATTGATAAGTTCCGGAGCACGAAAAGTCAATTTGTATTTGGGGTTGACAGCTTTCAGCATACTGAAATCCCATATTACATTTTCACCGGATCTTCCCGGATCTTTATATTGCATCTGTTGTTTTATGATTTCGTCTCCATTACGGATGGAGTTATTGTCACGGGTTATCTGTCCGGAGATTGATAAACAAAAAGAACCTGATAATAATAGCAGTAGTGTTTTTTTCATAGTGATTGTATTTGACTATAAGTTGATATGTTTAGTTGACTGTGTTTTTAGGTGTATCAGCAAATTTATATATTATTTAGTGCTATTCCAAAGATAATGGTTCAATATTTCTTTTTTTGTGAAAAATACTTCTTTAAAAAATATTTTAGAATCATCCAATCTGTATAATTTACCTATTTATATATTTAATATATCTTTATAGGCTTTAAATGTTTGAGATATCTATGAAAATATCAATGAATTTTTTGGTCCTCTAATAAAAATGATTGTTTTTTCTCGATCATATTGTAATGATAGACATGATTTTATTTGAAGTTTCCTTCTGATAAAACAACTATTAATTTTTTATTTGCACTTGAACAGAAAAGAATAAAATTCACCGCAACATAACACAGAGTATTGCGTTTTTTATTCTTGACAATAAACTCTGTGTTGTTGTGATACCTATCTGTAACTACATATAAATAAACCTTTTACGGCAACAGATATATGAAGCATATCTGTTACTGCAATTGTATAAAACAATTGATGTTCATTTATAACTCTAATTTCAATGTAACCTGCCCATAAGGTTTCATAACCAGCTCTCCGCTAACCTCTTCACTGGCTATCTCTTCCAGATCGCAAAGAGAAACTCGTTTAGGACTTTTCTGTGGGAATGATAATTTCACACTCTCTTCTTTATCCGATAAAGAACGAAGGCGGACAACCATCATCTGATCTTTATCCAAAGACTTGAGGATTGTCGGATAGACTTTTGGATTGTCAATTGCAATCAGTGGTTTCACTTCCGGATCTTTATCTGCCGTTACATAAACCAATGGCTGAGACTGTTCCAACCCAAATCGGTTTGCTTCGACTACATCATATTTGCCGTGGGGCAGAATGCGGTATCGGAATGTAACAGGTCCATCCTGTGTTAATGGGAAATTTGTATGCCAATGATTATTCATCACCCACGAATAGATTGTAGAACTGGGTTCCAGCTTAGCGACCCAATTGCCTCTTCCTCCCCATCCCATTGAAATGTTGGCATATCTGTCACCATATTCAAACAGAGGGGCATCCAGAGAACACCAGGTGATGCCATGTGTCTCGTTAGAAACATCCAGCCATCTTTGCAATGCAAGCCAATTCCGGTTTCCCTGTGGCCATTGGTCTTTTTCTACTTCCATAATCCCCCAAGGAATATCGACACGGGTTTTAGAATCGGGGATATTGAAATCGAAACCAAAATGTATACCGTCTTTCTCCGTTAATGGTAACTTATCGACCACATTCGTTATTTCTGCCCAGGGCTGGTCGGCCAATAAACGGATGGAGCGGGATATGCTGCGGCATCCTTTTGCTTGGGATGTTATGCATATCTCTACAGCCAATGGTCCTTTTTCTGTAACAGTAATAGAAGTCACTGTATCTGCCAAAGGGCGATTTTCATTTGCAGGAAGCCAGGCGAAAGTATTGGCTCCCTCATTTTTTACATAATCATAGCCGGATTTCTTATTGATAAAACGGACTATATTACCGGTTGCAGGATCTATCCGAAGCTTTAAAAAGTCATTTTCCAGGTTTGTTCCGTCTGTCTTGCATCCTCCGTCCAAAGTGCAATTACCTTCAACCACCCGGTAGTGGCAGGAACTTAGAGCCGGAACCTCTGCTGCAACAAATAATAACTCACCGGTAGATAGCCGTTGGGAAAGAACCTCTTTTCCATCGGGACCTATAACTTTATTTCCTTTCAGGCTTTCTGCTTCTGACAAAGTGATGATGCCGGTATGGGGCCATGTGTGTGTATTAATAACAGCAATGCCACCATTAGAGGGACCTTCTTTGGGGCCTAACGCTCCATTGGATTTATCTGTAATCGGAGCCAGAGACTCAGCCAACATGTCTATTGACCGGTTCTCGGCTTCATGAAAATAAGATTGTTTGACTTTCCATATGGCATCCTGAAAATAAGGCTCAGTAGGATTCTCAAAGCACCAAGTATGTTCCGAGCCTAAAAGAATATATCTCCATCCTTCGTCGAAATCTGCCCGGGGAGCTTTCTTTCCTTCTCCTAACAGTGACCAGATGGTTTCCGCCTGCACTAACCTCTCTTTGGCATTTCGGTTTTTCGATGTTAATCCTGCTGCTGTTCCTATACCATCTGTCCAGTATTCCGTATAATCTCCGGTTACTACAGGCAGTTGTTTACCGTATTTCTCTTCAATCATTGACATGATCTCATGTCCTCCGCTGATAATGATTTTAGGATAAGCATACTTCTCATTCCAGGCTTTCACAGCGAAGGGTATGTCGGCATCTAACGGGCTATTATCCCACAAAGTCCAGGAAAGAACGGTAAAGTCATAGGGATAATTATTGTTTTCCAGTTCAATCAGTTTATTTGTAAAATCTACATTTGCACTTCCGGTTCTGATTTCCAAAGGAACTTTTTTCGGATCACGTTGTCCAAACCAGGGACGCCCCGTAGTGGCTCCTTTCTGCATACTTCCACTATTGGCATAGCATCCGGGCTGCAGGAATAATACTTTGGACTTTCCATCCGGACCAATCCACCAGAAAGGCTTACCGTCCATACCATGTGTATGTGCGTTTCCGGCACGGTCTGTATTGGGCCATGACATTACATGCTTAATGCCTTCTTGTGCCATGACTGGAATAAGCCCCCAGGAAATGCCCGGTATATCGAATTGCTGAAACACATCAGACGGTTGTCCGCTCAGTTTTTGTATGTTTCGTGTGAATTTGAACACATGAAATAATTCTTCATCAGAACAAATACTTGTATTCAGATTCAGGTAACTGGCATCCACACTTAGCTGTCCTTTTTTTATGGCATTGATAAGGTCTTCTCTTTTTTCCGGATTAGATTGCCACAGGCGTTCCAATGGCCAGCTAACCTCCGGGTTCCATACATATTGTGCTCCTTCCCGGAAATCTTTTGTCTCTTCCGCCAACTTGATACCCTCTATTATGTTGTTCTTATGAAGTTGCTCTATGTTTTTATGGGTATTCGTATAACCTATATCTACATGGGAGTGGTTGTATAAATAAACATTCCAGTGTCGCATAGGGCTTATACTTAGCTTTTTCTTATACTTTTCTCCTGCATAAGTAAGAGTTACAGTTACTTCTGATTTTTTCCCGGCAGGAAGTGTTGAAGGTAACAGAAGTTCTATATGCGTGGAGTCTTTTGCATTCAGTGCAAAACTGTTTTTTTCTTTGCAGCCTTTTGCTACTACGTCAATCAGGCAGTTGCCTTGCAACTTCTCGCCTTTCAATTTGATTTCTACAATACGTCCGGGCGTTCCATCTGCTCTGTATCCGTAAACAGGCTGGATGTTATAATCAACAGTGATCAGGCCATCTGCCTGAGCGTAGGATGAAAACACCAAAAAACAAGAATATAAAACTACTTTTTTCCACATAATGTAATAGATTAAGCTTATTCCACTGACAAATAAAGAACTGCCGGATACAAATCATAGGTAAACAACTATTTTATTATTCATCGGGATTATAGCGGGATAATAGATCATTTTGTCTGTCTTATCAGTTTGACTGGTAAACGGTCGCAATTTATAGAAAATATTCCGGATAGCAAAGGTTGTAAATGGAAATATTTATTTACGGTATGTATATTGTATTTCTGCCAGTAAAATTAATATTTTCCGGTATGGTTATCAATTAAATGATCATATGATTGATAATGATTATTTTATTACAATATGGAAACTGATTATTTATTCTTCTTTTATTTTTTGTAATGTCTTATGAATTTTCTGATTATTGGTCGTAGAGAAACATCCCGTTTCTCTACGAGTTTCATCTTGTTTCTCTACGAGCAAGAAATGTAATATTTAATACCTTGATAATGAAACGTTTGCGTTTTGGGTTGTTTGTACGAATATTTTAATGCAAAAAGCGTTCAATTTTTCCTTTCTGTAGTTTCTTTTCTTTTCTGAATAATTACAAAATGGCAAGGTGCGCTCAAAGTCTGGTTGAAATGTATGTGTTTATTCTTGCCTAATTTGTATCTTTTCAATTATATAACAGGTTTGAATACCTATTTGGCAGAGATAGACATGTGTGTGTTTATAACTCATTTTATCTTTGTAGTAATACTTATATAAATTCTAAAAAATACAATTAATGCCTATGAAGCCAACTATTTTCATACTGTGTTTTATATTATTTACTTGTTACAAAAACTCAAATGCGAGAGATCATAATATACCAGATGTAAAAACATTCACTTTTAAAGAAGCTGGAGGAGTATTAGAAGATACTGTTTTCTTTAAATCGAAGAAAATAATACCTCTGGAAACAAATGATCTGGCATTAATTGGGCAAATAGATCGTATTTGTATGGCAGAAGATACTCTTTTTGTTCTTGATCAGCAATCTAACAGTGTTATTGTTTACGATAAAGACGGGAAGTATATAAATAGAATAAGGAACGTGGGGAAAGGTCCGAAGGAATATATTAATATAGGTGATATCAGTGTGGATAATCTGAATAAAGAACTTGTAGTATTATGTGCGCATCCCTCTAAAGTACAGTTCTATTCCTATCAAGGCAAGTTTCTTAGGGAGGAATCTTTAGGCGAACGGTACTATAGTCATTTAGGTACAGATGGGCGATATATTTATTTTCATGACAACACAAATGTGAATAAAAAGAAGGAAGTAGCTGTTTATGATCGGCAATTGAATCACAAAGCAGACATATTGGAGCATGGAAAGGTATTTGAAAATAATGAATTGGGCACTGTAACCCTTTTTGGTCATGGGAATTCTATGACACAAGACTCTTCTATCCATATTGTGAGAGGATTTGATAATACTATATATGAAGCTAAATATGGGAAGGTTTATCCCAAATATAAATTGGATTTCAAAGAATGCACATTGCCTGAAAGCTTATTAGAAAGCAAGATGAAACCTTTTGAATTTCTGGATCTTTGTAGGGAGAAACATTATGTAGTATCTTTAGAAGAAGTGATAGAGAATTCCAGACGTGTATTATTTACAACTAATATTGGCCTTTTTGTATGCGATAAACAAAGTGGAGAGATGACACGGCATCTCTTTCTTTTAGATTCAACAGTGGATGTGGGAAGTAGCAATGTACAGGTAATTGGGAATACGAATAAGATAGTTGTTGCCTGGCCGGTTGCTCGTTTAAAAAATATGATGGATGTATCTTTAGAGCATTCCTCCAAAAATAAGCTTAAAATGGAATTTATAAATAAATTGAATGCCATGGATGATGAAAATAATCCTATTCTGTTTATCTATGAGCTTTAGTTCGTGTTTCTAAAAATGATAGTGTGTAGTTTTTTGTGTTGACACTATTGGGAGCATTAAATGTTGATTAGAATTATATAGAGGTAGAAAAGAAGAAATAGATCATACTCAGTAATTGAGCAAATAAGCCGCAAAAAAAACTTTTTATTGTTTATCGATAATTTTTTATCGTTTTTCTTTGGTGGATGAAAAATAATGTTTTCCTTTGCATATCGAAAAACGATAAATAATCATTGAATAACAATTAAAAATACATAGTCTTATGAAAAAGTCATTTATGAGTATCTCGATGCTGGTTGTATCTATCTCAATGTTAGCCTTATTTTTGTGTAGTTCTGCAGTTAGTGCACAGACTTCTTCTAAATTCGTTTATAATAAGAGCGAGAATGCTGAAACGGTATACTCTCTTGATAAAAGCGGAAAGTATCTTACTCCGAAACTGAAATATGAATATAGCAAAGACGCTCAGGGGAAGGGCGGAGTAAAGAAAGCCTATCGTTGGAGCGAGGGAGAACAGAAATGGGTACCTTATTATTTGATCAGCATGTCCGAATCCGGAAATAATTCAATAGTAGAGTATGCTGCATGGGATAGCAAAACGCAAGACTTCTCGCTGAATCCGCAAAAGGCTGTTTATAGCAAAGGACTTGAAAATGAAATTCTGTCATACGTGCTTTATAAATGGAATCAGAACGAAGAAAGTTGGGAAGCAAACCAGTATTTACTGTGCGGGGATTATCTCGCAATGGAGGCCGATAGTCTGAATTAAAACAATTATCTTTGCATCCCTTTAATATAAAAATGAAATGAAAACTGCGATAAAACTGGTTCTTATTTACTTTGCAATTTTACAGATTCTGTCACCTATTCTGATAACAGTTCCCTGTGCTATTTATTTGTTTGCCACTACCGGTGGGATAGATAAAGAGGCGCTGATGCAGATGATAATGATTCCGGCACAGATGACCGGTATTCTGTTAATGCTTTTCTACCTTTGGAAAGCAGGTTATATCAGTAATGAAAAAGTAACCTGGTCTACAGTATCCCCTTCTTATCTGGTGCTGAGTGTGGTTAGCCTTCTCTCTTGCTCGTGGTTGGCTTCTACATTGATATCTCACATGAAGTGGTTACCCAATATAATGGAACAGGCTTTCGATATTTTGCAATCCGGTTGGGGAGGAATTGTTGCCATAGCTGTTGTAGGGCCTATCCTTGAAGAGTTGTTATTCCGTGGCGCTATCACCAAGGCTTTGTTGAAACAATATAATCCTGCAAAAGCCATTTTTATTTCGGCTTTGATATTTGGGATATTCCATATTAATCCGGTGCAGGTGGTACCCGCATTTCTTATCGGTCTTCTTTTAGCATGGGTTTATTACAAAACAGCGAGTCTGATACCTTGTATTCTGATGCACATATTAAATAATAGCATATCGGTTTATATTAATATAAAATACCCCGGTGTGGAGGATATGGATGCTCTTGTTGGTGGTACGGCCAATCTGATAATCACTTGTGTGGCAGCTGTATTGCTGGTAGGGTGTTATTGGTTGATGAAACGAACGACAGTAGCTTATCCCTGGAAAAAAGATAATAACATAGAAATATTGACTGAAAACAATTGATTGTCATGAAAAGGAGATTGAATATACTTTGTTTATTGGTAATGCTGGTATTTTGTTACTCGGTGTTTGAGTCTGCTTACTATTTTAGTAATGCATTTATGGCCGGTTTCCGGGTGGGAATGAATGCAGAGCATGATAAAGAACAATTGAAGAGAACACACAATATGAAATCCATCTCTTTGTTTCCGGATGATTTTGTTGATCTGAAAGATTCAGTGTATAATGAGAAATCGGGAAAGTTTGTTCCAGCTATTTATGGCAAATTGATAGTGAGTGTGAATACACCGATTAATCTGTGGTTTAAGTTTACCTCTATGTTGTGCAATTTTATTGGCATTTTCACTATGATTTTCTCTGTGGTCTTCTTCTTTAAATTGATAGTGGCTATTAATAAATCGAATATTTTCAGTTGGAAGAATGTCCGCCGCCTTCGCTGGTTGGGAGCTATTCTCATTCTTAATTTTATTTGCGATGCTCTTCCTGCTTATATCTCGGCTTATGAACTATCGGATGCATTCTCAATACCGGGATATTCTTTGAATTTATCTGGTCTTGTATCCAAGTTGACTTTAACCTTAGGGTTGGTAGCCCTGATTGTAGGTGAGATTTTTGCTATCGGATTAAGAATGAAAGAAGAGCAGGATTTAACTATTTAAGAAAGGAAACGAGTATGAAAAGTTTGTTTAGCAAAGATCCGAAACAAGAGTTGGAAGTGGTGATGACATGCTTGATGTTTATCTGTTTCTGCTGCTTGCTGATTAGCTTTATTCAAAATGCGATGTTGTGTTTTGATTTAGGGAAAGATGACACCGACGATTTCTTGTGGATTATGCTTCCTCAAAGTGTTACTCTATTGGCAATGGCTGTATGTAGTATTCTTATCTTCTGCCTGCTTCGTAATGTGAAACGTAAAGAGGTATTTACGAAGGAGAACTCTACTCTGATTGTGGCTATTGGAGGAATTGTCGAACTGAATGGGTTATTGCAAGGCTTTTTCGGAACTTTTGTCTCTGTGAGCAATCTCCGGCAGACTTATCTGATTTATATTTTGCTTGGAGTATTTATTTTATTTATCGGATGTGTATTCAAGATTGGTGTCCGTATGAAAGAGGAGCAGGAACTCACTATTTAATAATTTGTGTCTGAAAGGATATTTATGGGAAAGATGAAAGCTATAAAAATATTGGGTATATTGGTTTTTGTTATGTTTATGGTAACTGCATTGAAAGATGCTGTGCCAGGCTTTATAGATGGCTGGAATGAAGCAGGTGATTCGAGAGAGTATATTGGTGAGAAAGGTACATATACTACCGATTTTTCAGTGAAGGCAGAGCCGGTTGCTGAAGACTCGTTGTTGAACAAAACTTTTGATAAAAAGGTGCCTTACTCCGTTGCTTGTATACGCACCGTTGTGAAAACTCCTTCCTGGTATATGATGTATCAATGTTGTACTGTACCGTTTATTATTTTATGTATATACGGTATTTATTGTCTGGTCCGGGTTGTCTTTTCTGCTATCCGTGGTGATGTATTTACACGGAAAAATGTAAAGCGTATGCGTTACTTTATTTACTCTGTCATTCTGTTGGGAGTTTGTATGGAGGGTGGAAATTACTTTTTGTATAGTGATTGGACTTCGCAAATACTTTTGGATGGGTATGAAGTGAAAAGTTACTCTATAAAATATCCATGGATGATGTTCTCTATTCTTGCTTTGTTTATTGAGATTTTTGCAGTAGGAGTGAAATTAAAAGAAGAGCAGGAACTTACCATTTGACCTGAACTGAAAAAAGAGAAATTATGGCTATAATAGTAAACCTTGATATAATGATGGCCCGGAGGAAAATATCTCTGGGAGAATTGGCAGAAAAAATAGATATTACGCCGGCCAATCTGTCTATATTGAAAACCGGAAAGGCAAAAGCAATCCGGTTCTCAACACTTGAAGCGATTTGTAAAGAGCTGGATTGCCAGCCGGGAGATATTCTGGAATATAGAGAAGGAGAGGAGTAGTTGCTATGAGATTGTTATGGGGGCTTTATCCTTTCTTTTTAGGTATATTTTTGCAGTCTTCTCAATGATTTTGCATGCCTCGTCTATACCCAAAATGCTGGTGTTGAGACATAAATCGTAATTTCTAGAGTCATTCCACGTACGGCCGGTGTAGGCTTTGTAGTGGTTGGCTCTTGCTTTGTTTATTCGTCTCAGTTTACTTTCTGCCTTGTCTGCAGGCTCTCCGTATTCATTAATAATTCTTTTGAGTTTGCTGTCCCGATCTGCATGTAGAAATATATTAAAGCATCGTTCATAATCCTGTAAGACGTAATTAGCGCACCGGCCTACTATTACACAAGAATGCTGGCTTGCTACCTTGCGGATTACTTTACTTTGGGCAACAAACAGAGCGTCGTCAGAAGAGAGACTTTTCTCAATGGGTACAGTGAAATCCTGCATGATGAATTCGTAGAGTAGTTGGCTTGAAATGTTCTGCTCATGTTGTTCCACATATCCTGGTGTGAGATTATTTTCGGTTGCTACCATATTAATCAGTTCTTCATCATAAAATGCAATACCTAAGTTACTGGCTATTTTTCGTCCTATTTCCCGTCCTCCACTGCCAAATTCTCGTGCTATGGTGATGACGAATTGTGTTTTACGAGGAACTTCGACAGTGACAGAAACTGTCCGGTCACTGAGCATTGTATTCAGGAAAATCAACCGATGATTGAAAAAGCGTGCGAATACGCCGACAAGTAATGCCGCCATAATAGTTCCTTCTCGTACGCCTGTAATCTCTCCGAATAGTATCAGAGACAAAGTACAGGCCAAAATCATCAATGTACAATCGAAACCTATTTTCACCCAGCCAAACTCTTTTTTCTTCTTCTGTGAGATAGCATGTACGAACGCTTCTCCCGATAGCATAACTACATTGGCTATTACTTCCAGACTGACTCCTAACCCGAGAATCATGCAACCCAGGAGTAAAGTAACCATTTTCCAAGGGTAGAATTCCGGCATTACCCATGCCAGTATCAGCATGGAGAGGTCTATGAAAAAACCGAAAAGGATGGAGACGGGGAGCTGTAACCATTGGATTTTCTTAAAATCTTTCTTTAGTAATACGATCTGTCCTGCTATGAGAAAAAGGTTTAGAATAAAAGTCAGTGTTCCCAGTGTGATAGGAAATCCGAGACTGATGGTGTAAGGAAGACTGGAAATAGGAGATGAACCAAGTCCTGCCTTGATAATCAGACTGATTCCTATTGCATTGATAAATAAGCCGGTGATGAATAAAATGTACCTTTTTGTCGTTTCTTTTTTTGACATACCTCTTTGTTTAATTTCAAGTTGCAAAATTAAGCTGTTTTATCTTACCGGATTTGTCGCTAAGTTGCAAAATTAGTTGTCTGTAAGAGTCATATTGATTATCTTTGCCACTATGAATCATCAACGTGAGTTTCGGAAATCCGAAGAGCCTTTTTATTTTGTGTGCTATGATAAGCCAACACAGAAAGAATTGTATGAACGTAATTACAAACTGATAAAAGTGGTGGAGGGGATGATTGCGTTGTCTAATTCCGGGGAGCATATTATGGCGAGAGCAGGTGATTACTTTTTTGTCAACCGTGGTGGGTTCTCGAAGATCAAGATAACGCCTGGTAAGAATGGATATTGCCGCTTGCTTTGCCTGAACCTTACGGAGAAGTTTTTAAAGTCTTATGCACAGAATAATCTGGTACCAGTGTGCACGAGCTATACTTCATTCTATTTTAAGAAGATAAATGAGAATACATTTTTGAAAGCTTTGTTTGCTTCGCTTGCTGTTTATTCGGATGAGGGAGTTCATTTGGATAGAAGATTGATTGAACTTAAACTGGAAGAATGTCTTCATTTGTTGACTTTTACAGATAAGGAAATTGTTGCTTCCTTGTTTAGTAATCCATTGGTTCAGAAAGATCTGGTTGAGTTTATGAATGCTAACTATATGTTTAATGCCCCTTTGGAGCATTTTGCAGAGTTTTCGGGTAGAAGCCTTTCTACGTTTCGCCGGGAGTTTATCCGGCTATTTGGCGTAACACCTAATAAGTGGTTGATTGATAAACGTCTGGAGGTTGCTTATCATAAGATAGCAGAGGAGCGTCAGAGACCTTCGGATATTTATTGGGAGTTAGGGTTTGAAACCCTGGCGCATTTTTCCCGGAAGTTTAAAGAGAAGTATCATATGGCACCGTCACAGTTAAAGGGGGATGACTTAGATGCAGATGTCCCGGCTTTATAAAAAAAGGGGGGTAAAAGTAAAATCAGCCATTATTAAAACGCAGATTAACGCAAATTAGCGCAAATGTTAAATTGTATTTGCGCTAATTTGCGTTAATCTGCGTTTCTAAAGTTACATATTGATAGTTTTATCTGCTTTTGACGCACCCTCTCTTTTCATATGGTATGAATCTTATTTGATTTCCAGTAAATCCTGAGCTTTCATTTCAACAGTGATTAATCCCTTGCTATCGGTTTTTGCCGAGACTTCTTTTCCGTTCAAGGTTACCGTATACTTCTTTTCGATAGGAAGTTTTACAGTAAACGTGTTGTCGGCTGTAGCTTTCAATGATGCATGTTGGATCACAGCATTTTCCCATTGTGCCGAAACCTCAGCTCCTCCACGAATACATAAACCCTTGAATAGCCCATTCTTCCATGCTGTCGGTAAGCAAGGCAGGAATTCAACATATCCTTCATGGTTTTGTATTAACATCTCAGCCATTCCGGCAGCTCCTGCAGGATTTCCATCGAATGAATAAATGTCATTCGGGGCTCCGGCTATGCCGCCTGGTGAAACAGTCAACAGGTTTTCGCGTGATAACATTCCCTGAAGAGTCTTTACACTTTTGTAAGCTTCTTCCGCATCCTTCAGGCGGGCATAAAAGCAGATCATGTTGGCACGACTCCATTCTGTATCTTCCCAGTTTTCTGCAGCAAGACGCGCTTCTATCGTTTTACGGGCTGCTGCTGCGAGCTCGGGAGTTTTCTCTAAAGTGATTTGTGAGAAAGGATATAAAGCTAATAAGTGCGAAGTATGGCGATGGTTCGGGTGTGCTTCTTCATAATCTTCAAACCACTCGCGGATGGCTCCGTTTGCACGCAGTTGTATAGGAGGTAGTTTGGCTAAAGCTGTTTGCAGATTATTACTGAATGCTTTGTCAATGCCTAAAATATCAGCAGCCTGGATGCAAGAAGTAAAGATCTCATAAACAAGTTCACGGTCACAGGTAGGCATCATAGAGGCTACCATTTCCTGTCCGTCTGCTGTTTTGAACCAGTTTTCCGGTGAGATACTTGGACCTGTCATCAAATAGCCATTAGCAGGATTTTCTGCCATATAGTCAAGTATAAATTCTGCATTACCTTTTAGCAAAGGATAAGCTACTTCTGCCAGATACTTTTTATCCTGTGTATATTCATACTGTGTCCATAAATGCGTAGCTATCCATGAACTGGCCAGGGGGAATAGTCCCCAGATGATAGTTCCGGATGCCGGGGTGTATCCCCAGATATTGGCAGTTGTATTGGCTGTCCAGCCTTTGCAGCCATATACAACTTCAGCAGTTTTGGTTCCATGTACGGATAAATCTTTGATGTAATTGAAGAGTGGAGTATTACACTCTGCCAAATTTCCTACATTGGATACCCAGTAGTTTTGTTGCGTGTTTATATCAAGATGATAGTCGTTTGTCCATCCCATATTACAAGCCTTATTGTCATTAAAGAAACCTTGTAAAGCAATTGGCAACGGTGAATTCTCACGTGAACTGGCTATTGTCAGGTAGCGTCCGTACTGAAAGTACAAAGCATCGAAACTTGTATCTGTTTTTCCCGATCGTATTTGTTTCCAGCGGATATCTGTAGGTATGGTGTCGTTAGAATCTTTACCTAAGTTCAGTTCTACCCGGTTGAATAAATCTGAATAATCTTTTATATGCGTCAGCTTCAGGGCTTCGTAAGGTTTCATACCGGCCTCTTCGACTGTTGTTGCGCACAAAGCTTTATAATCCGGATTTTTATAATCGGTACGTACGTCTACGATCATTGTCACCGCATCAGCATTGCTTACACTGATACCCGCTTTATCCATTTTTACTTCGCCATTATCGGTCAATACGGCTATTCTTCCTTCAAAATTCACACCACCCGGACCGTGTAACGGAAAGTCTACTTTACCAGTAAAGATCATCTGATTATCTTCGACAGTAAATTCTGACTGACGCATTAGATCCAGAGCCATATCCATGGTGACAGACTTTGGTTTATCTGCTGATAAGCGAAGAACAAGTACATTATCGGGATTCGTAGCAAAGTATTCACGCTTATAATTTACCCCACCTGCATTAAAAGAAACACTGCTGATTGCTTCGTTTAAATTTAGTGAACGGCGATAGTCTGTTATATCTCCTTCAGGATAAGTAAACCTTATTTTCAGATCACCTATAGGAAGATGGGTACCGAAAGATGTTTGCATGCCATTCAGGTTGTCACCGGCTGTCTGATTTCCTTCCCATAACTTTCCTTCGAAAAATAGCTTTCTCAAATTATCCAGTTTAGCACGACCGAAGGGTCTATCCTGATTCTCATTGAACTGCCCTGACCACATGGAAGATTCATTCAAGGCCAGCGTTTCTTCTTCGATTCCACCATAAGTCATAGCACCCAACCGACCATTACCGATAGGTAGGGATTCCATCCATTCTTTTGCAGGTTGGGCATACCACAACTCTGCGGTTTCACCAGCATTATTTGCACTTTGACATCCTGTAAACGCCAGGGTTGCTACTGCTAAATAAGTTTTTAAATGTGTCATATTTTTCATGATTAATAGTACTATTACTTTTGTGGTGTAGCACTCATAACAAATTCCAGGGTACCGCCATTTAATATATCCTGATGTGTGATATAATTTTTTGTATACTTCTTACCATTTAGCTTTATGGAGCGGATATAAATCTCATTTCCTTTTTTGCGGGGAGCTTTTATTGCAAAAGTCTTTCCGTCGGGCAGATGTATCGTTGCTTTTTCCAGCATCGGAGTGCCGATTATATATTCACCACTCGCTGGGTTGACCGGGTAGAAACCAAGTGCTCCGAAGATGTACCAGGCAGACATCTCACCACAATCATCGTTTCCGGCATATCCCGAAGAAGTATCATTGTACAGGTTATTCATGATGTGCGCTACATACTTCTGTGTTTTCCAGGGTTCTCCAGCACAGGTATACAGGTAAGCTACGTGATGGCTGGGTTCATTTCCATGGGCATATTGGCCAACAAAGCCGGAGGCATTATCGTTTAGTTCACCGCTTTGATGATTGACGGTGAAGAATGTATCCAGTTTTGTTGTAAAGGCTTTATTTCCTCCTGTCAATGTAATGAGGTCGGGTATGTTTTGTGGTACATACCAAAAGTATTGCCAGGCATTTCCTTCTGTGAAAGGATAACCGCCATTGGCTCCGTATTTATAAGGATCAAATGGCTCTATCCATTCGCCCTTATCATTTTTCGATTGAAAGAATCCGGTCTCCGGATTGAATAAATTACGATAGAAAGCGGAGCGTTTCATAAAACGTTCGTGGTCATTGTTCTTTCCTAATTTTTTTGCTAACTGTGCTACACACCAGTCATCAAAAGCTTGCTCCAGAGTAATGGAAACTGATTGAGTCTGTATATTTTCGGGCATATATCCATATTTTTCCCATACTTCAAAAGGTGAGTTGGGATGAGAAATTACCGAACTGTTGTATACGGCTTCATAAGCTTTTTCTATATCAATTCCGGGTATTCCTTTCAGGATAGCATCTACAATGACGGGAATGGAGTGGTTGCCTATCATGCAGTAGTTGTCTTGTCCCCATAATTGCCAGACAGGCAGATAGCCATAATACTCATATTGACGTATCATGCTTTTTACGAAATCTGTGACACGATCCGCGTTGAGTAATGTATAAAGTGGATGAGCACCTCTGAATGTATCCCAAAGAGAGAATGTCGTGTAGTGTATTTCGTTTGCAGACAGCTGCCGGGTGGTGTAATCGGCTGCCATATATTCTCCGTTTACATCACTTATTGTATTGGGTTGTATCAGGGTGTGGTATAAAGCTGTATAGAATATTGTTTTTTGCAAATCGGTACCTTGGATATTGATTTTTTCCAGTTCTTTTTCCCATAATCGGTCGGCATCAGTGGTGTATTGGTTAAAGTCCCAGTGTGAGGCTTCCTGCTTTAGATTTAATTGGGCATTATCCGTAGATACCGGAGATAAAGCTACTTTGCAAATCAACGGTTTTTCATTAAGCTTTCCAAAACGCAACATGGCATGCAGATTACTGCCATTGATGACGGGTGTGTTTTCGTATTGGCGGTCACCGTCTCTCAACGATGAGGAGAGAATAGGACTGGAAAATTCTATGTAGAAATATACTTTTCGTAGTTTGGCCCAACCTGTAATGATGCGGTATCCTTCGATAGCATGATCATTAACGATACGGATCTGAGAATTTATGATGCGGCGATTCCAGCTTCCTTTATTGGCTGAATGGTCTAAGTCGATGATGAGTTGTGCTTCTTTTCCGTTAGGGTAGCTATACCGGTGGATTCCTGTTCGTGTGGTTGCCGTCAATTCAGCATTGATTCCTTCGTCTGCCAACATCACCTGGTAGTATCCGGGTTGAGCCTTTTCTGCTGTGTGGGAGAAATTCGAAGAAGTACGCCCTTCGCTTGTCGGTAAAAGTAAAAGGTCTATCAAGTCTGACGCTCCTGTTCCGCTGAGGCGGGTGTGACTGAATCCATAGATGGTCTGGTCATTGTAATCATATCCCGATGCTTGTGCCCAGTCGGGAGCTTCGCGAGTATCGGGGCTTAACTGTATCATTCCGAAAGGAACGGTGGCACCCGGGTAGTTGTTACCGGACAAGCTGCCGTGCACGGCTCCTGTTCCGATAAAAGGGTTTACGTATTGTGTGTGTTCGCCGGCTTCTATAGTACCGGTAATCAGCATAAATGTAAAGATGCTGCTTAATAGTATTCGATTCATTGTGTTATGGTATAAAGAGGAGATGGAATCTCTTTCCATCTCCTCGTGATTCCGTTTTTACTGTGCTATGATTTCAATAATGCGGCTGTTTAATTTATAACCAGTGAAGAGGTCAAGGCCTACATTCATCAGATATTCACCCGAGAAAGTCTGTCCGTTTCCGTTTACAGAAGAAGAAGCTCCCGGCATCAGATTAATTTCTTTCACCTGATACATTTTGTTGGCTTCCAATCCTTGTAAACGTACAGGCAGGATATGTTCGCCGTAGCGTGGGTAAACATCAAATGCGAATACGATGGCTTGATTCTTATCTTTGTTCACATACATACTTGAAGTATGGTTACTTCCGTAAGGCGAAACAAGACGATAGAGATCACCTTCCAGTATAACCGGTTTCAAGCGGTTGTATTCTGTTACAGCCTGACGACAATACACTTGTTCGTTTGGGTTAAGATCACTCATCTTGATATCAAATCCCAGTTTGCACATCATTGCTACATCCGTACGAAACTTGATGCTGGCATCTTTGTTCCAGGTAGTAACGTGGGCACACAAAGTCTTACTGGGGAATACTTGTGAGAATCCCCATTGGATAAACAGACGTTCGATAGGATCTGTGTTATCGCTGGGCCAAAATTCAGTGAAGTACTTCAATGCTTCATAATCAGAACGTCCGCTACCACCGGCGCACAACATCATAGGCAGATTCGGGTATTTGGCTTTTATGCGGTCGAGCACTTTGTATAAGCCTTTTACATAGTCAATATATAGATGTGTTTGTTTTCCTTTCAGGTAGGGTGAATAGATGTTAGTGATAGGGCTGTTACAATCCCATTTGAAGAAAGCAAGATCCGGGTATTTAGTCATTAACTGATCCACAACGCCGAATACATAATCCTGTACAGCCGGATTGCTAAGGTCTAACACCATTTGGTTACGGAAGTAATATTCTTCACGGTTAGGCAGATGAATTACCCAGTCTTTATGCTTCTCGTAGAGTTCGCTTTTGGGGTTTACCATTTCGGGCTCAATCCAAATGCCGAATTTAATACCGTGTTTCTTTGCTTCAGCAGTCAGGCGTCCTATGCCATTCGGTAACTTATCAGCTGTTTCTATCCAGTCGCCCAGCCCTTGATGGTCACTGCTGCGAGGATATTTGTTAGCAAACCAACCATCGTCCAACAAGAACATATCTACACCCAATTTCTTGGCTTCGTCCATCAAACCGATCAGTTTTTGTTCGTCGAAATCAAAATAAGTAGCTTCCCAGTTGTTAAGTAAGGTCATACGTGTCTGATCACCGTCTTTTACCTGATAGCGGCGTGCCCAATCATGGAAATTACGGCTGGCTTGTCCTTTTCCGTTCAGGCTATACGTGAAGTAAAACTCCGGTGTGCGGAATATCTCTCCGGAAGGAAGGCTATATTCTGATGCGTAGGGATTGATACCACTGATGATGCGCAACTGGCTCTTGTTGTCTACTTCAAAGGTGAAGTTGAAATTGCCTGTCCAGCCTAATGTACCGACCAATACTTCGCCTGCATTCTCTTCGGAATGCTGATCTATAGCCAACTGGAAGAAAGGGGAAACGAACATATTGGCGCGTGCTCCCAATTTGGTATCAATGACTTTTTTTCCGAAAGCCAGTTCACGTTCCATGACATTAGCTTCGTGTGACCAATCTCCGGCAAACTCTGTGAGGAAGTATTTGTTATGATTGAGATGTAACAGTGAAGAAGCATACTTATGAAGCATTACCGGCTTCTTTTCACGGTGACTGATTTCGGTAAATGTTTTGATAATGTCTTCATTAGCATAAGTCACATAGTGCAACTTCACAGTTACCGGATATTGGTCGTCAGCTAATGTAATGACAGTTTCGTTTACACCATCTGAGAGGTTCCGGCTGTCGTGTGATACATATTTTAATAAGGTAGAAGAATTGCCGTCATTGTGCACAATGTGCAGTGCTGGTTCAAAGTAGTCTTCCATACCGTGGGTGAGATAGGCTTCGGTCCCTTGCGGCAGATGGTTAATGTCTGCTTCATGGTTGAGCCGTTTGCCCAAATATGACTGGTAAAGACGTCCATTGTCACCTACACGGTAGATGAGGCTGGTGTTTCCGGTCTCAATTTTTATTACCGGTTTTTCGATGGCGTGGGCTATGCCTGCAAGACATAATAAACCTGCCAATAGGGTCGTTTTTAAATTCATGGTACTAAATAGTCTTTAAATTTATGAATGAATTACGAATTAGTCTCGTCTGCAAAGTAACCCGGATTTATCCTGTTAAGGAATAGATAAAATTACTTAGAATATGGATAATCTTACTTTTGTGCCTCTTCGCATGTTCCTTTGTCCGTTCGGAAGGGCGGAACCGGGAGGTTGGAGTTGGTACTGTAAAGATTACCATTCGGACAATCAGCCCAGTTATAGCGGGCAGCTATAGGGATTGCCACATCCGGAGATTCAAGTACGATACTCGTTTTTCCTGTTAAGGTTGCCGTTGCCGGATGGAACACTCCATCCGGTCCGGCCAGGATAAATCCTTTTATTATTTTTTCTTGTGCTTGTATTTCAGTGTTGAATGTCAATGTTAATTTCTTTCCGGAGATGTTATAAGACTGGCAGGCTGGCATTATGTATTCTCCCTGATGGTAAGTATTTGCCAGTGCTAAAGTAGCAAAGCGTTTAGCCACTTCTTGTTTGTTTTTAGGGTGAATGTCGTAGGATACTCCCAGATCTATGGCTACTACCATTCCCGTATTATCCACATGCAGGGCTTCTGCCTGTGCCTCCCGGAGGGCGGCCCATTGAGAGTCTGGCTGAACCTCTTGGGGCTTCAGAAAGTTTGCCAGTTGAACAAAGTAGAATGGAAAGTCCGTATTCCATTGCTTTCTCCAATCGGCAATCAGCGACTGGAATAGGGGAACATATTGTTTATCTCTTCCTACATTAGCTTCTCCCTGATACCAGATAACTCCTTTGATTGGGAATATAGTAAACGGATGTACCATAGCATTGTACAAGACCGAAGGATAACTTGAGCTTTCTAATGACATCGGTGCCGGAGGGAGATCTCCCAGAGCTATACCTATCCGGTAATTCCATATTCCTTCCAGCTTGATTTTCTGCCCGTTGGCTTCTGCAAACATATCTTTTCCTTCTCCGTGTATACCACCTTCTCCGCCAGAGTCGGACACTCGTATAGTGATGACTCCTTTTCCTGCTTTAACTAGTTCTGCCGGGACGGTATAGTGGCGAGGAGTTGAGTATCCATATCCTTTGGCTATTTCTTTTCCATTATAATAAGTGACGTCTTCGTCGTCTATCATGCCGAGATTTAATGTTATTTCCTTGCCTTCCCAGCTTGAAGGAATCTCTATTTCCCGTTGGAACCATACTATGCCGTCTACTCCGTTTAGTCCTTTCTGTTCCCAATACCCCGGAAGTTCCATAGTCTTCCATGCCGGATCGGTCTGAAGAGAGGAGATCCACATTGGAATTCCTTTATTGAGGCCGGCATCCTTGGTTACTAATAGCTCCTGCCACTCTTTTATCTCTTGCTGATAAGCTGCGATGGCCTCTGACTTTTCTATTTTACTTGCTTGTATCTCGAAACCTGGCACTTGTTTTAAAGAACCGATACTTGTCCATGCTTCGGCGGGAGTTCCCCCCCAGGTACAATCAATCACACCAATGGGCACATTCAGTTCTTTCCATAGTTCGCGTGCATAGAAATATGCTATGGCCGAGAATTCCGGAACGGTAGAAGAATTGCATTCCTGCCAACCTCCCATGTTCATCTCTACATTTTCTGCAGGAGTCACTGAAGTCGTTTTTTTAACTTGCAGTAAACGGATAGAAGGGTATTTTGCTTCTGCTACTTCCTGTTCATAGTTCATCACCTTTCCCCATCCGGCTACAGGCATTTCCATGTTAGATTGTCCTGAACAGAACCACACTTCTCCTGCCAGTACATTTTTTAATGTCAGGGTTTCTCCGTCAGAGATTGTTATGGTATAAGGCCCTCCGGCAGCAGGGGTGGGTATTTCTATTCTGAAAGAACCGTCAGCAGTTGCTTTTGTTGTGAACTTATTGTCATTCCAGCTGGCTTTTACTGTAACATTTTTGCCCGCTTTGGCTTTACCTGGAAGCGTTAATGTGCTGTTTTGCTGTATCACCATATTGTTGGTGAAGAATGCTGGTAATGTTACTTTGGCTTGTACAAAACCAGTCATGCTCAAGGCCAATAAAATCAGTTTATATTTGTTCATCTCTACTTTGAGTTTTAATCGTTTGCTCAAAAGTAGGTAAAGGCAGACTATTAATAGTAGACAAACAAACCAAAAAATGAAACATTTACGGCATAGAGTGCTTTTTGAGTGGTTTCGTATACATTTTTACTGTTTTTGGCTTCATTTGTGATAGTTTTAGAGGCCTTTGGGGATTATCCGGATGTTTGTTCTATCTCTTTTTACCGAAATATTTAAGGAAAAAACAGATGTTTCTGTTTCTACAATGTTTTCAACAATTCAATTTCTTCCTCTTTTCCATAGCGTTTCAAAAGAGAAATAAACTTCTCGTCATTCTTAAATTTTGAATAAACACGAGATACAGTCGATATTGCATTCTTTATATCAGCCCCTTTACTTAATGCCATATCTATATTCATATAAAATAGAGGAATATCGTTCTGATTTGCTTTTATTTCAGCTAAAGTAGTATAAAACACAGGCCTGTTTTTGTTTTGTTCGATGGCACTGTATATTGCTTTTTCAGCTTCTTTATAATTTCCAATTTCGTTTTGATAACAAGCTATCAGGTTATCCACTTCCGGAGATAAATAGTTCATCTCTTTCAATTCATTCAAATCCTGTAAAACTTCATTTTCTGGAAAACCGCCTATAGTAACTTTCGCTAAACAATATTGATAAAAAGCTTGAGGTGAAATATGTCTTATTGGCAATATTACTTTATAAGCCTCTTCTCGCTCTCCTTTATTATAGAGTAACCCTGCTTTTAGTATCAGATAATAGGGTAAAGGAAGTAGTTTGATAGCCTGATTTATAGCTCTAATCCCTTTCTCTTCCATCTCGGCTTTCAAGCATTTAAGAGCAAGTAAATAATAAAACTGATCTGCTTTCGGATATTTTTTTATTGCTTCTTCTGCCAGTTGTACGCCTTCTATGGCATTTTCTGTCTGACTTATTTTATTATAAAGTCGGGCTATTTCTTTCTCATTATCAAACTTCTCTATTTCCTCTTTTGTTAAATCACCTGCTGTAATTCGGGCAAATAAATCCAGATATTCGTTTGCAATGATTTCTGATGGGCCTTTTGTCTCTTTTTCGAAACCGATTTTAAAAGTTTCGCTACACTCCAGATCTCTGTCCGAATGAATCACTACCGGAGTACTGTTCAGTTCCTTGCCGGAAGCGTAAGTCAATCCTTCAAAGTGTTTTTTAAAGTTGGCGATTAAACTCTCTTCCCGCAGGCATTCTGTAGGAGTAGAAGGATAAGGTATTCTCGTAAGAGCCAAAATAATCTCTTTTTCCTTTTCCAACATATTATTTTTTTGATTCAATATGCTGCGTACAATTCGTTGGCAACCTTCGAGATTTTCTTGATTATTGGCAGATAGAATAACTAACCGGTCAGCAAGTAAAGAGATTGTGAGGCTGGATATATCAGTTATTCCCGTACGCGTATCAATCAAAAAGTAGTCTGGCTTATATTTTTTCTCTATTTTTACCTTCAGGTCCAGGAAGAAGGCGATGCCTGTTGCATTCTCGCCATAAAGTAATTCATACCAGTTAATGGCAGATAGTTTTCGCCAGTACTCTGAAGATTTAGGATTGCCAGCCGGAATTAAATCTAACGAGGAAGACAAATCTTCCAAATGATATGCATACGATGTTATTTTTGCCGGAATTTTATGATTGACTGCATATTCGTAGATATAATCTACAATGCCGCTCTCAACCTTTCTGTCCCATTGAAAATTAGAGAACTTAGTATGTAGCCCCGGAGCTTCAAGATCGAGGTCAAGCATGATCACTTTTTTCCCAAAATCGGCGAGCCTCCTTGCTATATTCGAAAGAGCTAATGTTCTGCCCACCCCTCCTTTGTACGAGTAAAATGCAATTGTTTTCATAATTATTCCTCTCCTGCTATTTGCAATATACTTCCTCTTTTCCGTATCTTATCATTTAGTTCCCACACATTCGCAGGAGTTGCCTTAAAAGCGTCCTTTTTAAAATCTTTTCGCAGTATCATACGTATCTCCAGTGCTTCCAGCAGCTGTAGAATACGCTCAAAACTGGCACTTAAGTAGTCTGATTGTTCATAACGCTGTATTTGTTGCTCCTGGATAAACATTTCTGCCGCTAACTTTTTCTGACTGATATCTGAGGCGATACGAAAACTTATGATAGCTTTGTTCATGTCATCTTTAAAAGAGTCAAATTCCAGCCATGACAAAGATTTAGAAGTTAGCTTTTCATACTCCTCCAGTTCTTTTTGTAATTTAACTAATCCTCTTTCAAAAGTGCCTAATTGTAGACGAAGTGGTATGTTATTCTCTTTTTGCAATATCTCTTTTATGTCCCATATGTTTGTGAGCAACTCTTCCAGTTGCTTCTTCATCATTGTGTATTGCTTCTTGTTTTTAATCATAATGCTTACAATTTAATCATTACAATACCCTTATCTTCATATTGCTTTGTTTTTTGGAAGTATTCTAGAATAGTTAATTCGGGCAATAAAATGGCTTTTGAAAAAGCTGAATATATTTCTCCACCGAAATACTCTTTCTGTACCTCCGAATTACTTTCTAACAAAGACTCTAAGACATTGTTCAGAACCTGCTCCCGGTTCTCTGCTGTTGTATCCCAGCAGGCATCGTAATCGCTTGGATTTAACTTTTTAGTAACAAAACTTCCATCTAAATACAGAATATCACAATGTAGTATTCTACATTGCTCCAGTAAGAAAGACATTCCCTGCAACAACTTCTGCCGCTTTCTACTAAATCCAAACCTGTTCTTTACCTCCTCAAAAGAGGCCTCATATATACCTGGTGGCAAATAACCGTCTTCATTAAACTCTGGAATCATTCTTTTTTAGTTGAGTTACTGCAAATATACAACAAATTTGTTTGGTATCATGCATTTGAATATTTATTTTTCATAAACTATACCAGTTAATAAAAACATGACTCTCAATAAAATTACTCAGAAAATAGGCGTGGTAGGGAGTCGCTTTGGAATGAGGTAATGTATAACTACTTTAATTATTCATGCGAATCAGTAGTTGGATATTGGCTTCAGAACTGGTCGGACATGAACTAAACTCACCACAGAGTACTATTTATCTGATGAAACGCGGATTAACACATAAGCACAGATTAAAAGATTGTAGTTCTTTATCTTAGATTTGTTTCCCTTTGCGAAAATCTGCGTTCATCTGCGTTTTAAAAAAGATTTAAACTCTGTGGAACTCCGTGTTATTCTGTGGTGAAATACACTCAAGACCGTATAGATATGAACAAGACTAACTCTTAACTGGTTTCAACTACTGTCCGTATTATTAAATTATTTTTTTCATTTTAAATGGGCAGAAATTATATGAATCTGAATAAAAGATTCTTTTTAAAACTGATTTATTAAAAGGGGGAAGCGTTATATTAAATGATAAGGCATTCCTGACATTTTATGAGAAAACAATGACTGCTTACATGGAAAGGATACATCTGCGATATTTACCAGTTTGGGAGGAAGCATCTTGACACGGCATGATCATACAAATAAAACGGCATTTAAGAACCATATTGCTCAATCTGTCGTCAGGAAGGCGGTTTTCTCACGAGCTGTTACGTTAGAGGTAAAACCGGAAACACGGGGTGTAGCTATCTGTGAAAAATAGAAATATCTTTTATTTCTTCTTTTTCTCAAAGCAATATACCCTTACGTCACCGGCGGGAATCTCACATTTCAATTCATTCCCTGTGGGGTTTACAGAGGTATCGGTCCATAATTCTTTGATGCGTTTTACGTTAGCCACATTGACTCCTAATCTGGTCAGGTTGATTGTCTCTGTGGCTTCTTTCGATGCATCATAATTGAATACAGCAAGGTAAAGTGCATTGTCTGTGTCAAGCATGAAGGCTTTCTCCACACCATAAGTACCGCTTCCCGTACTAAAGTTAACAGGCATATTACCTTCTACCGGACGAAATGAACGTCCTAATTGTGCTAATGCATTAATGCTGGCATTAAGCACTACCTTTTCCGCCTGGTCACGAACCGTCTGATTACCTGGATAGGAGCCTTTCAAACTAAAATTGTCACCTAATAACATGGTTCCTGTCATCGCTCCTGTAGTGACGCGAATACGGTTAGCTCCTTCAGAATTACCATTCAGTACCAAATGATCGGGGTCATTGTATGGATATACACGATCCAGCCACCAACCAAAAGAAAGGCTATTGAGCATATACTGGCTGTTGTCTATACTTCCCCAGGCATCGCATGAAATGCGGCGGGCGTGACCATATTGTGATGGAAATACGGGAGCAATAGAGAGATCAATAAAGAGATCATCACCACACGCTTTGGCAAAATAACTCATGCCATAGTTGTAGGCTTGTATGCCGGTGGTAATGTCCGGATTATAAAACTTATCGGCTTCCAATGCTGCGTTGTTGATAAAGTCTATTTTTACGTACTTATAGCCCCAGTCTTTGAAACGTTTTATTTGCCAGTCTATACGGGCCAGCGTACCGGGATGCGTGGGATCAAGTGCATAAGATTCTATTTTGCGACGCTTGCCGTTGGCAGTAATGATGATATCGCCATATTTGTATTTACCGTCTGTTCCTTCCACGTTCCAGTTATCTTTTTCGCCTCCCCAAAAGGAGAAGGGCGTCCAGTAAATACCCGGGATCTGCCCGTTGGCTTTGCAATGGGATACGAAGTCTTTGAGTTGTTGTTCATTAAAGTTATCCCAAAAGGAGTCGAGTATCATATATACCTCTCCGTTTTCATTATGAAATCCGGCTGGTTGCAGTTTGTTTCTGAAATAATCTGAGATATCAATAGCACCGGTATAATTCACTTTATCGGCCATACCTCCCCAACTTTGCCAGGCAAAAATGGTCCCTTTCTGCCAAGGTAGTGGCGGAGTAATAAGAGCTGTTGCTTCACCGATATTCTCCATACCGATACGCCAGTCTTTGAAAAAGCCAACAAGGATCTTGGGCGATTTGATGCGTGTGCCATACAATTTTCCATGTTTATGGATAGCAGGTCCTTTTTCCGGACGAATGTCATTAGTGCGGGCATCTACCAGTCCACCAAATACAGAGAGACTTTGCAGGCAGTTATTCTCCGAACTGCTGTAGGTTATACCGGTTTTCCAGTTGTCATGTTCTATCGAACCCAGGCAGAGGCCCTGGCGGCTGGTAGCATCATAGAAGGCTGTTACTTCACAGGAAACAGAACTGGTGTTCCAGGGATTGGCAGAGTAACCACGGAAACTATCATTGTCGAAGGGGACATCCAACAGCCGATTGTCACCATCGGCAGGCAGGAATGTGCTACTGGTATTACTCATAACCGGAGCTATCCAGTTACAGCTTGTTCTTTGATCTGATAGGAGATAGGCTTCGGTCAACAGATAATTGCGTGCGGGATAAAAGTAGAACACTTGTTCCAGATTTTCTTTACCGGGCCGGCCGGAATAGACATATGTATATTTTTTGCCTTTACCGAATGTGTCCGAGATATTCTCTCGTTTCAAAGTAGCAATGGGATAATCGGAACTTTTCAATACCTCTCCACTGGCATTGATTGCTTGTACGAAAGTTTCCTTTAGCAGTGTTGTTTCCTGATAGAGATAATCTATCGTTTGTGTGTTTTTATTGAATGCAATTTTCCACTTTCCGTTTTTGATATCAAGATTTCCTGCAAGCAAAGTTTGTGCCATGAGGCACAAGCTACTTGCAAGTAGAAAGTATTTAAATCCGCAGATTATCATTTTGATTTTTATTTTTTACTCTCGTCTTTGGCTTTGAATGCCAATGCATAAAGTCGCATTTGCTTTACCATTGAGAGTAGACCGTTGCTACGAGTGGGAGACAGATGTTCTTTTAAGCCTATTTTATCGATAAAATAAAGATCTGCATTTAAAATTTCATCCGGTGTATGTCCCGAAAGAACTTTTATAAGCAGGGCAATGATACCTTTTACAATCAGCGCGTCACTTTCTGCTTTGAATATCATTTTTCCATCCACTTCATCAGCTTGTAGCCATACACGGCTTTGGCAACCTTCAATCAGATTCTGTTCCGTTTTGTATTTCTCCTCAAGCGGTTCTTGTTCATTTCCTAAATCGATAAGCAACTGGTAACGATCCATCCAGTCATCAAAGTCGCTGAATTCAGCTATTACTTCGTCTTGTAATTCATTAATTGACATGAGTATATCTATTTACATTGCACATTGTACACATATTATTTTTCATTATAAATGACTTCCATTACTGTTTGCCCTACGGCTTTCAGAGTATTACGGTTGATGTTGTCCATGTCATCTTTCAGTGTGTGCCACGTCGGATCAAAGGAGTATTCTCCTTCCGGGTCACAGGGAACGATGTCAATTGTCTTGATTCCTGCTATTTTATTAATAAACAGATGGTCGTCTGTCGCTCCACCGTTAACTTCATCTATGAAAAATTTTCCATATCCCAATGTGTTGGCTTTCTCCCATACTTTCTGATTGATGTCTTTCGCGTATTTTTCGGAATAAGCTTCGCGGTAGAAAGTAGGTTGTTGTCCGCCTACCATGTCAAGTAGAATTCCGAAACGGGCATTGTAACCCTGTATGTGCGGATTGCGTGCCCAATATTGTGCACCCAGGCACCAGGCATCTTCTTTGTGGGCACCGGTATAAGATTGATGTGTACCGTAGTCTTCTGCATCAAGGAAGATGATATCGATTCCCAGTTCCGGCTGTTGTTTTTGTATCTGACGGGCTATTTCAAGCAATACTCCTACACCACTGGCACCATCGTTTGCTCCCAGAATGGGGGTGTAATGATTTTTAGGGTCCGGGTCATTATCAGCCCAAGGACGGCTGTCCCAATGTGCAAAGAGAGCTACACGCTTTTTGCTTTCCGGTTTGTAGGCACCGATGATATTCCGGGCTTTTAATAACGTACCATCATAGGCGATAAGATCGGCATATTGGCTGGTCACTTTGGCTCCGAATTTTTCCAGTTGTGATGCAAGGTAGTTACCGCAGGCAACGTGTTCTTTACTGTTGGGTACACGTGGTCCGAAGTCAACCTGCGATTTTACGTATTGATAGGCACTGTCTGCATCAAACTGAGGTGTCTGGACTGCTGTAACTTCCTCAACCGTTTCACTTGCTTTATTCTTGTTTCCGCAAGAAGAAAGAGAAAGAGTGGAAAAGAGTAATAGACCGGCCAGTAACATGGTATAATTCCTTTTCATTTTAGATAACTGTTTTTATTGTGCAGGCAAAAGTAATGATTTTCACTATAGCTTGCTCCGGAAGCCATCGTTTATTAACAAATGAACTTCAATTCAACTGATTTTTTACCTACTGTAAACTCTACTTCTGCTCCGTTGATCAGTGGTAGGTTATTGGTAACATGTCCCACCGGAAAATTGAAACAGACCGGGTAATCATATTCTTGTAAGAGATCGGCCAACGCGGCATATAGCACTTTTCCTAACGAACGGTCTTCTTCAAATTCAGTGAATTGTCCGATAATAAGTCCGGAAAGTTTTTCGAGCACTCCACCCAACTTCAGATTGTACATCATACGCTCTATTGCATGAGGACGTTCGCTGATATCTTCGATAAAAAGAATTGTTCCTTCCGCCGGTATATCATAAGGTGTACCCCGCAATCCATGAAAAACAGCCATATTGCCCCCGCGGAGAACCCCGCGTGCTGTTCCTAATTTATTCAGTACATGCCTTCTGTTACAGTATTCAGGTAGTTTACCGCTAAGAATATTTTTCAGATGTAGTGTACAGGGATCATCTTCCGGTTCTACAGTAAGATGACGTGCCATCGGCGCATGTAAAGAAGCAAAGCCATTGAATTGTATAAGATTGTGGAGTGCAGTAATGTCACTGAACCCTATCACCCATTTGGGATGTTCACGAAAAAGAGTAAAGTCGAGTTTCTCAATGAGATGTATAGCTCCATATCCACCCCGACTACAAAGAATCGCTTTTATTTCCGGATCGTCCATGGATTCCTGGAAATCTTTCAATCGCTGTTTGATGGTTCCTGCGTATCTACCCGACGAAGCTCCTGCGTATTTGCCTGTTATAACTTTTAATCCCCAGGATTCCAACCGTTTTTTGGCTCCTTTGAGGAACGACTTATCTATTTTACTCGATGGAGATACGATGGCGACTTTGTCACCTTCATTTAAATAAGGAGGTAGAATCAGGCTGTTCATACGCATTTGTTGTTTTTTGCAAATGTACATATTCAAGACATTGTGGCATAAAGTTTAACGAATTTTATTCTCCGTATGACAAAATGTTACGTATATGCATTATTTTTATACGTTACTATGCTGTATTTTTCAATCATTTTTCTGATATTTGCTAAAAATCTAACGTTATGGAACCTATTAGAAATTTCGACCAGCTGACATCCCACTTGAAAACGTTGAATAGACGGAAGAGGATTGCAGTAGTTTGTGCCAATGATGCCAATACAGAATATGCCATAGCCCGTGCTCTTGAAGAAGGAATTGCTGAATTTCTAATGATCGGAGATTCGGCGATACTTGAGAAGTATCCCACTTTAAAGAAATATCCGGAACTGGTAAAAACCATCCATGTTGAAGATCCGGACGAGGCTGCCCGTCAAGCTGTGCGTATTGTTCGTGAAGGTGGAGCAGATATTCTGATGAAAGGGATTATTAATACGGATAACCTTCTTCATGCCATTCTCGACAAAGAAAAAGGACTGTTGCCTAAAGGGAAAGTATTGACTCATCTTGCTGTGATGCAGATTCCTACCTATAATAAATTACTGTTTTTTTCTGATGCGGCTGTTATTCCCCGTCCTACTTTGCAACAACGTATTGAAATGATCTGGTATGCCATTCATACTTGTCATTCTTTTGGGATTGAACAGCCACGTATCTCTCTTATTCATTGTACGGAGAAGGTCAGTGCCAAGTTTCCCCATTCATTAGATTATGTGAATATTGTGGAGTTGGCAGAAGCCGGTGAGTTCGGTAATGTTATTATTGATGGTCCGTTGGATGTCCGTACTTCCTGTGAGCAGGCAAGTGGGAATATAAAGGGAATTGTTTCGCCTATCAACGGGCAGGCAGATGTTTTGATATTCCCTAACATCGAGTCTGGTAATACTTTCTACAAGTCAGTGTCTCTTTTTGCCAATGCAGATATGGCAGGCTTGCTGCAAGGTCCTGTTTGTCCGGTGGTACTACCTTCACGTAGTGATTCCGGTTTGTCAAAATATTATAGCATGGCTATGGCATGCCTTACTTGTAAATAAGATGTATAATGAAGATACTCGCCATTAATCCTGGTTCTACTTCGACGAAGATTGCCGTTTTTGAGGATGAAACTCCGTTGCTGGTTCGTAATATTCGTCATACGGTAGACGAGTTGGCTACCTTTCCACAGGTGACCGATCAGTTTGATTTTCGTAAATCTCTTGTACTTACGGAGCTGGAGAAGGAAGGAATTCCTTTCCAGTTTGACGCCATTATCGGCCGTGGAGGGCTGGTAAAGCCAATTCCCGGAGGTGTATACGAAGTTAATGAGGCTATGCGGCTTGATACTCTTCATGCTATGCGTACCCATGCCTGTAACTTGGGATGTCTTATTGCGGCTGAGTTGGCTTCTATGCTTCCCGGTTGTCGTGCTTTCATTGCCGATCCTGGTGTGGTGGACGAAATGGATGAAATACCTCATATCACAGGGTCACCTCTTATGCCTCGCGTTACGATCTGGCATGCATTGAACCAGCGTGCTATTGCCCGTCGCTATGCCCGCGAACACGATACGAGATACGAAAATCTGAATCTTGTTATTTGTCATTTGGGCGGAGGTATTTCTATTGGTGCCCACGATCATGGGCGTGCTATAGACGTAAATAATGCGCTTGATGGTGAAGGACCGTTTTCGCCTGAGCGTGCCGGAACTCTTCCGGCCGGGCAATTGATAGACTTATGTTATAGTGGACGTTTTACGAAAGATGAATTAAAAAAACGTATTTCCGGTCGTGCCGGTCTGACAGCACATTTGGGTACGACGGATGTTCCTGCTATTGTAGCTTCTATAGAGAATGGAGATAAGAAAGCAGAGTTGATATTGAATGCAATGATTTATCAGGTGGCCAAGAGTATTGGCGCGGCGGCTGTAGCTCTCTATGGTAAAGTGGATGCAATACTGTTGACGGGAGGGATTGCCCATTCCGATTATGTCGTTTCCCGTTTGAAAGAACGTATCTCTTTCCTTGCTCCGGTGTATGTATATCCGGGTGAAGATGAGCTGGAAGCTCTGGCACAGAATGCATTAGGAGCTTTGCGAGGAGAGTTGCCTATTGCTGAATATAAATGATGCAGGTTGGGCGTATAGAGAATAGATATGCTTGATTGTAATAATAGTATAGAATGCCTTGCTTAAGATATGAAGTTTGCTATGAAAACATCCGGATGTTGTGGTACACAACATCCGGATGTTTTATATAAGAACATGGGGATGTTTTTATTGTAAAAGTGTACTTTTATCTACAATAAGAAAGTACGGTAATGATTAGAAGCATTACTGTGGTTTGCTCTATTGATCCGTAGTTATGCTGTATTATAAAACAAGAGGGTACCCTTTCGGACACCCTCTTTCAATCCTCTCTCTTAATTTAAACTAATACGGAGAAAACGTCTAATCAGGATTTTTATATCTATTAGAAATTATTTTTTCCAACACTCCACCATACGTCGGTACCACCATTATCGGCGCCTCCTAAAGCACCTACCAATTGTTGATATAGATCCGGGAAGGATGAAGCTAAACCAGACGGGAACGGGAGACGGCGTACCATCTTATTGGTATCAATCAGTCCATTGCTATGGTTTGTCAATACTTTAAACAAATGAGGATAACCAGTACGACGCTGTTCAGCCCATGCTTCTGCTCCTTCCGGATACAGTGCCAACCATTTTTGCGTGATAATTCGTTCCAGCTTCACTTCCTTGCTGGCATTTTCATCCCATTTTGGGGTTATTGTTGATACGGCTTTCATGTCATTGCTTTCAAAGAATACATCTTTGTAGTCTGAAGGTTGGGAATTACTTTGCAAGTATTCGTCTGCATTTGTTGCTCCCCACTGTTCGAAAGAAAGGCGGACAGCTTTTTCATAACAGTTCTGAACGCTTTCGTTTGCTCCGGTGAATTCACGTAATTTAGCTTCGGCGCGAAGGAACCAAACTTCGGAAGCTGTCATTAAGGGTGCATCGGTAGTAATCTGGATGGTTGAGCGTGAGTGGTATTTATAATGATTACATTCGGCCGGCGTATTGTAGTTGAATCCTTGCGGAATACCTTTTTGCATGCCCTTATAGTCGAAGCGTGGTTTGAATGATGCGTCCAGACCTTCGGTTCCGCCTACAGAAGGTGTAAAATACTTATTGGTACGAGGATCATTATAGCCTACGAGGAAAGATTCCATAGAGGCATTCATATATACTTCCCACCAGCCGAGCCCGATGGTGCCCAATGGGTTTTTGTAATTACTTCCATCAGCAAAGACTGCTACATTTTCAGCATTGGTTTCAATGAGTCCGTGAGGGTCTTGTAATGCTTTGGTAACTTCAGTTGCTGCTTGTTTAGGATTTACGTTGGATATGCGCATGGCTAATCGCAGACGAAGTGAATTAGCCCATTTGGCATAATGTGCCAACGTTTTATCGTTTTTCATCAGAATATCGAATTTAGTAATATTGTCTATAATCTCTTGAGCAATACCTTCCTGAGTGGACTCATCTATCCAGGAGAGAGCCTGATCGATATCTGCAAACATGGCTGTGTATACCTTTTCCTGAGATTCGGGAATGTAATTCTCAAAATCTGAATAAAGAATTGCACCATACTGATCGGCTAATCGATGAAGCATAGCTACTTTATATATTTTGCATAAGGCTAAGTAAGGTTTACAATTAACATTGGCATCCATACTTTTATTCAGAGCAGATACTCCGTATTGATAAGTATAAGTCCAGTTTGTTCCATTCCATCCGTCATTTAGATTGTAAGTGGAATTCATGTCAGTAAACTTGGAAGCCATGTCGTGGAAGTAGCCTGCAAACATATCTACATTCAGATTTTGCATGGTCTGAAATGTCCAGTCTGTACCACCTGGAGCCGGGTCATTAAAGTAGATGGAACGTTGAATGGTATTGAAATACATTTTGTTACCATACTTACTATCTGCTATTTGCTTGTCGGGTGTATAGGCTCCCAATTCGGTGTTCATATATTCAAACTTGTCTGTACAGGCGGTTACAACAAACAGAATACCGAATAATAATGCTGCTATATATTTGATTTGATTTTTCATATCGTTCTGTGTATTAGTTATTAGAATGTAAATTTTAGGTTAAATCCCATACTGCGTGTAGTTGGCATTCCAAATACGTCTACTCCCTGATTTGTGTTACCTACAGACATTAAAGCATCCGGATCGAATGGTGCATCTTTGTAAATAAAAAACAAGTTGCGTGCAACTAATGCCAAGTTGATACTTTTAAATACCTTTGTTTTTTCAATCCATGCCTGTGGCAGATTGTAACCGATAGATAGTTCACGCAGGCGAATATTGGTTCTGTCGTAAACGTAATACTCAGAACATCCATCAATGTTACCAACTCTTCCATAGAAGCCTTGTACATCTTTAATTTGTTTACCTTCTAATTCGACATAACCGCGGTCCATCGCTTCTCCTATGTTTTTACTGACACCATATTGATCCAGTTGGCCTTGAGTGAATGACAATACTTTCCCACCAAAGCTGCCATCGATAAGGAAACTGATGTTTACTCCATAGAAGCTGAAGGTATTACTCCAACCCAAGGTACAGTCGGGGTTACTGTTTCCTAAGTAAACATCGTCACGGTTTGCTGTTAGAGTAGGGAGTCCGTCGTCGTCATATTGAATATTTCCGTTATCGTCACGGCTGAAGCCTTTTCCGTAAAGATCTCCCAATGATCCCCCTTCTTTTACTTTCATACGATAAGCCATGTTCAAGCCATCCTGTCCATAGTTATACTCTTTGTATGTGTCGGTCAATTCTTTTACTTCATTCTTATTGGTGGCAAAGTTTATCTGGGTTCTCCAATAGAAGTTTTCATTTTGTACAGGAACGCCACCTATTGTCAGTTCGAAACCTTTATTACTGATTTTGCCTGCATTAATCATCTGATTGGTATAGGTAGAACCTGGTTTCATTGGAACAATAAGGAATTGGTTTCTGGTCATAGTCTGATACCATGTGAAGTCAAGGTCGATTCGGTTGTGTAAGAATTTGAATTCACCACCAACTTCCCAAGAGTCTGTAAGTTCGGGTTTCAAAGTTCCGTCATTATAGTTGGTCACTTGTTCTATATTGCCTCCGATAGACAATTGAGGATAGAGATGGGCCTGATATCTGGGCAGGTCATTACCTACCTCGGCAAATGAACCACGTATCTTGGCAAAATTAATCCAGTCCGGCAGATTAATTGATTTGTGAATCAACCATGATAAACCTACGGAAGGATAGAAGTAACCTTTTTTCAAAGAATTGGTTCCATACAGTGTAGATGACCAGTCATTACGTGCTGTCAGATCCAGATAAAGAGCATCAGCGTATCCGATTTGTGCGGTACCGAACACAGATTGTACTTCTCGGGTAGCATTGTTTTCAGTTTCCATACCCGTACCGGAATCGTATTTGACATTACGTAAGTCAAATACATTAGGGTAATGAAGTCCGCTTTTATATGAATCGATATTTAGTGAGTTACTTCTCTGGTAGTTGATGGCTGCACCAAGTGCTGCGTTCAGGCTGAACTTACCCCATGTTTTATTTATCATAGCCATAAGGTCACCATATACCATGAACTCACTACTTGTACCATACATGTATCGTCCGTTATCTGTTTTTGCATCCCAATCTCCGCCAGTCAGACTGGTAGAAGTGGAAGCCCACATCTTTTGTTCGGTTTTATCACCGATATAATCGCCTGTACCACGTGCCTGGATAGTCAGCCAGTCAGTTGCCTTGACGTTAGCAGTTAATGAAGCAATGGTACGTGTACGTGTATCTCTGTTGGTTACACGGTTTAACATCCAGTAGGGATTTCCTTCCATTCCGTTGTTGAAGTCTTTATACCAGTATTGTCTGGGCATACTACGATCATCGTCCCATTTCTCTCCGGCTTTGTATTCGTTCATATCTTTCTCACGTGGGAAAGTATATAAGCCGATCAATGGATTCAGGTATAGGCCACCGGTTACAGGACGGTTTTTACCATTTTGGTGCATCAGGTTAACGTTACCGTCAAGGGTTAATTTATCATCGAAGAACTTGCCTGTCTGGCGGAAAGTAAGGTTGTGTTTTGATAGTTTGTTAACATCAATGATTCCTTTGGCTCGTGTATTGGAATATGAGAAATAGGTTTGAGCTTTCTCATTTCCGGTAGAGAGACTTATTGAGTTGATGGCTGTGATACCGGTTGAGAAGAAGTCGGACAAATTATCATGTTTGCCGATACTTGCATCCGGTTTCCAGCTGGAATTGTATGAGTCCTGGAACTCTGGTTTACTAATTGCCTGATCGAATGTGAGGCTGGATGAATAAGTTACGCGGGTTGAACCTGCCTGTCCTTTTTTCGTGGTGATCATGATAACACCATTTGCGGCTTGTGAGCCATACAGCGCTGCGGCAGAGGCACCTTTCAGGACGGAAATAGATTGGATATCTTCGGGATTCAGGTTCGAAATACCATCACCGGTATCATGATTACCAGCATCATTATTACCTCCCATAATAGTAGAAGTAGTTTCATTGGCAGAGTTCAGCATGGGCACACCGTCAATTACATAAAGTGGTTGATTGTTTCCATTTTCATAGGCCGAACGGATACCGCGGATAGATACTTTGGCAGATCCACCCAATCCGGAAGCACTTTTGGTTATAGTTACACCGGCAATTTTTCCTTCCAGTGCATTAATCATATTGGGATCTTTTACGCGGGTGAGGTCATCTCCGTTTACCTGTTGTACGGAATAGGTCAATGTTTCTGATTTGCGTTTGATGCCCATTGCTGTTACAACAACGGTTTCAAGTGACAGTGCTTCTTCCTCCATCTTGATATTGAAGTTTCTTTGTCCTTTTACTGCAATACTCAGTGGCTGATATCCTACATAGGTGATGGTTAGTGTAGCATCGGCAGGGACGGAGAGAGTGAAATTACCGTCCATATCTGTAATTGTACCATTAGTCGTACCTTTTTCCAAGATATTGGCACCAATGATAGGTTCTCCTTTACTGTCGGTAACTGTTCCTTTGATAGGAATGTTATTGTTGTTTTGTTGTATGGATACTACATTCTCATTATTTTTAGTGAGAACGATATTGTTTCCTTCCATTACATAGCTGATGCCTGTACCCTTGAAGGCTTCGTCCAGCACCTCTGATACGGCTTTATTGTCAGCATCAATGGTTACGGTGCGTCTGGTGTCTACATTCTTTTTGTTGTAAACAAACAGATACTCGGTCTGTGATTCTATCTGAGAGAGTAATTCGCTCACTTTCAGATCTGAGCGGGGAATGCTAATTTTTGCACTTTGTGAATAGCTGTTTCCGCTGTAAGCCTGAAATGTTACGAACAGAAGAAGGAAAATAGTAATCTTCATAGTAAGTAATATTTGCTTGAATGCTAAACTTTTTGGGCATAAATGCCCTTTCAAAGAAATTTTTCTCATATCTTTGTAATGTGTTAAGTTAATAAATTGATTAAGGTCGATTTTTGACTGTTTCGAATCGGAAAGTATGGGGGTACTTTCCGATTCTCTTTTTCAGAGGGGATAGGGGATTTTCTATAACTTCATGTGCATTCTGGTATTTAAAGGGTTAGTACTAAATTAAAGGTTTTATTGAGCTCTTTTTTTCCTATTCTATGGTTATACTGTCTTTGTCTTCGTTGATCTGATAAGTGAATCGGTGGTCTTTCTGAATAACCCGGAGTATGTGTTCAACACCGTCTTGCTCTTTGAACTTACCTGTACAACGGTAATTCAATACTTCGGGATTTTTGACTGTTATCTTTACATTATAATATTTTTCGAGTTTAGAGAGTATGCAGGTAAAGGGGGAATCGTCAAAACAATACAATCCTTCTTTCCATCTTAAATATTCATACGAAGGGAGAATTTTCTTTTGGGCTTTTCCATTGTACGATCCGAAAAATTCATCTTTAATGAGACGGGTAACAGGTTTTATTCCTTCAGAAGTATAAATATCGACGATACCTTCTACAAGTGTAGTTTCAAATTCATTACTTCCCTTGTAGGCACATACATTGAAACAAGTACCTACTACGCGTACTTTATTTGTTTCAGTATTTACAAAGAAAGGAATCTTTTTGTTCTTGCTTACTTCAAAATAGGCTTCTCCATCCAAGCTAACGTTTCTCTCTTGCCGTCCGAAGTTGCTGGCATAAGTCAGTGTAGACTGAGAGTTTAACCATATTTTGGTACCGTCTGCCAATGTGATTTGTGCCCGTTGTCCGGCAGGAACGGTTACAGTTTGTAGTTGGGCCAGTCTGCTGTATTGATAGTCTTTGAACAAGAATCCACACCCCCAAACGATTGCTATCATTGCTGCGATACGGGTAGTCCATTTCAGCATTGGAATGATACGTGCTTTATTATTTGCATGGATGGATTGTTTTTCATTGGAGAAAAGCGCGATGTCATAAAGCATACGCTCTTTTTGGAATGTTTTTCTATTCTCATCAGAAGCATCCACCCAATCGAGAATTTGTTTTTCTTCCTCTATTGTGGCGTTTCCCTTAAAGTATTTGTATAGCAGATCCTGGTTCATAAGGCTTTTATTTCTATTGTTTGGAGGAGCTTTTTCTCCCCCTTCTGTATATATAACAGGTTACCTCAGGACTACCCTAATGAAAAAATGATTTTTTTTAGAGAAGAATAGAAATTAAATAATCTTTTAGCTCAGTACGCAATATTTTTAGCGCTTTGGTGATATGAAACTCTACGCTTTTGATTGATATACCAAGCTTCTCAGCTATCATTCTGTTGGGAGTATTCTGATAGCGGCTTAGTATAAATATATTCCGGCTTTGTTCGGGCATTTTGAGAAGTGCTTTACGGACGATATGTTGTATTTCGGTATTGAAGATCATATCCGGTTCACACGCTTCAAGTGTGGAGATTCGCAAATCAAGTTCTCTTTGTCTGTGGGTATTGATATCATCTTCGGCACGCAGACGTACTTGTTCGTGGGCAAGATGGTTTAGTGCTTTGTTTTTGATGATTGTCAGGAGTAGTGCTTGCAGATTAGAATCATTTTCCCATTTTTCACGGTTCTCCCAAAGAGCTATCATTGACTCCATCAGAATATCCTCGGCCTCGACTTTGTTCCTTATATAGGAATAGGCAAATGATAAAAACCTTTCCTGATTTTCCTGAAAAAATCGGGTAAAGGTATCCATAGTATGAAGGTTATTCGGTTGAGGCATTATCTGCTTTAATGTTTTTTTCTTTTTCTTCAGACAAAACAACGCATTCTTTTCGAGAAAAACAAACTTATTGATAAAAAAATGGCTGAACTTATTGTAGTTCAGCCATCTTCTATCTTATAGAAAGCAATGCTTTGTTATTTCTTTTCCGGTTTTGGAAGTAATACTTTTCTGGACAGCTTAAATTTGCCAGTTTTAGGATCAACATCCATTAATTTCACTTCAATCTCGTCACCTTCTTTGATTCCGGCTTCTTCTACTGTTTCCAGACGTTTCCAGTCGATTTCAGAGATGTGGAGCAATCCGTCTTTGCCTGGCAGGAATTCAACGAATGCACCATAAGGCATAATAGAACGAACTTTACCTTTGTATATTTCACCAACTTCGGGTACAGCAACGATGCCTTTGATGATACGCATAGCGTCGTCAATGCTTTTCTTGTTGGTTCCGGCTATTTCGATACGACCTACTCCGTCTGTTTCTTCGATGGTGATAGTAGCACCTGTATCTTCCTGCATGCCCTGAATGATCTTTCCGCCCGGGCCAATGATAGCTCCGATGAATTCTTTCGGGATAGTCATTGTTTCAATACGTGGAGCATGGTCTTTCAGTTCAGTGCGAGGTTCGTCAATTGTTTCGAGCATCTTACCGAGGATATGCATACGTCCTTCTTTTGCCTGATTCAATGCACGTTCAAGGATGTCAAATGACAAGCCGTCTACCTTAATATCCATCTGTGTAGCAGTGATACCGTTTTCAGTTCCGGTTACTTTAAAGTCCATATCTCCCAAGTGGTCTTCATCACCAAGGATATCCGAAAGTACTGCATATTTGTCTTCACCTGCATTCTTGATTAATCCCATAGCGATACCAGATACCGGTTTTTTGATCTTTACACCAGCGTCCATCAGTGCCAATGTTCCGGCACAAACAGTAGCCATGGAAGAAGAACCGTTGGATTCGAGGATATCAGAAACGACACGAACTACGTAAGGATAATCTGTAGGGATCATACCTTTTAATGCACGCCATGCCAAGTGTCCGTGACCAATCTCACGACGTCCTACACCACGCTGTGCTTTTGCTTCTCCTGTAGAGAAAGGAGGGAAATTATAATGCAATAAGAAACGCTCTTTCCCGTGAACCAGTACATCATCTATAGTCTTTTCATCGAGTTTGGTTCCAAGTGTAACAGATGTCAGTGACTGAGTTTCTCCACGAGTGAAGATAGCTGATCCGTGAGGTCCCGGCAATGGATTGACTTCGCTCCAGATAGGGCGAATCTCGTTTGTCTTACGTCCGTCCAGACGTTTACCTTCGTCCAGAATACAACGACGCATAGCCTCTTTTTCTACATCATGATAGTAACGGTCGATCAATGCGCTTTTCTCAGCCAGTTCTTCTTCAGTAAACTGAGCTTTGAATTCGTCGCGGATAGCATCGAAAGCTTCCTGACGTTCGTGCTTGTTTCTGTTTCCGGAAGCTGCAATAGCATATGATTTGTCATAGCAAGCCTCGCGAACAGCCTTACGAAGTTCTTCATCGTTTTCTTCGTGTGAGTATTCACGTTTTACAGTTTTACCAACTTCCTGAGTTAGTTCCATCTGTGCTTTACAATGAATTTTAATAGCTTCGTGAGCTACTTTCATTGCTTCCAGCAGTTCAGCTTCTGATACTTCGTGCATTTCGCCTTCTACCATCATGATATTTTCATAAGTAGCGGCAACCATGAGGTCCATATCTGCTTGTTCAAGCTGGTCGAAAGTAGGATTGATAACGAACTTACCATCAATACGTGCTACACGTACTTCTGAAATCGGTCCGTTGAATGGAATATCTGATACGGCAAGTGCTGCTGAAGCGGCAAGTCCTGCCAATGCATCGGGCATGTCAACACCATCTGCTGAGAACAGGATAATATTTACATAAACTTCTGCGTGATAATTATCGGGGAATAGGGGGCGGAGAGCACGGTCTACTAAACGGCAAGTAAGAATCTCATAATCAGAAGCTCTTCCTTCTCTTTTTGTAAAACCACCGGGAAAGCGGCCAAATGCTGCAAATTTTTCTTTGTACTCTACCTGAAGCGGCATGAAATCTGTTCCGGGAACTGCATCTTTAGCGGCACAAACAGTAGCAAGTAACATGGTGTTACCCATGCGAAGCATTACAGAACCGTCTGCCTGTTTTGCCAACTTTCCCGTTTCGAGCGTGATGGTTCTGCCATCTCCTAACTCGATCGTCTTAACAATTGGGTTGATCATAAAAATTGTTTTATCTATATTTTCTTTCAAAATTCCTGCAAAGATATATATTTATCGTTCTAATATCGTGGGAATGAGATAAAAAGTTATTGCTTATTTGGTTTTTTTTCAAAAAAAGGGTGAAGAACAGAACAAAATGCTTTGATGAGTCTCGAAAAGAACTATATTTGCAGTTCGAAAAATAACATGCATAGATATGAAAAAATTAACTTTTGTAGCACTTGCTGCCTTAGCCTTGAGCTCTTGTAATTCCGGCCCTCAGTTTAAAGTGAATGGAGTGGTTTCGGATGCCAATGGTAAAATGCTTTATCTGGAATCATCAGCTCTTGAGGGTATTATACCTTTGGACTCAGTGAAGTTGAAGGGAAATGGTTCGTTCAGTTTTCGGCAAGCTCGCCCGGAATCTCCTGAGTTTTACCGGTTGCGTGTAGACGACAAAGTTATTAATTTTTCAGTTGATTCAACAGAGACCATTGAGATAAAGGCCCCTTATGTTGATTTTGCTGCTGCATATACGGTAGAAGGTTCTGAAAACAGTCAGAAAATTAAAGAGTTAAGTTTGAAGCAGGCTCGTTTGCAGAATCAGGTGAATGCGTTACTGGCAGTTGCCCGTTCTAATAAATTGGGGCATGATGTTTTTGAAGATAGTTTGTCTGTGTTGCTCAAAAATTATAAGGATGATGTGAAAGTGAACTATATTTTTGCTGCTCCTAATACAGCCGCTGCTTATTTTGCTTTATTTCAGAAGTTGAATGACTATCTTATTTTCGATCCTTTAAATAGTAAAGACGATATTAAGTGTTTTGCGGCGGTGGCTACCAGTTTGAATAATTCCTATCCTCATGCTATCCGTTCCAAGAATCTGTATAACATTGTTATAAAGGGTATGAAGAATACGCGTGCTCCTAAGCAGAAAACGATAGAGATACCTGAGGATAAGATAGCAGAAACCGGCGTAATTGATATTAGCTTGCGGGATATAAAAGGAAATGTTCGTAAACTCAGCGAACTAAAGGGGAAGGTTGTCTTGCTGGATTTTTCTGTTTATCAGACTCAGGCAGGTGCTCCCCACAATCTGATGTTGCGTGAGCTTTATAATAAATATGCAAATCAGGGATTTGAAATTTATCAGGTGTCTTTGGATGCAGATGAGCATTTCTGGAAAACATCAGCCGACAATCTGCCTTGGGTTTGTGTACGTGACGGTAATGGAATATATTCCAGTGTTGCTGCGTTATACAATGTTCGTCAGGTGCCTGCTCTCTTTCTTGTGAACCGGAATAATGAACTGAGTGCACGTGGTGAAGATGTAAAAAACTTGGATAGTGCGATCAAATCATTGCTTTAAGTTGTTATAAATTAGAAGTTTTCATTTAAATATGTTACATAGCATTGGTTTTTGCTTGACGCGTATCATTTAAAAGCCTATCTTTGCAAAAGAAATAATGAAAAGAGGGTTCCAGCATGGCTCATGTTGGAATTCTTTTTTGTTTTATATGACCGTTTAAATTAAAGGAGGAAAAACATCATGGCTTATATGTCAGAAGAAGGTTACAAGAAATTAATGGCAGAACTAAAAGAACTGGAAACAGTAGAGCGCCCTAAGATTTCTGCGGCAATAGCCGAAGCACGTGATAAAGGTGACTTGTCAGAAAATGCAGAGTATGATGCTGCAAAAGAGGCGCAAGGTATGCTTGAGATGAAAATCAATAAGCTGAAGGCAATTATTGCAGACGCGAAGATTATTGATGAGTCAAAACTGAAAACAGATTCAGTACAGATTTTGAATAAAGTAGAACTGAAGAATACAAAGAATGGTATGAAGATGACTTATACCATTGTATCCGAAAGTGAAGCTAACCTGAAAGAAGGAAAGATTTCCGTAAGTACCCCGATTGCTCAGGGATTACTTGGCAAGAAGGTGGGGGATGTTGCTGAGATTCAGGTACCACAAGGTAAAATCAGTCTGGAAGTAGTAAACATTTCGTTTTAATACTAAGGCAGGTCCGTTATAAGGGCTTGCCTTATTTTATATATTTAGGTTATGGCAACAATATTCAGTAGAATTATCGCAGGTGAAATTCCCTGTTATAAGGTGGCAGAAGATGAACGTTTTTTTGCTTTCCTTGATATCAATCCGCTGGTGAAAGGGCATACGTTGGTTATCCCCAAGCAAGAGATTGATTATATTTTCGATTTGAGTGATGATGACCTGGCAGCCATGCATGTCTTTGCCAAATCGGTAGCTCGTGCTATTGAGAAAGCTGTTCCTTGCAAACGTGTGGGGGTAGCTGTTATGGGTCTGGAGGTTCCTCATGCTCATATTCATCTTATTCCTATCAATAAGGAGTCGGATATGATAATCTCCAATCCGAAACTAAAATTATCTGATGAAGAGTTTAAGGAAATAGCCGGAAGCATTCATCAGGCATGGGTGAAATAAATACCTTCTTCTTCTAAATAATGGAAAAGCGCATTGTCCGGGTGGATAGTGCGCTTTGTTGTTTTTATATCTTTATCCATGTACCTTTGCGCCATAAAAACTCAAGTGGCCCTTGTTTATGGCGTTCCAACCAGTAGCGACTGAATATCAGCTGAATCGTAAATATGAATAATCCGATGAATAGTGTTGCGGTTGCTCCGGTAGATGTGTAAAGTCCTAACCCAAAGCCATAGTAAATACAAACGCCTATGATGGACTGTGAGATATAGTTAGTCAGGCTCATTCGGCCATAGGGAATAACTATCTGCTGCCATTTATATCCGTCGCCTTTCTTAAACCATAACAATGTAAATGCAGAGATTAAAATAAGCATGAAAGTAAAGTTTGCCAGCGATGGAATGGCTATGTTGAAGGGTGTTAGTACAGACTGATTATGAATGTATGCCGGAGCAAAAACGCGAAGGATATGTAGTGGAATAAACGCGATAACAGATAGTTTAAGCATACGTTTCCAGATACAGATTGTAGATGTACTTTTGATAAAGTATTTCCTGCGTCCCAGTAACATCCCGAACATAAATAAAGCGGCTGTTTGGAATAGGCGTCCATTTTCTACCTGCCAGATATTACTGTATAATTGTCCGTTCCATATATTATTGTTTAAAACCTCAAGGAAAGTTCCGTGACTGGTAGCCTCTTGGGCAAGCAGGGCATAAGGCATGAACTTATTCGCGTTTATTACGTAATCGGGGTTTAATATTGCATAGATCATTCGCCCCCATTCAAAAGGTTGGAGTAACAAAATCAGTGCAATCCAGAAAACCGTTTTATCTTTTAGCCTGCAAACGGGAATTAGTGTGAGTCCAACGACGGAGTAAAGCAGTAAGATGTCACCGTTATAAAATAATGCATGCAATTGGGAAAAAAGGAATAGCAAGACCATGCGCCAGGCAAAACGTCCACGGAAATCTATTCCCCGCTTTTCGGCATTGTGGTATTGAATGTAGAAACTAAATCCGAAAAGGAGTGAGAATGTTGCATAAGCTTTTCCCGCAAATAAGAAGAACAGCGTATTCCATACCCCCTTGTCCAACGTTTGCAACCATTCAGGTTGAGCTTCAGGAATAAAATAAATATTGTAATGTTCTAAGTTATGTAATAATACAATGGCCAGTAAGGCAAAACCACGTAGTGCATCTACTACATTGAGTCTGTGAGAGTTTTGAAGAGTTTTGTCCATTTCTCAGTTGGTGCTGTTTTATTAACCGAAAACATGTCCGGAATGGTAATAGATTTTTTTGCAAAGATAAAGGAATAGTTTTTAATACCTATATATCTTTTGCTAAAACTGAGATGGAGCATTACTTGATAAAAAAAGGGGCTTTTTTAGCCCCTCCTTTATTTAAATGTAGTCATCGCCCATTTTCATCTGAGCGTCATTAACATATTTTCGTATAGCATGTTCTTCGTCTTTTTTGCAGATAAGCAATACGTTTTCTGATTCAGCAACCAGGAATCCTTCGAGTCCTTCAATGACTGCCAGTTTTCCTTCAGGTAAGACAACTATATTGTTTTTGCTGTTGTAGATCAATGATTCACTTTTCAAAGTGACATTGTTGTTCTCGTCTTTCGGAGAGAGGTCATATAATGATCCCCATGTTCCTAAATCCGACCAGCCAAAGTCCCCAAGTGACACATAAACATTATCTGCTTTTTCCATAACACCAAAGTCAATGGATACATTGGGGCAAGCAGGGAAGTTCTCTTCAATAAAAGAGGTTTCTTCGGGAGTTCCATAGAAATCTTTTCCTGCTCCTAATTTTGATGCTAATTCGGGTAATAATATTTCGCTGGCTTTGATAATGGTATTTACGTTCCACATAAATAATCCGGAGTTCCAATAGAACTCACCACTTTCTACAAATACTTTAGCCAGTTCGAGTTCCGGCTTTTCTGTAAAAGTTTTTACTTTGTAGAAATTTTCTCCATCCTGTTCGGCTATCTGAATATATCCGTAGCCTGTTTCCGGCCGATTCGGCTTAATACCTAATGTGAGTAGTTTGTCTGAATGTGCAACAAAGTCGAGTCCTTTTTCAATTGCTTCCAGAAACTCACCTTCTTTCAGTATCAAATGGTCTGAAGGAGCTACTACTATGTTAGCGTTCGGGTTTAATGCACGGATATGATAGGAGGCCCACGCGATACAGGGAGCGGTATTTCTTCTTGCCGGTTCAAGCAAAATTTGATCCGGGTTCAATTCCGGAAGTTGTTCTTTTACCAGGTCTGCATACATCGCATTGGTTACGATGAGTATATTTTCCGTAGGGATTACTTTGTTAAAGCGATCAAAAGTTTGCTGTAACAAAGAGCGTCCGGTACCAAAGAAATCCAGAAATTGTTTAGGCAGAGTTTTGCGACTAAATGGCCAGAAGCGGCTACCAATGCCACCTCCCATAATTACACAATAATTATCTTTACCTGTCATGATATTGACTGTTTTAAAAGTTTCTGCTAATTTACGGTTTATTCTTTGAACAGAGAAGTGTTTAAGGGATGTTTTATAAATTTTTCCTCCTTTTTTTATCAAAATGCTTGTGGGTTTAGAAAAAAGACGTATCTTTGCACCGCAATTGAAACCAAATGCCCAGATGGCGGAATCGGTAGACGCGCTGGTCTCAAACACCAGTGGATTCACTTCCATCCCGGTTCGACCCCGGGTCTGGGTACTGAAGCGGAGAAAGTTGAAAAACTCTCTCCGCTTTTTCTTTTCTATCCCTCGTAATATTTAGTGCTTTTAGAAGTGGAAATAAAACATAAGATACAATTTGGTGGTAATACAGATGAATTAGCGGGAAAGGTATTGTCAGGAGAAAAAATTGCTATTTCTTCTTTATATGCTTATTGCCGTATGAATTTGAAGGAAATAAGTAAAGTGGGGGACTATGCTATATTAGACTCATCTGGGGATGAAGTATGTGTTGTGAGGATACTATTTACGGTTTAATCCTGTTTAGATGTCTTTCTCTAACGTGAAACAATCTATATCCGGTGCCCAGCAGTAGGGGCTGCACATACGTATTACATTATTCCCGGCTTTTAATTCTACAGGTAATGTGATGATTGCCATACCTTTTGAGTCATCGGTTTGTAGATCTTTTAGTATCGTTTTTTTGCCATTTACTTCGACTTCCAGTTTGCGGTCTGCACCCGGGACATAAGAAATATGTAATTTATACCGTCCCCCTTTTTCACTGTATACTTCGTTCCATTCGGCATAATTTTCTGCCTGTCCGCCCAGATAACGTACAATCATGCCTCCTGATGCATCTTTGAGTGGGGCATAGAGAATATTCCTGGGATGCGTAGCCAAATCGTTATAGCATGGCAGATATGCCCATTCTGCTTCATAATGGGTAGGCTCCAGGCGTTGTTCGGCTTCCAGGCGAAGTATTTTTACGCTATGAGGGGGTAGTTCGTATACCAACTTATTGGTAACGGTGCCGACTGATTGGCGTTTTATTAAATCACGTACTTTTATTTTTCCTCCCAATTCGAGTTGTGTTGTCGGTATCGAAAAAGAGCAATTTGTGTCAGAAGGATTATAGAATGCCACTGCACGTACCTTGCCTCGTTTTTGTTCCATATCTTTCGTCAGTACATACCCTCCATTCTTATGTTGTACTACATAGGCTTGCAAGCCTAACGGATCTTGATTGAGTGCAATGAGTTCTCTGTTTTTCAATAATTCCAGAGAAGATTTTGGGATTGTTGTCAGGTCACAACCGATAAGTAACGGTGAACTCATGATACACCACATAGCGAAGTGTACTTCCTCTTCTTCCGGTTTCAGCCCACGACCAATTTCCAGCATATCCATATCGTTATAATGTCCGCCTCCGGCATATGCAGATAAATACAGGTTTTTGCCGATAATATATTTGATGGATTCCCATTTGGGAGTGATATCTGCACTGATACGCCATGAGCGGGCAAGGTCTTTGGCCCATGTCCCGGGAAATGCCCAGCGACAGATGTTTAATGAAATATTCCGGTTACAAACCGCATCAATAGCCTGACGAATTTCGGTATAACGCTTCTGTTCTTCCAATGCCAATGACTGTCCTGCACCACAGTAGTCTATCTTGATAAAGTCGAAGCCCCATTCGTTGAAGAACAGGTCGGCGTCCTGCTTTTCGTGTCCATACAATCCTACCCCAACACCATTGGGGTCTTTGTCCCAAATAGAACCACAGGTATTACTTCCGGCATCGGAATAAATGCCCGCTTTTAAACCTTTGGAATGAATATAGTCGGCTACACACTTTAAGCCATTGGGGAAACGTTCGGGATGAGTTTGTAACTTTCCGTTTTCATCACGCCAGCCAAAGAAACCATCATCTACATTTACATACAGATAGTCGGCTTCTTTCAAACCTTGGCTGACCATTGCATCGGCCTGTTTCTTGATCAACGCTTCGTTGATATGAATACGATAGGTGTTCCATGAACTCCAACCCATAACAGGTGGATCCAATTGGTTGATCTGGGCCATAGCCCCCATCGTTATGGTACTTAACAAGAAGAGTGATAAACTGCTGATGTGTAGGAATTTCATAGATACATTCATTTATTATTGCCAATGCTTACATTATCTGCAAAGTTACTATTTTTTTGTTTGGTCATTGTTGAACAGCTATTTTCTTTTTAATGTCATTTTTTAAGTTTCGTTTTTTTTGCACCTTTACTTCTTTCTTTTCCGGATCAGTGATAACTCTGTTCGTCCGCTTCATATGTTGCATCCGCGCTCGTAGATTCATTAAACATGAGGTGAGAATGAGTGGAATGTGGAGGTAATGTATTGTGACAAATTGTAGTAAAATAACTGGTTTTGTAACAGGCTGATATATAGCGTGTTATTAACCATTGTTTTTCTCCGTAGAGAAACAGGTCGTTTCTCTACGGAGATCGCCTCGTTCCTCGTATACTCTATTAAAACCAAATGTTTCCGCAGAATATTGCTTTAATAAATGTTAACTACGAAAGATAT
>NZ_CAXSVC010000033.1:0-57934 GCF_964240755.1 Bacteroides sp. HPS0048 | reverse complement strand
CGCAAGAATCCCTTTTACGGTTACAAGATGGAGCAGGACGAGACCGATCCGGTATTCCTGACCTACGACGAGTTGCAGACCGTAATGAAAAAGAAATTCACCATTCCACGGCTTGAACTGGTCAGGGATGTCTTTGTCTTTGCGTGCTTCACCGGTTTGGCATTCTCCGATGTTGCCAGTCTGAACAAAGAGAATCTGGTACAGGACAATCTCGGAGACTGGTGGATAAGAAAAGGAAGGGTCAAATTGGAACACCGTAGGAAGGCCTCTTCCATCAGCAATATTCCATTGCTGCCCGTACCCCTGGCCATATTGGAGAAATACAAGGAACATCCGACCTGCATTAAGAAAGGATGCTGTTTGCCCGTCATGTGCAACCAGAAGATGAACAGCTATCTCAAGGAAATAGCCGATTTCTGCGGCATTAAGAAGAATCTGACCACGCACGTTGCCCGTCACACTTTCGGGACTACGGTCACGCTTGCCAACAATGTGCCTCTTCAAGATGTTTCCGTCATGCTCGGCCATGCCTCCACACGTATGACACAGCATTATGCACGGGTCATGAACAGCAGCCTGAAAGAAGCAATGAACAACGTGAAGGAGCGTCTTGCACAATAAGTATACAAATTCAGTCATTAAGCCGTCCCCCTAGGGATGGCTTTTTTTGTAATCTATAAATCACAATATCCTGCCGTCCTTTCAATTTCTTACCTGCAAATATAGCCATTTGTCGGGTTGATTGCGCAAGGCGGCCCCTTTCAGGGGCTGGTTGGCTAAAAGAAAATCATCCTCGCTTCGCTGCGGTATTTTCTTTTGCCAAGCCTTGCTCAATCCCCGACAAAGGACAGCCCGGCAAGTAAGAAAACGAAAATCCGGCTCCATGGAGCCGATCATGTCAAACTTTAAAAAATAAAGGTATGAACAGAAAGACGACAAGCAAAGGACAGCAGGAAGCCAATCCGGAAATGACGATGTTGGTTTATCGGGAAATGAGCTATCCTGCACGGGAAGTGCAAGGCAAAGATGGGAACTATCTGGTTTCCGTAGAAAGACTGGAACAGGAACTGCTGGATGGCATCAGAAGCCTTGATCCGGCAGCATTCGATTTGGACGAAGAAATCGCTTACTATTGTTCGGACGAAGAGATCCGCCTGTTGACGGACGATGAACTGGAAGAAATGATTTACGGCTGACATTTAAAAAAGTAATGATTATGAATGAAACAACAGCAAAGGTCTGCGAAGAGCAAGTAGCAGGCCTTACCATAGAGAATGCACACAGGGTCACGATGATCCGGAAAAAAGGTACGGACTATCCCCCCGTACCGTTCCATTTCAGAAAGGAGCATCATGGAACGGGCAACTATGTACACCTGTACGGAAATCCGGAAGATCACAATGAATTGCATTCCAAGGACTTCAAAGACTGGGAAGCCGTAGCATTCAAACATCCTGCCTATTTGGATGATATGTGGAAACAGGCTTGCGACGCATACGCCTGGAGTTCCTTCAATCCGGAGATTCGCGGCGAGACGGACATCATGATTTATGGAGAGGAGCTGCACAACGACCTGCAACTCATGCCGGAAGAGGAACGGGATACATACATCGCCGCCTACCGGCAAAAGTTGTCCGCCCAGCTCTCGGCCCTCTCCCGCTGTGCCAACCCGATGGTGACGGGACGGAGCGGATTTGATTACTACAGGCAGGAAAAAACGAACAGAAGCTATCAGAACCGTTACGAAGAATTCCGCAATTGGCGGAAAAAAGTTCTTGAAACCGTCAGACGGAAAAAGGAAGCCGCACGACCGGAGGAAGAGAAACAGGAAAAGGCATGGCAGACGCTCAAACGCGACATCAAGAGCAGTGCCGATACCATCCACGGGATTGATACCGGACAATGCCGGGGCTATAGCCGTGCCCTGTTTGTCAGCAGCATCCTGAACAAGGTATCCACCCTGGCCAATCACGGGGAAGTGGAAATCGTCCGTAGGGCCGTGGACTTCATTTCCGAATATAACGCAAGGGTGAAGAAACCCGTCATCACACCGAGAAACAAATTCTTCCAATTGCCGGAACTGGCGGAACGGATGCGCGAAAAGCTGAAAGCGATGCAAAGCCGGGAAAACAAGGAAGTGCCGTTCGAGGGCGGGACACTTGTATGGAACTATGGGGAAGACCGCCTTCAGATCCTGTTTGACAGGATTCCCGAAGACAACAGACGCAAGGAACTGAAATCCTCCGGATTCCGCTGGTCACCCAGAAACAAGGCATGGCAACGGCAGCTCACCTCCAATGCCCTCAGTGCCGCCAAAAGAGTGTTGAACCTTCAAAACATCTGAACCATGAATAACGACAAACTGAAATTCGTAGTCGATTCACGCAGTTTTGACGGCAGCTGCGTGACCACCATGTCTGACGGAATACACGGCGACTACCACCATGAGACACTGGAGGAACTGAGAGACAGGGAAAAGAACCCGTGTCTCACAGCCGTGTCCGGAAATACCGTCCGCAAGATGATACGCATCCACCTGCAATCCCTCTGCGCCCCGTTCAGTGAGATTACGGAAGAAAGATATTTCGACTACATGGATGTCTTGCCCCCCATCCGCCATACCCGGAATTTCTTTTTCCTGGGAGAGCCTTATCATGCGGACATCTACCGGTTCTGCTTCCGGGCGGGCGGACGCTACTTCACGGGACTCCGCTCCGTTACCACGCCAAGGAAGGAGCTGGAACGGCAGATGGACAACCATTACCGGAACATTACCTTCAAAGGAGACATCCAGAAAGAAAAGCCGATGGTCATCTCCAACCACGCACGGCATGCCTCTATAATTATAGTTCCTTATCTGTTTCTTGACATAAATGGCGAGAAAAAGTTCATCTGCAACCTGATGAGAGGAACGGACGAATCGTCAGGCAGGGATGTGAGGCTGGAAACCGCCAAAATCCTGCGAAGCCTGCGCCGTCATCATTTCCTCTACTTCTCCGGCTATGAGGGAAACGACGATATGGACAGGTTCCTAGGCGAAGTGATGAAGAAAAAGCACACCCTGCTGGCAAACGGCAACTTCTTCCAATATCCCGTGAACCGGGAGTCCGTGTCGTTTACCGGAACGGTCAGGGAAACAGGCGAGCCGTTCTTCTTCCGGATTTACGACAGGGAGCTGTTCCTGCACCTGTTGTACGTCCTGAGAGGCATCAAAAGGGAAAAAGCTAAAATATAACGTGACACATAACGACGGTATGGTGACTGTCTTTCCGATCCGTCACCATACTAAAAAAACAATGAGATCATGAGAACTGTGACCGAAGAATCGTTGCGACGCAGGCTGGCCCGTCTGGAGTCGGCCTTGGAAAGCGAAAAGGCACGCCTGAGAAAAGTATGCGGCGGCATCCCCTGGGGAGCCGGGATGAGGCGTACCAAATGTACCCCCTCATTCCGAAGGGAGGACGAACTGATCGGGAAAATCAAGGCGGTGAGACAGCAACTCTCCCAAATGTCCGCAGGCGGTGACAATCACACGTTTAAAGAAACAGGCAGGTGAATGCCGGCCAATTAACTTGCAAGTCAATAATTTTAAAACCAGTTACGAATATGAACACCCGATTGGCTATAATCCGTTCAGAGGGAAAAGAACATCTCTGTTACCGGGAAGAGGAATGTTTTGTCGATGTATCCTATCCGATGGTGACATTTACCAAAGGGGAGGATGATTTTGAAATTGTCAAATGCGACCATCCGTCCATGGAAGAGACTTTCCTGTATCAGGAAAGCCGTTTCTCAATCGTGATTGAAATGTACCATAACGGCTGGCCGGCATTGTCTCTGAAAGATCCCGTGACCCATGAGATATACACGGTCCTGACGGTTAACCTGGAAGATAAGGCGGCATTCTCACTGCCTAACAGGGCATTCGTGGACATCAACAACAATCCTGATGCCATGGAGTTCCTTCTGTCCAACAAATTGGCTGAGGATACAGGTTATAGACGTCAGAGCGGCTGGGTAAGCTACCCGATGGTCACACTTAACCTTCCGACGTTTTACAGGCTTGACCCACATGCCTTTAGCGCAATATTGAATATCCGGTAATCCTTCCGGGCAATGAATCTGGTATCAACAATCAAATGGAAAGAATCATGAAAAGATATGACATAAGAGTAAGGTATTCCTTCGAGGGCACTTACACGGTAGCGGCAGAAGACCGCGATGAAGCAAAAAGAATGGTAAATGACGATTGCGGTCCTGTTTTGGGCGGCGATATCCACACGACACGCGATGACGATGAAGTATTGGAGTGGGATTTCTGTATCCATCCCGACACGCGGATTCTCTCCTTGCAGGAAAGAGGCGGAAAAGGAAGTTTACCGTCAGAAGCCGTTGATTTCAGCGGCAGGATCAAGGAACTGCGGGGGGACATCATCGACGCGATACGGCAGTTGCTCCATGCTCACTGCATGAAAGAAATTCGTCTTCCGGAAGAGGATTATGATCCGGTCTGGGTGATATGGTTTGGCAAGAACGGAGAACCATATGAATGCAGGGTGACAGGACTCCGGGTAACGGCGGACAGCCTGACCGTCCTTGCCGAAGAGAAAGAAAGCGGTGACGGGGTGCAGTGTCACAGCCCGTTTGAACTCGGCGCAAAGAACATAGACTGGCTTCATGAGATGTATGAGGCTGTGTGGCATCAACTGAGAGAAACAAACAATGTAGAATCACAAATAGAAGAACCATGAAATATCAAGCGGAAAATACCGTCTCCAGTTTCTTCTACTACATGTGGAACGCCTGGAGCGAGGAGGAATGCAAAGCCGTGTATGGCGGCATGTACCCGCATTTCTGGAAAAAATGGTGCGTGGCGACAGACAAGGGCACATTCGGCGCGGCGGAACGGTTCTACCTGGAACTCTCGGAAGACAACCGCAGGATTCTGGTGGAACGGGCCGTCTCGATATATGACGGACGAGGCCTCAGAAACAGGAACAGAAACATAAAAAATCAAACAGCATGCAGGGAAACATTATCAGTCTGATCTGCAACTCATGCGGTTGCAGTCAAACGGAAGCACAGGAATACCTGGACTCCGAAATACGGTACCTGCGCGAATTGCAGGAGGCGGACGACCTGAGAGAAGATGACATGGAAACGGCCTGTCTCAACCTCGGTCTTGACCTTGACTACCGGGAATATTTTATCAACCGCCTCGCAGGGGCATAAAAAACTTATGGCTATGACTTATTTTCAGAACATACACTCTCTGGCGGACTTGAAGAAAGAATACCGCCGGCTGGCATTGGAGCACCACCCGGACAAGAGTGGTGACACCGCAATCATGCAACAGGTGACCACCGAGTTTGGAAGGCTTTTTGAGGCTTGGAAAGAAAAACCGGATATTCCCTCGACCTCAACCGGATATGAATATGACTATCCGGGAGCCACGGCAAAGGAATACACCGGGTATGTGTATAACGAATACCGCTGGAAAGGCCGCAATTACAAGGGGCAGCACGCTCCGGAAATCGTGGGACTGGTACGGGCATGGCTCAAGGAGACCTATCCGGGATACAAGTTCTCTGCCAGACGGGAGAATTGCCACTCCATCCATATCCGGTTGATGAAAGCGGATTTCGAGGCGTTCACCAAAGAGTCCGGAAAAGTTCAAGGCGATGTCAACCACCATCATATCCATTCAGACAAATCATTGACGGACAGGGCAAAGGATGTAATGATGAACATCTGCGATTTCATCATGTCGTACAATTTCGATGACAGCGCCCCCATGACGGACTATTTTCATACCAACTTTTACCTGACGCTCGGAATCGGAAGTTACAAACAGCCGTACAAGGTGGAACCGCCCAAACTCGGCAGCAAAGACAAGCCGGAGGTATTCAAGCATCCGGAAGGTCCGGCACACAAGGCAATGCGCCGGGCATTGGGCAAAGCGCGTTTCGGCATCATCGAAAGCCGGAAGTATGCCGGGGAAATAATTCTGGGGGAAGACTGTTTCGGCTCACGGGGCTCACGGGGCGAAGTCTATTTTTGGCCGAAGGAATATTCAAGCGCAAAAATGGCCCAAAAACGCATCGACAAACTGGAGGAAGCCGGAATAAAGTGCGAACCCACCGGCTATAACGGAGGATACATCCGCCTGCTCGGGTACACCCCTGAAATGAGAAATTCCCTGGAACGGGAACGTCAGGAGTATGCCGCCGCGTATCAGGCATGGTACTCAAAACAGAATTTGAAACAATCTGATTCAGAAATTATGGATACAAACAATTTGGACAAGTGGTGGTACGGACTTCCGGGAAACACCAGACAGGCTATAGGAAACGATGGAATATGGGAAAAACTGGATATGCCGTCCCGTTCGGCGCTACACCGATATTCCCGGCTTAGAATTTACGGAACGGCAAAGGACAGGGATGAGGAACGCACGCTGCTCAATGAAATCGCGTGCGGACTGGGCGACCTTGCCCTTGTCCGTAAAAACGGCATCGCGTTGGAGGAAATGTGCAACGGGAACGGGGAATTTTACGATGAATACCAGGAACAGTTCAACATATTATATGACAATTACGGACACACAATAGAAAATATAAGCTGGCCGGACTGGATCGGACATACAATTCCGACAAACAGGGAACTGGGCCGATTATTGGAACATCACGGTTACAAGCGTATGGAAATCGATACCGACAGAAGAATCCCGAAAACTTTCTATGTTTTCCGTCGTGGGTTGCACATCAACGCAAGCGAGGACTTGTCTTACCACATCGTACCGCAACAGGACAGTTTCGGACTGGGGCGTTTTGCGGTATGTGCTACCAAAGACGGTGAAAGCTTCCAGCTGGGAACTGACTGTGCCCGGCTCTTTTTGAGGCGCTTCCTTGCCTTCCTGAAGGGTGAAAGAAGCGGGAAAGAGATTATAGATGAAATATGCAACAACCGACAAACTGAACGATAGTATGAAAGCAAAAGTATTCAAGTACAAGTTTGATGGAAATACCGTCGTGGCTCCTTATATGGAACTGGAGCCGTACGCGGAGAATGTATATCTCTCCCTGTCGAGAAAGAACGAATACGGGAATGAAGACGATGACTGTTTCCATGTGGTCTGCCGGATTGAAAACGTTTATTTCTCCAGCGGGCAGTATTCACGCCGGTTCCTCAAGGGAGAAGGTTGCAGAGAGGAAGCCGCCACCTATTGCAGGAACTGGATTGCGGATACGCTTCAAAGTGCGGAAAGAGGAGCCTTCGTCAATTTGATCTCCGTCCGCGTGTTCGAAGCTCTCGGACTTGACACCACCCCCCTGGTGCAAGCCCGTGAGGAATATAAAAGAATACAGGAGCAGAAACGCAGGGAGCAGAAGGAGAAAGAGGCGGAAGAGCGCAAAGTGCAGGAAGAGCAACATCAGCGGCTGCTCAATGAACAGAAACAGAAATTCCTGGACGGGGAACGGATCACGGGAGAAATGTTCCTTGAAATCACCGGAAGGGACGGTTTTGACATCCATATCAGAACCAAAGGGACATTCAACAGGCATGTGAGGGGCATTGACAGGAACGGAACCGTCAGTTTCCGGAAAATCAAGGGCTGCCGGACTCCGGACTTTACCGGATGCCATAAGGCCGTGTCCGTCTATCTGGCGTTCATAACAGAAAAAGAGGGCAAATAATTAAATCCGGGGCGGTAACGGTCTGCTCCATGCAGCTGTTACCGCTACCGGCTTCCGGCCTCACAATTCACGGTTCAGCGCCATTGCCAGCGGAAACATCAACCGGTTATAGGCTTTAAGCTTTTGCAAATTCAGTACATATCCGGCATAGGGATTGGTCAGATCGGTATAGAAGAATACATCGGTAAATCCCGCGTGTTCCTCCACGACTTCACCCTTCAACGGAATCTCCTCCACATTGAACCGCTCCAGAGGCAGTTCTTCCAGACGGGTCTGTTCCGCATTTCCCAACACATTGAGGTTACGGTTAAACAGCACGAATCCTTTCTTCCTGTAATCCACACGCATACCGTACGGACGCTCCACAAGGAAAGCATCCGCCGCTTTCTTTACATAGTTTTCCATAATCCTGAAATTAGAAATTGCAAAAATACAGCATTTGTCCGGCAATGGCGAACAAATCAGGAAGATTATCTAAGGAATCCACACAAAATCCCACAACAAAAAACAACCGTATATTTTATTTCCCACCCTGCAAAGGTAGTCCCGTGTCCTGTGTACCCGTACAAGGTCAGGCCCCTGCGGGGTTGGCTGAAAGAAAATCATCCTCGCTTCGCTGCGGTATTTTCTTTCGCCAAACCTTGCGGGTACGGCCACGGGACTGTCAGGCAGGCGAGAAATAAAAATACCGGCTCCCGGAGCCGGACGTGTTTAACAGATAAAACACCAAAGTTATGAAAATCCTGAATGAAGAACATTTCGAGAACGTAAAGCGCTATGCCGAATCCATTGGTGACACCTCACTTCAAAAGTGCTTGGAACGGTTGAAGAGTTGGGAAGGGAATTCTGACTATCCCAGTGAGATTTCACTCTACTATGACCATGCCCCATACTCGTTCGGCTTTACCCAGCATTATGCCGATGGAAGAATAGGTATCGTAGGAGGTCTGCTCTATCATGGAATACCTGACAGGTCGTTTGCCGTAACATTGCAGCCGTTCCACGGATGGCAGATACATACCTGAAAAACATGAAACTTGACAATGACCGAAAAGCAGACTTCAGAACAGAGAATCCGAGGTCTGCTTTTTCATTTCTTGCTGTAAAGATAGCCGTTTTCCGGGCTGATTGTGCAAGGCGGCCCCTTTCAGGGGCTGGGTTGGCTGAAAGAAAATCATCCTCGCTTCGCTGCGGTATTTTCTTTCGCCAAGCCTTGCCGCAATCCCCGGAAAACAGACTGGAAAGACATCAAGAAATAAAAATGCCTACCCATGTAGGCCGATGTTTTACTTAAAAAAGAACAGATATGGAAACACTGGATTATAACCAGCTGCTGCTTGTCTCCCTGTGGCAATACAACCACCACGGGGATGAAGGGCTGACTCCTGCACTTTTCGAGGAAACGTTCGGAAAGGTCTATGGAAGTCACTATTACGAAAAATGGACCGGCTACTTCAATCGGAATCTCTGGGACATGATTGCCTATTTCAGAAGCGAGAAGGAGAACGGACAGAAGTTCTGCGACATGGTTGCCCGTCAGGTCAAATTGTATCAACAAAAACGATCTCAATATGAAGTACGGTAATTTTTATGACCTGGAAAGTCTGACTCTGCTCAACAGGCATGAAGGGTGTGCCTGCTCCATAAAGGAATGTGATGTGGAGAAGGTGAACCGGCTGATTTCAAGGATGCGGGAGGACAGGGAAAGAGTCGGTTTACCGACTGCAGGAGACATTGTCACTTATATCACCCGTGGCGGTGACTATTATCCGCAGGCACACATTGAAAGGGGCGATGACCGGGAAGTTCATATCTGCCTTCTCCCACAAACACCTTTTTGCCATGAAAATGAAAAGTGTACCGGTTACAATACGGAAGGAGGCCCTTGGGTTACAACCGATCCGGAATTGCTGATTCCCGATGGCATACGCAGCAAACAGTTCCGGATATGGGGGCATACCGGAAGGCACAGGAACGGTGCCGTCCTCTTCCACACATTCGTCAGGGCATGGAAATACACGGAACCCGATCCTCTGTACGGAAAGTACACCACAAAAGAATGGACGAGATACCTTATCGAGTGTCAGCCGGATATTGAACCGGCTGATGCCTTTGTCTATCGGAATGAGGCATTCACCCTTTACTCGCGGGAAGAACTGGAACGGCTGGTCGGGATTCTGCACGGAAAGCTTTTCAACGGATTCCGTCCCGGTCTGTTCATACTCTGGGCATACCGTATGGAATGGAAGGAACTTCCCGCATGGGAATGGAACATGCTGAAAGCGGACACCCATCTCTCTTTCCTTGGCATTTCTCCCGTCAGGATACAGACTGACCATAAAAGACATATAGTAACAATCTATAAAAAATCAGAGTAATATGGTACCATACAACACACCGCAGACGATACGTCCGCTTGAGAAAATGGTCTGTGATTTCGCCTATTCGAACGGCTACGATCCGATATCCGTTTTCAACGATTTCCTGCGTTATGTCATTCACGGGTTCTCTCCCGGCGCACCGCCCCTTATGGACTGGAAATACAAACGGCAGCAGAACAGGCATTTTATGGAAATGCTTACCGGATGGATACGGCTCATGCAGCGGGAACTGCAATCCGGCGGATGGTTTGATGCGTTCGGTGACCTCTTCATGGCAATATCCTCCAAAAGCGGTCGGCAGGTGAACGGACAGTTCTTCACTCCGCCGGATATCTGCGACCTGATGGTCTTATGTACCGATTCGGGGGAGACAGCGGCAGGAAAACGTATCTGTGACCCGACATGCGGAAGCGGAAGGCTGCTGCTGGCATATCATGTACGCCACCTGGGTAATTATCTGGTTGCAGAGGATGTCAGCCGTACCTGTTGTCTGATGACCGTTTGCAACATGCTCGTACATGGCTGCATAGGTGAGGTCATCCACCATGACAGCCTCTGCCCCGAAAACTTCATGGACGGCTGGATGGTAAACCATACGCTGACCCAGACGGGCATTCCCTCCATTCGCCGGATGAGTGAGGAGGAATATCGGACAAGCAGGAACATGTCCGTTGACCTGCTCAGAAAGCGGAAAGAGAAATTGCGCCAAATGCAGCCTGGCAAGAAACAATTGCCATATAAACAACAGAATTTATAAACAATAAACCGAATGATTATGAAACTGAATGTTAGCAACGAATTGAAATCCCGCCTGACCCATGCGGCGGAAAACGGAAGTGTGATAGCCAAAGATATCCTTTCGGAAGTAAAAAAGAACGTACCGGTGGAAGAAGTCATACGGGGGTCCTACAATTTTTTCTCCACCAAACGCAAACGGACGGAAGCCGGCACGTTCAAGAAAATCCGGATCGTGTTCACGGCATGCAACAAAGACTTGGGCCATCCCAATTTCCCGGACCGGAACAATCCGCAGGCGCCCTGGTTTCCGGAGAACCGGACAGATCTGGAACCGTCCACGTTTATCGAGCTGTTCAAAAATCTGGGACCGTACCAGCCCGATGAAATCAACTATTTCTGCAGCGCCATCTCACTGGACAGCAAGGTCACAATCAGACTGCATGACAGTATGAACGATTTTATGGAGGCTTATCTGGAAAGCAACTATAGTCCCATATCTGACGGTAGCGAATCCAGCCTGCACAACTCCTGTATGAGATATGAAGACAAGGCCCGTAATGCAGCGGATTTCTATGCCAATTTCGCAGGAGCCAAAATACTCGTGGCAAGGGATGACAGCAGCAATGTGGTCGGACGGGCCATTGTATGGAACGAGATAACATTGTGGAAATCAATAAACACACCGATTGCCGCCTCCCTGCTGGATCGTATCTATTCCTCACACGCATTCGTCATCGAACTGATCCGCAAGCAGGCGCAGGAGGCAGGTATCCTGTTGCGACGCAGATACAACGATTATACACATACGACGGATTTCACCGTACTGAATCCCATTGAGGGGCAGGAATGGGCGGCCGGAGATAATATACAGGTTTCTTTGACGGTGAAAGTGCCCGCCTGCAGGTGGCACAAGAAAGGGGTGCCTTACCTCGACACGTTCTACAGCCTCCATCTGACGGACGGTAACCTGGAACTGAGAAATACGGAGGGCGACACGAGCATAGCCACCTGCCGGAGCACGGAAGGGTGTGCAAACAGGAAAAAATATGTATGTCCCAAATGCGGGAAGATACATATCTTCCCGGATGCGGCATTCTGCAAGAACTGTCAGGATATGTACTATGTATCTACCGTATTCGGGAAAGTCCTGAAAGGATTATCAGTGGAATATAAAGGAAAGAAATATCCGTCTTTTCTCTTTCGTAAAGGGCGTCCCGTACCGGAATTCAGACGATACCTGCAAATCGAAAAATTGTTCATTTCCTAAAATATCATTATCATGGAAAAACTAATGGCTCTTTACGGCATTTCTTCCCCCTCTGGCAGAGAGGGGAAGATGGCTAAATTCATCATAGAGGAACTCAAAAGGATGGAGATTCCTTTCCGGCAAGACAGGTACGGAAACATCTATGCGGTCAAAGGCAACCGGGAAAGCTACCCCTGTGTCGTGGCGCACATGGATGAGGTACACCGGCGCAAGACAGGCTCTTATGCAGCCCATCTTGTGGCGGACTCGATGATTGTCGGCTATGATCACAAGCGTAAACGGATGACCGGAATCGGTGCGGATGACAAGAACGGCATCTGGATCTGCCTGAAATGCCTGGAGGATTGCAAGACGGTGAAATGTGCCTTCTTCGTACAGGAGGAGGTGGGATGCATAGGCAGCAGCCATGCCGATATGTCCTTCTTTTCCGATTGCCGTTTCGTGATTCAGTGTGACCGGAAAGGGAACGGGGATATGGTAACACAAATCAATGGGATGAAGCTCTGCTCCAACGAGTTCATTTCAGCTATAGATTTCCGGAAGTACGGCTACAAGCCGGCACAGGGACTGAATACAGATGTGGCGGCTTTGAAAAGAAACGGTCTGGAAGTATCCTGTATCAATCTTTCCTGTGGATATTACGAACCTCATACGGACAACGAATATACCGTCGTGGCTGATCTTTGCAAGTGTTACCGCTTTGTCCGGCATATCATCTGCTGCCACAAGGGAACCAGCATGCATATACCGGAAGCGGGGAAAAAAACTTTCCCCGGATATTATGAACTGTTCGGGCTGACCGGATATAGCGAAGAGGATTATATCCGTTTGTCAGAAGAAAAATACATGGGACATGCTAAAACAACCAAGACAAGCTCTAAGAATAAATTCTGATTCATCAACATTAAAAACATAGTATTATGGAAACAACAGTAATGCCGGCAACTGCATCGGTACAGAAACAGCAGGGCCTCAACCAGGTAGTCATTAACAAGGTACAGCGGATGATAGAAGGCAGGCAAGGCGGTGTCATGGACACCATCAACCGTCTGCTCAGTGAGGGACGGATCGCGCAGGATTTTATCGCTCCCATCGGGGTAAGCCAACGTAGCAAGGAACGCCCCGTTATCTCTTTCAAAGCGGAAGGAAGGGTACAGATGGCAATGCCCGAAGGGAACTTCAACCTGCACGGCAACGCCATAAGCCAGATTTCGGAGAAGATGGGCATTCCCGCCAAATACCTGCGCGAGCTTTCCGCCGGGGATGTTTGGCAGAAACAGTTGTGCGCCACCATCCTGAACGAGCATTCGGGATGGACCGAGCGTACACGGGTACTGATACGGGCGGTAGGAATGGAAGTCCGGGGCGTATTGTCGGACTCCTACCGTCGGCTGAACTCGGTGGATATCCTGACCGCTTTCATCCGTGAGGCGGGAGGACAGGGAGCGGTCGTGTCCGATGCCTATATGAACGACACGAAAGTATGGTGTGAGACAATCCTGCCCACTCCGATAGAGATACCCACCCGTAAGAACGGAACGGTCATCATCTTCGCAGGAGCACGCTTCTCCACATCCGACTATGGCAACGGATCGGTCGATATGCGGTCGTTCCTGCTCAACGGGGCGTGCCTGAACGGGATGGTCAGGGAGTCCGTCATGCGGCAGATACACCTTGGAGGCCGACTGCCGGAATCCCTGTCCCTCTCCCAAAAGACCTACGAACTGGACACGCAGACCACCGTATCGGCTGTTTCCGACCTGACCAAAGGACTGTACAGCAAAGACACCATCATGCAGAAGGCCATCGAAATTCAAGGAGCATCGGAAATAGACGTGGATTTCGACAAGGAACTGAAAAATCTGGTGCAGAAAGGAGCCTTGTTGAAAAACGAAGGACGTGAGGTCGAGAAACTGCTGATGAACAACAATCCTGACGACGGAGTTACAGGCGGGGCCACGCTATGGAAACTGACACAGGGAATCACCGCCTTTGCAAGGGAACAGCAGCCGGAACGCTGCCGGGAACTGCATGAAATTTCGGGACAGCTGATGAACCGGGTAAAGATAAATTAAGAGAATAACAACCGAATTGTATGACAAGGGCGGCCGTGAGTCGCCTGTAAAGCAGAAGAACAATGGGAAATAATATAGTGTGCAGCAGATGCGGATCGGCCAATGTCAGGTGTGAGGCAATGGTAAACCCCAACACAAAAGGGTTCGACCACTTCACGGACGAAGCTTTTTATTACGGGTGGTGCGAAAACTGCGGATTGGGAGTTGCCTTGACCGACAAGGAGGAAATCCGGAACGAAATTTTGGAGAAATACCACAGGTTCAAGAAAGAGAATGCTTGTGAGCCACATTACGCGAATTGCCGGATTGTCCAAAGGGACAGCGGTCAGGTCAAGGATGTAAGAATTATGCTTTCACCGGACACCGGTATGGCCGATGACGGTATTTTCTTTTACTGCCACACATTGGAAAGGCTTATTGGGCTGTCCGTTCCCGGCAGGGAAAGTTTCACCCTTACGGAATGTTTCGGTTTTGCCTTGCTGACAGACAGGGAAAAGATGGAACGGCAGGTATTTAAACATGAAGCGGACGGAAAGCCCATTATCGTAACAGGCAGGGAAGTGCTGCTTTTCTATGGGGAACACTATGGTATAAGACCGGAAGAATTGAAGCAATACGCAACGGAGTATTGCTGCCATATCAAACATTACAGGGAATATGGATATCCGTTGCTGGACAGGTCCCTCGTGAAAAAAATGCTGGAGGAAGAGGAACGGATTACAAAAGGGGAAACACGGTCATTCACTCTGCGGATACACTTTCCTTGGCATGTGAAAATCACAAAAGAGGATAATCCTGAATATGCCCCATACAGATATGCCTTGAATGCCTATTGCCTGGACAATCCGCAATGTTTTAACCGCAGATACACCACTTTGGAGAAAGCCTTGCTCCATTGTCTGAATGGATTCAATGAAAATGCCGCAATCAAAGACCGGTATCGTTCAATAGGGGAATACTTGCTGCAAAAGTAAGAACAGCAGACAAATACATCTTAAAAAACAGAAACGTCACAAGGTGATGTATATCACATCATACCTGTGGCGTTTCCGTTTTAGCCACTTCCCGGTTCTTGATTCTGCCCGCTTTGGGAATATGCATCTAATATGGCAATTGGAGTCATTCTGCCCAAGGGACTTTTATGTTTCATGTGCCCTATGACATAAATACAGATCTTTAGTCATGCACATTCCGATGTTCCATCTGTTTCCTGTTACGGTATTCAAGGTTTATTGTGGAATGGAACTTTACAATCCCCTGTTAGGGATATGTTCATACCGGACAAATAAAAAAGGTTCGGTCGTCTCGTAGCAACCAAACCTTTATCAGCAAGCAATCTACGGAATATAGAACAGTTCAAACTCCTCTTTTCTTCTTCTCTCTATGCTTGGAATGACTTTCCCCCGATAACAGCGGAACGATACATATTCCCTGTAAATATCCCGGTTGCCGCTGTCCAGTTTCTGAATCAGTTTGCTTTTAGGTATCTTGCCGTTTCCGATCAGACGGTAACAGCCTACATTAAAGCCTAACAGACTTAAAAGGAGCGAGTCTTTCCCATATTTTCGGAATACCTTCAAACACCGTTCAAGGTCGCATCTCAAAAGTGAGTCTGCCTGTGCCTCACTCAGGTTCTCGGTCAGCGTCTCGTGGGGAAGCAGGCGGTGTCCGTAACCGATGTAAGGCATTTTCCCCCGGTGCCAGCCTTCCCACCGCTTGATGCAGGCTACCGCCTTATCTTTGTCAGACGGGGGATTTTCCGCCTTGCCGTACAAGACAAGTAACAGGAAGATCATAACAGCCGGTATTCTTTTCATGCAGCCTCCTTGTTATTTTCTTCATCCGTATCCTTTCCATTAAAATCATATGTCAATTGTTGCAGATTCCCCCAATTATCTTCAAGATAGAGGTCTATGGTCTGGGATTCCTTGCCGCTTTGCGAAGTATAGTAAAGACGGAATTTCCATTCGTTCAGCAGATAACGGTCATTGGGCTTCAGTACCGTTCCGTCCTCCATCTTCAGACTGCCCTTGCCGTCCGGCTGGAAATACCTTAGCGTATAGACGGTTCCGGCAAAGTTCCCTTCCGGCTTGATTTCCAGCCGGATTTCCACAGTCTCCCCATCGGTAATCTCATCCGCTACCGGCATGGTTTCTACCGTAAACGGGTATTCCTGTCTGATATCCAGCTCATTGTCACAAGCGACAAGACCAAGAAAGGAGAATGCCATACAGCAGGCTGTCAGCATAAAATCAAGGATTTTTCTTTTCATGGGTATGTATTCTTTTAAGGTTAGAAAATGTATTTTACTCCGATTCCATACTGGAAGTGGCAGATCCCCGAGGCACTGCCCCACACGAAACGCTCACGCAGACGCACCAGCAGGACAACCCTGTCGGACAGGTAGCCTTCCGCTTCCAGCGTTACCGCGCCGCCATAGATGAAAGACTCGCATTGCTGCAAAACGGCTCCGTCATCCAGCAGCCGGTCTCCTTCGTTCACGGTCTCATAGCCCAACAGGGCGGAAGCGCCGAGGTTCAGGAAGAAGGACTTGCCGGGGGTGGAAAAGAACATATGGTAGTAACCGCCTTCCCCCGTATATTGCAACAAGGGTATATGCGTACTCCGGTAAGGGATGTTACGTTTCAGCATCTCACCGCCAAACATCCACTGGTTTCCGCTCCCGGTACAGGTGGATACAGCCAGCGAGAAGGCATAGCCTGCATCGTGACGGTTTGCCCGGCTGTAAAATCCGTCGGCCATTTCAGTGGTGAAGCGGACGGCTTTCATTCCCGGCAGGCGGCGTTGGGCTTCTGCCTGCCCTGTAAAGAGGGCAAGCAGGAGGATAATAAAGAGGGAGTTTCTTTTCATGGCGTTCATCTGACTTTCAGTTCATTGACGGTTTCTGCGCGTACCAGGTCCTCATTCTCCACATCAAAGGACTGATGCCGGCCGCCTTGCTTCTCATACATTTCCACTATCAGCTTCTTGTCGTCGGGAATGGTGAACTTGGGCAGGGCAAACACCGTCCGCTCGTTCTTCTTCCCGTCCACACGGGTCACATAGTTGAAGGCACGAAGCGGATAGATGACCTGTTCCTGCATGGCGGTACGTTTCATGATTTTCTTGTCCACGATCTTGAAGGTCACGAAGTCCACATCGAAAGGCACGTTCGTGGCGTTCTTCACTTCGGTATGGAAATAGATCAGTTCGCCGTGCGCATAAAGTCCTTTAAGCAGATATTGCACTCCGAACCGTTTGCAGCCGATGTGCTTGACCTTGCGTTTGTTCTGTTCATACACGGATTTCATGATCAGCCGTACCAGACGGGGAGACTCCCCGGCGAGTTCCTGCAAGTAGATTTCCATCGCATTGTTCGGACGGTTCACGGCCTCTCCGTCATGGATGAAGTCGCACATTTCCACATTCAGCAGCAAAGGCTCGTCGGCATACTTGACGTTGAATGTATAGAAGTTGCCGTCTTCGGTAATTACGCTCATGTTTGTCTCGCTCCGGAAATGTTTCCGGGTTGCCTTCACACGGATCACATTTTCCGCACCGTCCGCCTTGCCCGCTATCAGATTGGGCGAACCCAGGTCCACATATCTCACGGGAGAGGGAAAAATAATATGTACGGTCTTGTCATATGTGATTTCCAGACCGTGTGGGGGAATCATCCGGCTGAATCCGATCTTGCGGCTCAGTCCTTCATAATAGTCCCCGCTGCTCTGCTGCGCATATGCAGCCACTGTGCCCGCAATCAGGGCAAGCATCATCAGAATCTTCTTCATGTGTGTTTCTTGGTTGATTGGTGAATAAATGGTTGATTTCCTTTTCTCCTTCATTTTTCAGGAGAATGCAGCAACAGCCGGTGCCCGGCCTTCAGGGTGATTTTCACCGTGCGCATCTTCTTGCCCACATATTGTGACACACCCTGTATCACCCCCTTGCCCACATCCGAGGCAATCTGCGCTCCGGCATCCGTTGAGATATTGATGCTGCTTCCTATAGAGGTGCCCATGCCGGCGGCAATCTCACGTGCGGCATCATACTCCATCGAGTTCGGTACAAGGATTCCCTGCTGCCCGTCAGCGTCATACACTTCGAGTTCCACCGGGAACAGCGTGCCTCTGTACTCCACTGTCTCGATCAGGATTCCCATCCGTTCCCCCTCGACACGTGTGCCGCCGACCAGTACCGTACCTTTTGGGATAAGGAGATCGTCCACTGCCATCGGCTCAAGCAGGCGGATACGCAGTGCCTGTCCGTCAGATACGGTCTGCGTGCCATGCACACAGGCGGCGATGGTGTTCCTGCCGGAAGATGGCATTTTGCCTACCGGGGTGTGGAAGCCGGTATTTCTCTCGCCTGCATATCCGGAAGCAATGTCTTCATTGCCTGCAGGCTGGGCCAGTGATGACACCATCCGGTTCTGTACCCGTTTTACAGGCCGGACAGCCGTCCGTTCTTTCCGGCTGTTTGGGGCATTTGTTGTAGAGGAAGCATCCTGCTCTTTCCCGTTGTAGCGGGCAGCCAGCTCGTAGGACTTTTCCAGCAGAGCCATCTTTTCTTCCAGGGTCTGGCCTTCCGCCTGTTCTTCCGCCGGCTTCCTTTCTTTTTCCAGATCCTCAATACGGCGGAGCAGATCGGCGTTTGGCTGATTTTCATTCCGGGTATATACACTGCCCAGCGAACGGTTCATATTCCGGTAGGCTTCTGCAGAGGAACGGATGGAGCCAGGGGCTTTCCCCTTTTCCGGTTCCGGCGGAAGTTCCATGTTTGCTTTTCCTGCGGTAAGACCGGCAGTATCCTGATCGTCCTTGTTGAGCTGTTCGGACATCTCCTGGAAGGTTCCCCTGCGCCATTTTTCCTTTTTTGCCAGTGCTTCCTGCTCGTAGGCGCTTACCTTGTTGCCCTCCATTTCCGAATCTTCCGGTGAAGGCATCTCCACGTTAAAACCCCTGCCTTTTTCCATTTCCGCCTTCTCCTTTTCCGACGGGCTGAATACCAGCAGGAGGAACCCCATGCACAGCAGGCAGAAAAACGGATAGACAATATACTTTGCGCGCCGGCGCTTCTCTTCGGGAGTCAGCGGCTTGTCATTTGACACTCCGAGCCGTTCCCTGATTTTCTGAAAGTCCATTTTCATGTTTATGGATGTTTGAATGAATGTTTCTTGTTCTTTCCGGCCGGAACACGACGGAACGGATATGTCCCATTGCCGGTCTTTGGCCCGGCTCCCCGAAACGGGATACACAGGAGAGAATCGAGTACAGGCAGGAGGCAGCAAGCAGGAACGAGGCCGTGCCTGCCAGAAGGATGCGCTGCTTTCCTGTCAGCCGCCGGCAGAACAGCCGTACCCGGCTGTCCGCATGGCCGAAGAATCCGCGTTTTCCCCTCATCGTTCCGCACTTCTTAGGTCCTTATTCTCCAGCACGGTAAACTGCTCGATAATGAATCCGTTGGGATTGTCATCCGAACGTCCTGTGTTTTGAAGCGAGCAGGAAGTTACGAGGCTGCGCTCGGTCACGTTGCTTTCACGGATAATCAGCTGCCGGGCGTATGTCCGCACCTTGTAAGGGTAGGCGGCAAAGTCGCACACCACGCTGTCCACATGCACCACCTGGTTGATGTTGCCTGAAATCAGGCGGTTGTAATACCCTCTTTCGGCAAAATCCACATAGTAGTGATAGGCACTCTTGTCTGCCAGTTGCAGGGCACGGTTGATATTGTGCTCGATGGCATCCTTCTGGGGTGAGAGCGAGAAAAACAGTTCGTGAAAGCGCCTTACATGTTCCCGCGCCTCGGCAGGCCTGTTCTGTGAGAGGTCCTGCGAAAGGGCCATCATCAGCGATTTGCCCCCGTCAAGCACATAGATTTTCTCGCGTTGCTTCTCGGCAAAGCGGTATGAGCTCCACAGCGCATATCCGGTAACGAGCGCACAGCAGCAGGCAAAGACCGCCAGCATCAGGCGGATGCGCTTGAAGCTGCTCTCAATGTTTGTCAATGACTTGAATTCCATTTTTTTTGATGTCTGGTTTGAATGAATAAATATTTCCGGTATGACGGAACATCCCGTTCCGACAAGTCACCGGACCCGTCATCTTGGGTTGCCCGACTCATGGGAAGGAGGCTCCGCAGGGTTTATTTGCCCCTCAGCCTGCCTCCGATATTCCCCAATACGGCACCGCCTGCTCCGGCTGCAAGGCCGCCTGTCTTGGTGGCCGTACGGTTCAGGTTACGGCTGAAGTTTCCGGCACCGCCTGCCTGCACTATCCAGCCTGCTACCGTAGGCACGGTGAAGTATCCGATAATCCCGATCAGCATAAAGATGATGTAGACACTGTTCGAGTTGTCTATCGAGTAGTCCGGATTGTTCTGCAGTTCCTGAATGTCATTCTGAAGCATCAGTACCTGAAGCTTGGCAAGCAGGGTGCTGAACAGGTCGCTGACCGGAAGCCACAGGTAAACGGAAATATATCTCGTGAACCACTGTCCGAGCGTGGACTGGAATCCGTCCCATACACTGAAGGCGAACGCTACCGGTCCCAGTATCGAGAGTACGACCAGGAAAAAAGTCCTCACGGTGTCTATCAGCAGCGATGCCGCTGCGAATATCAGCTCCAGCAGGCTGCGGAATGCGTCCCGGATTTTCTTTTCCAGATTATACATCCCGACTTCCACATACATGCCCAGCCGGGAGGCGGTATCTATGGTTGACCAGCCCAGTTCATCCAGCTGACGGTCAAACTCCTCGTCACTTACCAGATATGCTGTTTCGGGATTGCGGAGCATGGCCTCCTTTTCCAGTTCCTCCTTTTGGATCCGGTACTGTTCCATATCCATCGTCTGTCCTTCGAGCATCTTGTGTGTGCCCTGCACGATGGGACTGAGAATATTGTTCAGCGTGCCGAGCACCAGCGTGGGAAAGAGCAGGATGCAGATGCCTATGGCAAAGGGACGCAGCAGGGGATAGACATCTATCGGTTCGGCACGTGCCATCGACTGCCATACACGGACGGCAACGTAGAACAACGCACCCAGTCCGGCAAGTCCCTTGCCCACGTCCATCATGTCCTCGCAAAGGGGAAGCATCTCGTCATACAGGGTTGCCAGTATGGTGTGCAGGTTGGCAAAATCTATCGACAACGGCATCATGGCTACCAGTATTTGGAGGTTTCATTCCCATAGAGCCGCATCACACGTTCCAGGTCGTTCTTCTTTCTGGCCCTGAGGTAGCTTACGGCTATGTTCTTGTTCGTATAATAGCTCACAAGGTTGCGGTAACGGCGCATCTCGTAATAGCAGTTGTCCACCACGTCCATACGGTCCTTGTCGGTCATGGACAGGGTACTGACATTGATAACCTGTTTCAGGTCCTGCAACACGCCGTTGCTCTCTTCCAGCAGGCGGGTGTAACCGAAGGCGATGGCGTCCAGTTCGCGCGGTGAGAAGTTTTCATCGTTCATCATCTTGCCGAAGTTGGTTACATAGATGTCGGACACGTCGCCCACCATCAGGATGATGTCACGCACCTTGCGGGCATCCTGTATCAGGTTGTTGACCGATTTCAGCTGGTCGTAATATTTCTTGGCCTGCTCATAGATCTTTACTGTCTCGGCAAAGCTTTCTGCCGTATTGACTGCCGTCTTTGAGGTATGGGCGATATTGTCCGACATGTTTATGATGCTTTGGGCCAGATTGCCGGGATCTGTCACCACCCATTGGGCGCGTGCTCCGGTAACGCCCAGTACAAATGCCGTTCCGATCAGAAGCGTTCTTGCCTTCATGCCCGTTCCTCCTTCCTTACATAGTCTCCGCCCGGTGAGAATGTCAGCACGTCGGCTGCCTCATTGTAGGACACATCGACACGGTAGCCCGTATTGACAAACAGGTTTCCGTTTTCTTCCACCAGCAGGTAAGTCTGCGGCTTCAGCTTTCGGGTTCTCCCGCTACGGGAAAACACCGTCACCTTATAGCATTCTCCTTCCTTGTATACCAGTACGTCAGGTCTGCCTTCCACGCTGGTCCACGTTCCGCAGATCTTGTCGCGGTCGATACCGCTTTCCGAACAGCTCTGCAATATCATGGCGGCCATGCTTATCAGACATACCGCCAGCCTCATAAGGGGTCTGTTTCTCATAATCGTTTTCATTTCGGGTTTGATACCTGTTTCTGTTCCTCTCGCTTTTTCTCCGCCAGACGGCGGATGGCTCCTTCCAGACTGCCCTCCGGCCCTCCGGCAATCCGTTGTACTTCCAGTTTCTCCGACTCCTCGGTCGTGAACGTGAAGTATTCTTCCTCGCTCACTTCCGTGGCATATACTGCCGAGCAGGTTCCTCCAAGCCCTATCCATACTTCCCGGTAGAAGCGTCCGGGATGGTTCGCCTGGTTGATGGAAAGAATCTGCCCTTTCTCTTTCTCGGTCAGACCGAGCAGCCGCTGGATGTGCTCGAACTTGTTCATGTATTTCCGCTGGTCAAGCAGGATCTTGCAGTCAGAGTTGTTGATGATGGCCTCCTTCACAATCGGAGAGCTGATGATGTCGTCCACCTCCTGTGTCACCACCACAGCCTCGCCGAAATATTTTCTGACGGTCTTAAAAAGATACTTGATGTATTCACTCATATTGGCGGACATCAGGGCTTTCCAGCATTCCTCTATCAATATCATCTTACGGATACCTTTGAGCCTGCGCATCTTGGCGATGAAAGTTTCCATAATGATCAGTGTCACCACCGGAAGAAGCACTTTGTTGCTGCTGATATTGTCCAGTTCAAACACGATGAACCGTTTGCCTGTCAGGTCCAGTTCCTTGTCGGAGTTCAGCAGGAAATCATAGTCTCCGCCCCGGTAGAACGGTTCCAGAACGTTCAAAAAACCGTCAATGTCAAAATCCTTCTCACGCACCTTTTTCTCTTCAATCATTCTTCTGTAGTCATCGGCGACAAACTCATAGAAACCGTTGAAGTCCGGTCTGATGTTCCGGTTCTCCGAAATCTTTCGGATATAGGCGTTCACTGCTCCGGAAAGAGCGACCTCCTCCGAACGTTTCGGCGACTCGTCTTCCCGTTTCCACAAGGTCAGTATCAGCGTGTTGATACTGTCACGCTTCTCCACATCGAATTTTCCGGATTCGGTGTAGAACGGGTTGAAGGATATCGGATTGTCCTCTTCATACGTGATGTAAATCCCGTCCTTCCCGTTGGTACGGTCATGGATCATCCTGCACAGCCCCTGGTAGCTGTTTCCAGTGTCCACCAGCAGGATATGCGCTCCCTGTTCATAGTATTGGCGGACAAGGTGGTTGGTGAAAAAGGATTTTCCGCTGCCCGAAGGCCCGAGGATGAACTTATTTCTGTTGGTGATGATTCCTCGCTTCATGGGCAGGTCGGAAATATCCACATGCACCGGTATCCCGTTCTGGCGGTCTGCCAGCCGGATTCCGAACGGACTGGGCGAGCTCTTGTAATTGGTCTCTCCGGCAAAGAGGCATACGGCCTGTTCCAGGAAGGTATAAAAGGATTCTTCGGATGGAAAGTCGCCTGCATTTCCGGGGATTCCCGCCCAATAGATGACCGGTGTGTCAATGGTGTTATACCTTGGCGTGCATTCCATCATGGCCAGCTGGCTGCCCGTGTCGTTCCTGATGCGGCGGAACTCTTCCGCATCCTCCGCCCAGGCGATGACGTTGCAGTGGCATCTGACGGGAAGCACTCCTTTGGTATGTGCCTCATCAAGATACATCTCCGTCCACTCCTGGTTAATGGCATTGCTCCGGCTGTATTTTGACAACGAGAGCATATTGCGCGAGTTTTTCTCCATCATCTGCAGGATTTCCTGTGCGTCGTCGATGAACACGTATTGCGAATAGATGTGGTTGCATGACAGCAGCAGTCCTACGGGTGCGGCAAAGGAGAGGCGGCAGTCGCTGCGGTCCGTGGACATCCTCTCGTAGCGCATGTCCGTGGAAAGTCTGCCGGGCAGGTCTTCCGTATCGGAAAGGGTATGCAGGCAGAGGCGTTTGTCGCCGATGCGCATCCTGCCGGGCTTGAGGCAGATGTCCTGCAATACGGCGGTCTCATCCTCCAGCGAGAGGGAAAAGTATTTTTCCACCAGTCCGGGACGTTCCTTCGTACCGGTGATTTCGTCTGTTTCCAGACGGCGAAGCCTTATATGTCCGGAATCATTCATAATACGCTCGAACTGTTCCACCGCCTCAAGAAAGCGGGCGGCAGCATCCTTGTCGGTTATCTCTTTGGGCAACAGGAATCCCCGGCAAAGGGTATTGAAGTCACTCTTCCGGCGGCTGCGTTCGCGGGTTGTCTTCGTCAGGAACAGGTAGCATTTGTGATTCAGGTAAGGTCTTTCATTGAAATGCAGCTCATAGCTGCGTGTCAGGAAGCTCTGTTCTCCGTCATCGGTCTTCGGACGGTAGGTTTCCTTGACGAACCAGTCCTGTTTGCAGACGACACTATGTTCCGGCAATACCTTCACGGCTTTGATCCAGGAGGAGTGCATGGCCTCATACTCGTCTGCCGTTACCGTGTACAGTTCGGGCAGTTCCACTTCGAAAGCCACGGTCAGGTCTGCATCCTTGCTCACGATACAGCCGTTTTCTACCGATAGCAGGGGGAACCTGCGTTCCAGCGTTTCCGCCTTTAATACATTTCTCATGATTGTTGTTTTTTCTTCTTCTTGTGAATAATCTGAAAACTCTCTTGCGGTGAATCAGATAGCGTGGATGTCGTTTTTCAGCCAGCAGCTTCATCAGCCCGTGTTCACCGTAACGGGCATTCAAACGGAATATCACCCACACCAACAGGCTGCCGGACAGGATTCCGAAGGATAAGCATATCCATTGGTCCACCCCCGTCAGGTAAAGAAAGACTACCATAAGGAGCACCATCGCAAGCCCTCCGGCAAAGACGAACAGGTATTGCGACTTGAGTCCTTTGAACTCGACGGGGTTGCCGGCACCTTTGTTTACCGGATATTCCATAGGCTTTAGAGGAAGAAGGAACGTAAGATGGTGGCGGCTACGATCAGAAAGATACAGGCAAAGAACCAGCTGGCGGCGGTTTTCGAAGTGTCGGGATCTCCGCTGGAAAATTTGCCATAGGTCTTGATACCGCCTACCAGACCAAGCACCGCACCGATGGCATAGCATAGTTTGGTGGCGGGATCGAAATACGAGGTCATGAGGCTGGTTGCCTCGTTGATACCCGCAAGGCCCTGGCCCTGCGCAAAGGTGTTTGCGGCGATAACCGCACACATCACAGAAAAAAGGATTCTTCTTTTCATTGTCGAATCGTTTGGGTAAGACATAAATTTGAATTCGACAACAAAGATAAATGGGGATAATGCGCTATGATTCAGAGGTGTCATCAGATGTCATCAAATGTCATCAGATGTCCTCTTTAAGCATAATATTTAAACGATAATTTTGGTACAAATATGGATTGTTTAAACTATTACATAGTTTTCTGTACTTCTGTACCATTATATAATTACCATTACAAAAGCCGGCAAATTCCATAAAGTTGATTTCTTGTCAAATACGACTATTATTGATATTGAATTAAAATCATTATATTTGCATATCAAACGCAGTTTTATGGCCAATGCAAACAGGTTAAAACAGTGCATCATGTAATGTAAAGAGCACGCCTTGAATAAAGTATTTTTAAGTAATATATCTGTTTATATTCAAGAACAATCAGACAGAGAACAATCACCTTCATACTTAGTAAGTATGAACAATGAAATTATGGTGCTTAAACAAAGCGAACAAAATATAAGGTCGTAAAATAAAGCATAATGTAACAAGTGCTTACAGGCAAAATATTTAATCAGTTAGTGTATGAAGAAAAACCTTAAAGATTTATATTGCCAACGCCCTCATGTCGTAATAGTTGGAGCAGGTGCTTCAAGAGCGGTCATGGGAAAATCTTGCCCAACGATGAATGAAGCCATTGAACAGGTCGGGTTAGATGGAATCCTTAAAGGATTTATGCTAGAAACGAAAAGCAGGAATCTTGAAGATATATATAGTGAGCTGTTTAGGCGTGGTGATGAGTGTAAAAATGCACGGATAGCAATGGAAAAAAAACTTTATGAATATTTTTCAAATGTGCAGCTTCCATCCTTCTTAACCATCTACGACCTTTTAATTCTTTCGCTCACAGAAAAAGACTGCATTGTATCCTTCAACTGGGATAGTCTTCTTATCCAAGCATATAACAGAGTGGCAAAGATTACCCGGAATAGACCGGAAATTCTGTTCTTGCATGGAAATGTGGGAGCTGGTGTGTGTAAAGATTGCATGACCTTTGGTCTTATACAAAACTATTGCAGAAAGTGTGGCAAACCGTATAACGTTGTTCCTTTGCTGTATCCTGTAGAACAAAAGGATTACAACAGCGACATCTTTATCCGTGACCAATGGAACGTTGCAAAGTACTATATATCGAAAGCAGGCAAGGTAACAATCTTTGGGTATAGCGCACCTTCTTCTGATAAGGAGGCAAGTGAAATACTTAAAGCTGCGTTCTCTAAACATGATGGTGTTCACAGATTGGATGCAGTGGAGATAATAGAACGTCCCGGATTCAGCGCAAATGAAATATCAGAAACTTGGCAGTATTTCTTTTCATTGACCAATTACCATTCTGATATTGTGGATTCCTTTTATAATAGCAGTTTGGCGCAGGCACCTCGCCGTACCTTGCAATACCAATACCAGCAATATATTAAAGGATGGTGGGGACAACCAAAGATACACTTCTCAAAACAAAATACTTTTGAGTCGGTGGAAACGCTTTTAAAACCACTTCTTGTAAATGAAGAACAAGGAGATTATTCTATAATTTAAGTCAATAACACTAACATTATCATTACAACCGAATGAATAGACTTGTTATCATAGGAAACGGATTTGACATGGCACATGGCTTTAAAACAAGTTATGTGGATTTCATCAACTGGTATTGGGACCAACGAGTATATGCTTTTGCCGGTAATACTACAAATGTATCAGAAGATTGCCTTTGTCGTTTGGTTATCAAAGATAATGTAAATATTAATTGCTGGAATGTTTTTGTCTTCACCCACTCATGTTTTTTTAAAGACATCTATCGTAAAGAAAGATACTCAGGTAGTGAAGTTATTCAGTATATCAAGGATCAGCCGGATGTTTTCTCTATTGAATGTTGCCCATTTTTCAAAACTATTCTGCAATCAATAGAAGTCAAAGGATGGGTGGATATTGAAAACGACTATTATCAACTGTTGAAAGCGGGAATGGATAACCCGGATTGTGATTATACGATCGGTGAGTTAAATGAGCAATTAGTATTTCTTCAAGAAAAATTAATTGAATACCTCCATACAATACAAACAGGCAATGTAAGGGATGACCTTCATAATGCAATAATTGACTTCTTTGACCCTGCTGATTTCTCAACAGAAGGAAAAAAGAAAGCTTTGGATAACATTGGATTTGACACATCTAGCTTTGCAGAAGTTAAATACAATAATGGAGAACGCAAAAAACTTCTCCCTAAACGTATCATGTTGTTGAGTTTCAACTATACAAAAACAGCTAAGATGTACAATAATTTCAATATTACCCACAATTATATTCATGGTGAGTTAGAAAAGCCTGAAAATATAATTTTTGGCTATGGGGATGAACTTGACAAAAGCTATCAGTCTATTCTTGATATGAATGACAATGAGTTACTTAGAAATGTCAAATCCGTTAAATATTTAGAAACAAGACATTACCATGATTTGCTGGAGTTTCTTTTAGCTGCACCTTTTCAAGTTTTGATAATGGGGCATTCTTGCGGAAACTCAGACCGAACATTACTAAATACCGTCTTTGAACATGAAAACTGTGTTTCTATAAAGCCGTTTTATCATAAATGGGAAGATGGCAGCGATAATTATTTGGAACTGGTTCAAAATATTTCCAGAAACTTTACTAATATGAAGTTGTTTAGAGATAGAGTTGTGAACAAGGAACAATGCAAAATCATGTAATAGAGCTCTAAATTTAAATGTGATTTCTATGATATCTGTTATGCACATAAAGTGCGACAAAATATTGTATAAAAGGAAGTAGGAAAAACGGATTTTCATCCATTGGAAAAAGTAAGGAGCTGACTTGGTAAACAGCTCCTTATTTTTTATAATTTATAGGCTTGCAGAGAAATTTTACTTAATAAATTAAGCTATAGTTTTTCCTGTTAGCCAATTAGGATAATTTTATTCTTTTACTTTTGATTCGTAAGCAACTGTGAGGAAGTATCCAATTTTCTGAGTTGTCCCCGTGATTTCTATGTTTTAAGTTTGTTTCTTCCTATTACTCTTACCAAAAGACAAACTTCAACCTTTTTCATGGATTATAAAAAAGACAAAGTCGGGGCACATAATAAAGATTCTACATATAATATTTAACGCATATGGAATTTTTGTAGCATAATAGCATTTACTTTCAGACTAGATTCCTCCAGTCAGTAACATGTTTGCTTTCTTTCCTCTCTCTTTTCAAAGGCAACGCATTCCCCTCCTTATCCACATACTTCCCCATCAGTTCCTCAATCAGCTTCTTGTTCTCCACCTGGGAGGAGAACAGTTCAAACATGTCCGTTTCCCGGATGGAATGCAGTGTCATGGCCGCCCTGTATGATTTGTTCTCGTCCGAGCCGGCACCATTCAGGTTAAGCAGCACGTCGCCTACATTGAGCAGGTCAGCAGGAGTAACCATCGGAGCAATGGCTTCCGTTTCGGGAGAGCGGCTGTCCAGTTCCTCCTGTTCTTCTTTCAGCATTCTCATCTCCTCCAAAGGCAGTTTGCATTCCACTTCATCTTCCGGAATATCCTTATCCGCTCCGATAAAATCACTTCCGGTTTCCAGTTGCTGGCTCATGTAAGGAGCGACGGTCTTCCCGGCATTCTCGTCCAGATAGACAAATCGGGTAGCTCCCATCACATCCTGTGCATTTCCCGGTTCACCGTTGTCTTTTTCTGCTTGTGGCCGATTGCGGGGAGTATAAAGCAGATCACAGATTTTACCTATTCTCTCTTTTTGTTTCCATACCTTATATAACAGATAAGCGGTACAGCCGAACCGTATTGATAAATAAACTATTTCTTCCATTCTATTGGCTTTTGAGTTGCTTCTTGATTATATATTTCATTGATGATATGCTGATACCTTTCCAGATGGTCTGACAGTACACTCCCTAAAAACATGGGGACAGACATTTCCGGTGCAATGACCGGCAATACTTTGGCAACAGTCCTGTACAATGTATCGTTAATATAGGTCTGCCTTCTTGCTCCCGATAGTTTCACTTTCAGAAACCGGCTCCGGTATTCATCTGAATCAGCCGCTCCATCCGGTGTTTTTTTTATTTGCTGTCTGGAAGAACCGCTTTTCTTCTCCTGTTTCTCCGGACAAGGTCCAGCCTGACTTTTTGTTTCCGGCTCCTTTTCCGGAGGAACCGTTCTTTCCAAAGCGGTCACATCTCCTGCCATCATGCGTTTCAATGCCTCCTCGTCCACTTGGTAATCCGTTCTTCTTTTGGTAGTCATAATTGTTTTTATTGAAGTTTCAGTATGGTTTCTATTTCCGCTGCCAGCAGGTCCAGACTGCTTCCTTTCATTGCGGAGGAAGATGGAGGGAACAAAGTGCTGCGGAACAGAGACCCTTTCATTCCGGAGTCTTTTTTGTAACGTTCTGCACTGGGAATGACGGTTTCCAGTACCGGCAATTTCAGCGAACGGAAAATTTCAGTATAGCCGTTATACAGGTCTTTGGAAACACGTTTGTCCATCCGGTTCCAGAACATATGGATACCACGCAAGGGTACATCCTTATGCCGGTGCATGTATTCCCGGATGGCAAGGACAAAAGACATACTGCTCCGCATTGCCATTCTTTCCTGCGTGATGGGGGTGAATACATAATCCATATTGATTACGGACTGGAATACACCTGGCACATTTACGGTGCCCGGAAGGTCAAAAAGGACAAGGTCATAATCCAGCTCCGACTTTTCAAGAAAGCGTCCGGCCGTTTCCCGGGCTTCTTCCGGAGTGGAGTTCAGGATGCTGTAGGCTTTCCTGCCGCTTGCTCCGAACTGTTCCACCAGCTGGTTTTGCAGATGCACGTTCTTTTCAATGTTTCCCACTTCCCAGTTCCGCATGGTACTGATGCTGTGCTGTGGATAATCACAATCCACCACCAGTACGTTATACCCCTTCAGGTAATGGAAGTAACTGGCGAGCAATACCGTGAACGTGGATTTTCCCACACCGCCTTTCTGGTTGCTCAAAGCGACAAATAAAGGTTCTTTCTTCATAGGCTTGAATTTAGAGTGTATAATTTGTTTCATATCTGTCCGGATTTTTTCGTTTCATCACACGGCAATGCATCCGTTGGTATATGGCAATGACGCATTGTTTGCCGGTTTGCATGAATACATTGCATACCATATTGCACCAGTGTAATACCGGTTGCCGATGGGCATTGCCATATAAGGTGCATTGCATTCATGCAATATGGGGTTCAATGTATCCCATACTGCATTGCACGGATGCAATGTATTCCGTCATGCAGAATTGTCGTGCAGCATATATGGCATTGCACATATAGGGATGATGCCGCATTCACATCATGCACCACCTGTGGCAGGCAAGCAATACCCCTTACAGGACAATGTTTCAATGTATGCCCTCATGCACTGTGCCAAAAGTAGCGGCTATTTTTGAAACTTCCACCAACATTTCCCCTACCTGACATCAGATGTCATCAGATGTCATCAAATATCATATCAAACGCTGTTTACCAATCGGTTATCACTGTCTAATTTTGCAAAATCGGAATCAGACGATGGAAAAGAACTGACTTCGTCGGACCACAGCGTTCCGTGAACGTCGCGCTGCAATCCGACGAAGGAGGATTCTCTGTTCAAGCGAACAGAGCAAGTTGTGTCCTTGTCCGACAAAAAGTCTTTTGTCCGACAAGAACCAACTTGCCCGCCCCTTCCCGGGGCGGGGGAATCCGCTCCAAAGTCGCGGATTCCGGAAGAGAAAAAAGTACAAACCCAAAATCTCATGTGCATGGAGAGAACAACAGGGACAAGGACGGGCAGAAAGCCCAAGAGTGATCCGGCGGACCGCAAGTACAGCTTCCGCCTGAACGCCGAGGAGAACACAAGATTTGAAAAGTTGCTGGCGGATTCGGGAGCCGGAGACCGCACGCTGTTCATCAAAAAATCCATCTTTTCGGGACAGATTAAAGTCGTGAGAATCGACAAGGCTACAATGGACTATTACATCAAACTGACCGAGTTTCACAAACAGTTTCAGGCTGTCGGAAACAACTACAACCAGGTCGTCCGCGCCTTAAAGAACAATTTCGGGGAGAAACGGGCGATGGCATTGCTCTACAGGCTGGAGAAACTGAGCGTCGAACTGATGCTTGTCTGTAAAAAAGTCATGGCGCTAACCCAGGAATACGAGCGGAAATGGTTGCAAAAATAAGTCATGGCATGAACCTTTACGGGGCACTCGCCTACAACCACGACAAGGTGGCGGCGGGTACCGCCGAGATTCTTTCGGGCAGCCGTATGATTTCCGACAGGCTTGGATTGCCAAGCGAGGACATACGCCTGGCGTTGCTCTCTTTCGAGAACTACCTGCTGGCAAACCGCAACACGGAGAAGCCCGTCCTGCATATCTCCCTTTCCCCGGCACCGGAAGACCGTCTGAGCCACACACAGCTGGAAGAACTGGCGGCAAGATATATGGAAAAGATGGGGTATGGCGACCAGCCATACATTGTCTACAAACATGCCGATACCCACAATGCACACATCCATATCGTCAGTGTCTGTGTGGACGGACAGGGGAAAAAGATCAGCGATGCCTACGAGTACCGCCGTTCCATGACCGCCTGCCGGGAACTGGAAGCGGATTTCGGCCTGCGCAACGGGGCGGACACGGAAAGGCGGAATCCGAAAGCGGAGCTGAGGAAGGTGGACGCTTCCTTGGGGGATGTCCGCCATCAGGTAGGCAATACCCTTAAAGCCGTATTGGAAAGCTACCGTTTCCAAACCTTCGGGGAATACAATGCGCTGCTTTCCACGCTCAACATCGAGGCGAAACAGGTCAGGGGAGAATACAACGGTACACCATATACCGGTATTGTCTATTCGGCCACGGATGATACAGGCAAGGTGGTCAGCCCGCCGTTCAAGAGCTCCCGATTTGGGAAACGCTTCGGAAATGAACAGTTGGAAAAGCGGATGCTGATGAACCTGAAAGACCTCAAGGACGGGAAATGGGCACCGTCCATACAGGCGGACATCGTTCGTGCCTTGCGGCAGGCGGATTCACGGAAACGGTTTGTGGAACTGCTCGGGCAAAGGCGTATTGATGTGGTTTTCCGCGAGAATGAGCGGGGACGTATCTATGGTGTCACCTTTATTGACCACAACCGTCGGGAGGTGTTCAACGGCTCACGCATGGGCAAGGAGTTTTCCGCCAATGTGTTCAACGACTATTTCAAATGGCTGGAAAACATACCCGAAAAGGAACGGGGTGGACATTCCGCTACAGAGCTTTGGCAGCATCACCGTCACGAATCCTCTAGCACGCTCGAACTGGCGGCAGGCATTCTTTCTATGGAAACCAATCCGCGGGATTACGAGGAGGAAGCCTTTGCACGCCGCATGAAGAAAAAGAAGAAGGCCGGACGCAAGCGTGGCATTTAGACAAAACAAGTATCAACCCATTTATATACAATCCTTATGCAACAGGAAGACGATTTGAGGGCCCTCGCTAAGATAATGGAATTCGGCAGGGCTGTGAGTATTTTTCTTTTGGTGGTGCACGTCTATGTGTACTGCTATCCGAGCATGACCGCATGGCATCTGAATCTTGCGGTCATAGACAAGATTCTGGTAAACTTCAACAATACGACGGGTATTTTCAACTGTATTCTCTGGACCAAGCTGTTGGCAGTGACTTTACTGGCAATATCCTGCCTAGGAACACATGGAGTTAAAGGTGAAAAAATTACCTGGCCCAAAATCTACGCGGCACTGGTAGCCGGATGCGTGCTGTTTTTTCTGAACTGGTGGCTGCTTGACCTGTCCCTGCCGCACATGATAAGCACCATACTGTACGTTGTAACACTTACCGCAGGTTACCTCGGTCTACTGATGGCGGGATTGTGGATGAGCCGGCTTTACAGGCATAACCTGATGGGTGATGTGTTCAATATCGAAAATGAATCCTTCCAGCAGGAAACCCGGTTGTTGGAGAACGAGTATTCCGTCAACCTGCCCACCAGCTTCCGCTTTCAGGGAAAACAGCATGACGGATGGATCAACGTGGTAAATCCCTTTCGTGCCACCATCGTGCTTGGCACGCCCGGATCGGGCAAGTCGTATGCCGTGGTAAACAATTACATACGCCAGATGATTTCCAAAGGATACAGTTGTTATATCTACGATTACAAGTTCGACGACCTCTCCACCATCGCTTACAATACGTTGTTGAACAACATGGACAAGTACAAGGTCAAGCCCCGGTTCTATGTCATCAATTTCGACGATCCGCGCAGGTCACACCGCTGCAATCCCATCAATCCGAAATTCATGACGGATATCTCCGATGCGTATGAGGCGAGTTATACGATAATGCTCAACCTCAATCGCACCTGGATTGAAAAGCAGGGGGATTTCTTTGTGGAGTCACCCATCATTCTGCTTGCCGCAATCATCTGGTACCTAAAAATTTACAAAAACGGTATTTATTGTTCCTTTCCGCATGCGGTGGAACTGCTTAACAAGCCTTATTCGGATTTGTTTACCATCCTGACCTCGTATCCGGAGCTGGAAAACTACCTTTCCCCCTTCATGGATGCCTGGAAAGGGGGCGCCCAGGACCAGCTCCAGGGCCAGATCGCTTCGGCAAAAATTCCCCTTACGCGCATGATTTCCCCACAGTTGTATTGGGTGATGACAGGTAATGATTTTTCGTTAGACATAAACAACCCGAAAGAGCCCAAGCTGCTTTGCGTGGGTAACAATCCGGACAGGCAGAACATCTACTCGGCGGCACTTGGACTATACAATTCCCGCATCGTCAAACTCATCAACAAGAAAGGACAGCTTAAGAGCACTGTCATCATTGACGAGCTGCCGACCATCTATTTCCGTGGATTGGACAACCTCATCGCTACCGCCCGAAGCAACAAGGTGGCGGTCTGTCTCGGCTTTCAGGATTTTAGCCAGTTGAACCGCGATTACGGTGAAAAAGAGTCGAAGGTCATCCAAAACACGGTAGGCAATATTTTCAGCGGTCAGGTGGTTGGAGAAACCGCGAAGACGCTTTCCGAACGTTTCGGCAAAGTGCTCCAGCAGCGGCAGTCTGTCTCCATCAACCGCCAGGATGTATCCACCTCCATTAGCACACAACTTGACTCGCTCATCCCGGCTTCCAAGATTGCCAACCTGTCCCAGGGTACATTTGTCGGAGCCGTTTCCGACAATTTTGGCGAAAAGATAGACCAGAAAATATTCCATGCTGAAATCATTGTGGACCATGCCAAAGTCGGCACGGAGGAAAAGGCTTACCGGAAAATCCCTGTCATCAATGAATTTAAGGACAAGGATGAAAACGATATCATGATGCAGCAGATACAGCGCAACTACGACCAGATTAAATTGGATGCTCAGGCAATCATTAATGAGGAAATGAACCGAATCAAAAATGATCCGGAGTTATGTGAACGGTTGGGGTTAAAAGATGATACCTCACACAAGTAAAATCTGTCTAATTCAAAATAAACATAACATCTGAAAAGATTATTCTCCTTTAAGTACTGTTGTTCTTCTTTTCAGATGTTAGTATACCTTCCTTTATGACAATGATATTAGGATATTTCTAAGGTTTATTAATATTCCTGATGCGATTTTCTCGATCAATCAATTTATTAATATCAATATCTTGAATATTAATTATGGTTATAAGTCCAAACATAGAAATGCTTTCGTTACGTACAAACTCATTCAATTTCTTAGCCTCTTGATAAACTTTATCTATCCAATGATACGACGCTATTGTCTCATAATATTTACTCCCCAATAAGCCGTTCTCTCTGAATTTAACATTGGCTTCAAGAGTATAACGAACCCCCACGGATATATCATCCAACTTTTCATCAAGGATAAAATTGGCAATATCTTGAAAATTCGCCGTGTCAACTTTTGACAAGAGATTGCTTAAATTGTGAGTCCGAATAATTTTATACGTTGATTTTTCATCAGAGTCACTTCTCAAAAAAATCAAAGATTTCAAACTGCACTCAAAAGAAAATAATAAATCCACCAATATTTTACTACGTGTACTTATATTTGTAAACACATTTATTAAAGCCCTATATCGTGCTAAATAGCCAGAACTATCTGTCAAGAAAAAATCTGATATTTCTTTTCTTAAATCATCGTCCATAATCAAAATATTAAATCAGTTAATCCGTATTAATAAATTGCACTTTATTCCTTTTTCGATTTTAACTTTCACGTTGTTCTATAAACACATATTTGCTCAATTTAAGAATTAAGCAGAACAAGACAACAACTTTGTCTAACGAATAATCTTCGATTTGAAGTAAAGAATGTGCTACCTCATTTCTCAAATTCCAGCCTATTTTCTCTGACATTACATATTTGAGCATGGTAAGATGATCTTTGACAAAACTAGAAGGGCTCTCTGGAGTTCCCTTAAGATCTGCAATAATATCATCAAAAAGTTTTTCCATTATGACATCTCCATCTTTTGAACGTCTCTTAGCAAAAGTGGGTATTTTAAGTTTCTCAATAAAAAATCTCAAAAGACCTTCAATCTTAAGTGTTAAGCTATCTATAATAGTGACATAATCAGGGATATAACTTCCTTCAGCTTGTTTAAGTTCATCAAAGATTCTCTTTAATCCAGGTTTAACAGTATCTAAAGGAACAACACAAACCTTTTTACCATTATAGTTTCTCTCAATAGGTTCATTTAACCATGTTTTTTCCAAATAGTTTAAAACTGAATCGTATGATAACTTTTGAGAGTCAATGGCTGCCATAAATAATTTAAGCATTTTTAATGTACCAATTTTGAAAAAGAAACTATATGTAGACCAAAATTTCCCTTCTGCCGGTGTATATGTTTTAACGGTGTTGCCATATCTGTCTATACTTGACAAAGGAAGGATATCTATAAGTCCATTATCCGTTGCATCAGATAAAGTTTGGATAGAATCGTCTGTTTCATACCAAGGAGTCTCTGCAAATTGATCTAACAATTCATCTACAGAACAAGTCTCTATAGTCTGTTTTACAGCTTTGTCAATTGCCTTTATATAATCATCTGGAATTGGAATGGAAGTTTCTGTCAATTGGAAAGTATTTCTCTTTTCAGAGTATAACTCTTCCATCTCTTTTATTTTTCCATTGTCCTTTATTTTAAGATAAATATCCAAAGCTAATTTTATAAAATGCATTGAAGCTATATCTTCCTGCCTGCTTTTGGCAATCTGTTCATATACCTCAGCTCTCTGTTTTAAAGAATCTTCTATTGAAAGATTTATTTTTTGTTTTAACTTATCCGTAAATTCAATAGCATCTGCGGCCATATAAAGATTATCTTTTTCTATCAAGCTGATAGCATATTTATTACGCTCTATAACTTTTTCAAAGTCTATGTATTTTTTACAAATGCTATAATGCTCTAACATGAACCTTGAATAATTTAAAGGAACATGTTTTGTGTTATCATTTACACTCCAATGTTGCTGTATATCAAAAACTTGTTCAATGATTGCCTTTTGACAATCTTCAAACTTACTATTTATTGCAATTTGTAAAGCCAATTCCAAACGATTAAGAACATATCCCAATTTGAAATATTCTCCTTTTTGAGCTTCACCATAATATTCTTGAGCTAAGGAGATTAATTCGTTGCATAACTGAAGCTTGAAACTGTTATTTTTCGACCAGTCTGTTTTTTGTCCGAAATATACCATCAAACCATATTCGGTTTTTGCATAGAGATTATTCGTTTTTTTATAACGCTGCTCAAAGAACTCGAAATTTTCTTTAGTAAGATTTCTAACATCAGGCCAATAAAAAGGTATTTTGTTTCCATTTGCCATATCTTGTGTTCCTGCCATTTGCCACGATAATCCTTTAATTGTCCCCTTTGTTTCATCATCTTGAAACTCAAAAGACTTTCTTATTAAAAAAACTTGTCGATCTAATTCTGCTTGCAAAGCAACATTAATCATATCTTTTTCACAAAGTTCACTTATTACTTTTTGAAATTCATTATTAATTGTAGATGAGTCCTTATTCTTATAATTTACAGAATCAAAATTCTTTAAGAACTCTTCATATATACCATATTCACTCTTATTTTCCATCTTTCCAGTATTTAATTGTTTTTTTTGAGAATACTTCCGTGGAGAACGCATAAATCGCTTTCCTTTCTTTGTTCTACTGTCACCTTTTCCCATATTAACATTTACAATGTTATCATCTAAATTTCACAACAACCTCCACAACCTCTCCACGTTCCCTCCACACATCCAACACCCGTGCAGGAATCCCATGGTTGAAGCAGCATTGGATAAACTCCATCCCGATAAACACTCCTGTATTGTATTCCCCGACATTATCTCCGTCATTTTTGCAGAAGGTTACGGTTCCTTTCATCTCCTCATTCCTTCTCTTGCGGTATTGCGCCTCCTTTTCAAACATCATAAAGACTTCTCCTCTGACAATCTGCACCTGTTGGCCTCCGGTTTGTAGGAATTGCAGGTAGCTCTCCAGCAGGTCTTCCGGGCATCCGCTATGGGATAGCATGTTTCTTATCCCTTGTATCTGAATCGAATTTTCCATTGCTTTTTATTTGGCTATGATTATCTTTTTATCCTTGATGACAAGTGTGTCTTTCCCGCCATGATTCGTCAGGCTTACATCCTTCAAGTCAATGCGGCTGTTGGAGATGGAGAACTCCTGATGAATCGTATCATTCCGCAGGAAGTGGATGTCCTGCTTGTACAGGTTCGGAATGGAAAAGAACAAAGTGATTATCCCGATAAAGCACAGCACCATCAATACCGTAAAGGTTACAAACCAGCGTTGGTATTTACGGTCTTCCACAACCTTTACTTCAATAGGAAATGGAGATTCCTGATAGCTCACCCGTTTCTGTTTCCATGTTACTCTGCAACGTAGGTTCGAGAACTCATGCAGACTGAACAGTTCCGGCAGTTCCTGTAAGAAATGCAGGTATTGTTTGGTTTCCATCAGCACTTCCAGCTCCACGGTTACGCGGATGACACTGCGTTTCATTATCTTGGGTTTCCCCGATGCGCCTGCGGGCTTGGCGACATTGATGGGACGGATGTCCGATGCTCCGTTATCCATGCTCATGGCAAGCTCCATTCCGGTGTTTCCTAAAGAGGGGGCATCTGTAGGATGGGTTCCAAAAGATGAAGAACTTTCTGCACCTTCATATTCCGCTATCAGGTCTGCTATTTCGCGCACTTCAGTTACTGCCACATTCTTTGCCTCTGCATTGGCAAAGGTTTCCACTTTGGTCTTGACCATATCGGTCAGAAAGGCTTTTATCTTGTCTTCGCTTTTCTTATGGATAAGGTAGCTGGGATACTTCTTCGTGAAGTTCCGGGCTACGTTTTCCATATAGTCCATTGCATAATCATAATTACGATCAATAGTCAGAAAAAATACAACGGATAGACTAAACAGGTTGGATGTTTGAAAATCATTCATACATTTTTCAATAAACAGTAATTATCAAATCTTTCCGGGCTTCAATGGCTTCATCAAAAATAAAATTCAAATCATCCATTTCTTCTTCATAATCATAATCACCAATGCCGTTTCCTGCTTCCAATGCAGTATATTGCTGTTTCTTGATTTCCAATTCTGACATCGGAATGCTTATGATATAAGGAAAATCATCACTGAGTGGAATAGGTATGAAGCTACTCTGTTCGTCCAGTTGCCACAAGTTCTCGGCATTATAGATGATTCGTCCATAATATTCACAGACTTTTTCATATACATATCCATACATGAATGCCATGTGGGGAGAACGTTTCTCTCCGTTTACAATGTCAGCAAGTACACTGTAAGCATCTTCTGACGGACTTATTTCACTTTCAAAGTAATTATTTAAGCCGTCTAACTTCTCCTTCAGCGAAGAAGACAATTGGTTCAACAAATCCATATCATGCGAACCGTAAACGGCTTTTACTTTATTTGCATCTACCAAATAAGCATGAACATAATAACTCATATCAGTCTTGTTTTTAGTTGTTACTTACTTTTGACCATCTGCCCAATGAACCATATCGTATGGATAATATGGATGTCCTTTCAAAATACTATCATCAAGCCCCAATACTTTAACCAAAGCACCACTTTCAAAGCACCAATATCCATCATGGTTAATTCCGTATTTGTGATCATTATACCAAGATAAATCTGAATGTCCTCGATACCATTCTTTTTTGAGATATTTTTCCAAACGTTTCACTGCTTCTATTTTATCTTGTTTAGCTAATTCTGTTACAGCAATAACCGCTTGATAGGGTAACGGATATAAAACAGTGCCAGTTGTTTGTGTCCAATCAGGAAATCTATATCTAATTAAAGTATCATAGATATAATCTTTTACATCATTATCTTTTATCAATTGGACTAATTTTTGCATAGTATTATCATCATATTCCAACATGATACCAATTGATAACATCCATAACATTTCAATATAAAATCCTTTTTCAGTCCAAAAACGTGGCATGATTCTAATAATTTCCATATAATTACCTTTCAAATCTTCAAGGTTCTTTCCTACAGAAAACTGCACTAACAAAGAACGAAGTCTAAAATTGAACAAAGAATCATATCCGATATGTTTACCAGAACGATGCAGTTGCTCATAATATAAAATTTCTTCATTATACAACTTTAGTTGTGATAAATATTGTTCTTCTGTAAAAAGTTTGTCTCTTATTTCCATATACATTTAATATTATAGTTATTATGGCCAAATCTCAGAAATGAAATCAGAAGTTTTTGATTTAATAGACTCATTTCCTTGAACTCTAATTTTTTTAGTTACAACTTTACCATTTTCAAAAATACGAGAAACAATCCTATCCACCTCTTCATTATCTAGTGCACGCCTAATTTTTCTTGATAATTCTATAGATATAATTCCTTTTTTTTCTAATCTAAGAATTTTATCTTTAATCCATATTATTCCCATCTGAGGACCTTTTTGGGTTTGACTAAGCATTGAGGTTTCATACTTAGTTTCATCAATAACAAATTTAGGCAATGGTGTCAAATTCTCATAAATTCCATCGATGCCTTTCCTAATTTTAGAATCCAAGCTGTTAGGTGCATCATCACCGATTCTCTTCAAATTATATCGTCTGCCATTTACACCTTTCTTTAAACTCTCACTAGTCAACAAATTAAGGCAGGATTTCATCTCTCCATAATTACCCTTTTGCTTATTGCTCGGTTCGTCTTTGTTACCACTTTGCAACAAAAATTTAAACCGTTCTTCCTCTTTTTCTAATATTTGTTTCATCTGCTTCACTTGGGCATTGACAACAGCCAGTTCTGCATCTGATATTTTTAAAGAAGAATTTGCTGTAAAGTTAGTATTCTCTTGAAAAACTTCATTCTTTTCTATTTCGTTTTTGACAAAATTTTCTGCACTACTTTGGACTGCGGGGGCGCTCTCTTTCCACACCTTCTCCCTAACCTCCAGATTATTCCTTTTGATAATCCCCGGTGACAGATACAGCACCATCATCATCGGAGAGTCTCCAGCACTCATATACTCCTCTATTTTCACACAGAAGCAGTCCCAAAACCGGAAAATGTCCGCAATCTCTACTTCGTTGTAGATGAAATGGATCTCCCCGTTGTGCATGGCTCCTTCGTTCAGCCAGTCATAGAAGAACTGTTCGTCGCCCTTGCATTCAAACGCGAGCGTGATCAGATCTCCCTCGACCGGCAGACATTCCCTATTGCCGATTTCCTCGCAGACCTGGATGTGGAGTTGCATGATTTTTCTCAGATTCGGGTCATCATAGTGCCGGACGTGGCATCGATAGTTATAATAGAGTATCGGCACCTCCCTTCCTCTTATTTTCAGAATAGTTTCATAAATCATGATAATACAGTTTCAGGTGAATGACTAAGGTAATAAATCACGGCTGATCCAGTAGTACGTCTGCCCGTTGGATTGGAACGACTTGCCGGCAGCCTCATCCAGCAATTCTTTCTTTTCCTTGAAATATTCAATCAGCATGTCCAGTTCCACATCCGTAATCATTTTCTTTTTCCGCAAGTCCTTGACACGGTAAACCTCAAAGAAAGGATAGTCTGCCGGACAGGAGGTAAACCTTTGCAATACCTCTGACAGGGGCATTCTCAGGAAAGTCTTTCTCCCCACCCTGCAATACCTGTCCCTGTTGCGCTCTGAAAGGAAATGTCTGACCAGTTTTCTTCTTACATGTCGGGTTGAGGCATATTCCGGCACGTTCAAGCTGTCCGTCTTGATGCGCACGGTCGATTCTTCGGTGTCTGTCTGTAGATAGTCGTCCGGACAGTCGCAAATATCCGCTTTCGCCCACTTTTTCTTTTTGACCGCCTCGTATTTGTAGTCCACAATCAGTTTGGCGGGTGCTTCCACATATTTTCTCAACCGTTTGAACTCCTCTTCATTGGCAAGTAGGTAATAGTTCAGTGTGGAGGACAACGAGTCCGGCAATGCGACAGGTTGCGCAGGCAGGCTCCAGGCGGGTTCGATACCCGGAAGTACGGACAGTATGGGTTGCACATCCGACTGGCGGATATGGTAATAATCTGTCATTGTCGAGTCCGTCCTATATCGGTGTGTACCCACTTCATCGAATGCCCTTGCCAGGCTGTTGCTCAACAGGGTATTGTCAAACTTCACTTGCAGCAGCATGGAGTCCACGGCGGCGGTCAGTCCTTCCAATTCCAGCGATTCGTTTTTTTGCGGAAACACCAGCCATCCCTGCGTCATGCTCCGGTTGGGAAAATCCAGGCAATAGATATTATGGTTCACCTCCGCGTATTCGCTTTCATTCCTGATTTGCTCGGGATATACAATCAGCTCCCGTTTCTTCCGGCTGATGCGTGGTGCCGAGCAGTCTATCATGTTCCCGATTTGCAGCACGAAGTTGTTGAAGTTGTCCGGCTCTCCTCCATAGAACTGGAAACCAAGCAGACGGCAGTTGTTCTTTACCAATTTGTTCACCAAGGTGGAGTCCGCCCACTCGCTGTTGAATCCTTTGTCTCCGATAACAACCAGAATATTGGTCTCATCCGGACATTTGTTGAATTGTTCCACCCCGATTTGAAGGCCGGACCAGCTGCCGAACCGCCCGTATGTGGGTTTCAGTTGCCCGGCATTGCGTGCCTTGGCGGAAAGGAAGTCAAGCAATTCCATGTAGTCGGGAGTCAGCTTGCAGATAGGGTCCTCCCGGTTGTCCGGTTCGTTGAAGGTAAGCACGGCGCCGAACTTGAAAGAAAAGCTCTCGTCATTTGCCAGTTGCGACTGTAATCCCTGGATGGCATTCACCACGGCAGGAAACCGCTGGATGGTGCTCTCTTTCCCTTCAAGGACGAACATGAGATTTATTTTTCGCAGGTCCTCCTCAATCTTGTGTTTGAATGTGCCGTAATATATCGGATGCCCGTTGACGTTCAGCACATAGCTCTCCCGTTTGTCTATGACCGGCATCGGCACATGCGTTCTGAAACAGAACGCCGTATCATTGTGCCGGTAGGACAACACCGGGCTGTACCGGATGGTGGGTTGGTTATCGGCGAATTGCAGTTTTTGTCGCATCTCATCGGATGACAGATGTAAGGTGTCCTTCCGTTCCCGGTCTTTGAAAACAAGCGTGCTGTCCGGCAGCGAGGCTATGTCTATATGGAGCTGCTGTTCGGGAGCGGTCAGCAACCTCCCGTCCATCCATCCGATGGCGGTCTGCCCGATACTGTCTGCATCAAGTTGCGGTTTGTTCGCCACGAGGACACATCCTTTGTCCGCAACTGTTTGATAAGGATACACGATACCGTAGAATGGGATTTTGCCCGCTTCTTGCGTCAGGTCGGGATTTTTAAACAGCTTTACGGAATCGTTGGAAAAATAGGTATCGGGATCGGCAAACGCCAGGGTGTCGGTCAGCATGACCACCTGCTTGTTCTTGAATCCTGTAACAACATCGGTAAAGCCGCTCCGGGTCAGCAACAGGTCGTTCTGGTTGATCCACCCGCAATACCTGGCCTGCTTCCACTCTTTCAGCCTCCCGTTTTTCAGGATGGCGGGGTCGTACCGGATCAGCCGGAGCCAGTCACCTTTTCGTTTGATGACTAAAAACGCGTCCATATATTCCACCGCCTGCATCTCGTTCTTTCCGCTCGGACTCAGATAGGTCGTTCCGGCTTCACGGGCAAAAACGATCCACGGGGTATGCCTGAACAGTGTCTGGCTGCGTGGAACCTTCACTCCTTCCACGGAATAGTTCCGCATATACTCACGGGGGACATTCTTTATCCGGGTAAAACGGTGTACAGGTCCGCAGGATATCATACAGGCGATACATCCGCAAATCCATCCTCCTTTAACAAGTGCCGATATATAGTTCTTTTTCATGCCTCATTCTATTTTTTTGATTCGGAAAAGCGTTCGTGCTGGGTTACCATCAACTGCATCACACATTCGTTGTTCAGGTTGTCTCCCATATCGACGAACACCTCGTCTATAAGGGTTTTCCTGCGTGCTATGATTTTCAGTCCTTGGCAATAGGAATAGAAATCATTCTTCTTGCTGTTGTTGACAGTTACCGCTATGTCCGGATTTCCGCAAAGGTATTTTTTCAGGATATAATTGTAATGGGTATTGAACGGCTTGCCGTCCACGATGGCCTGCAAGTGTTCACGGATGTCATTACCGATAATGACAAGCACGTCCGTCGAGTCGTTCTCCGTATATTGGGGAAGGATTTCAATGGTGTGCCTGACCGGATATTGGGTATTCTCCGTAGTCAGCAGAACCTCGTATATGCCGGGTTCTGTATAGGCGTAGAGCGGGTTCTGCTCCCGCGAATCGACAATTCCGGACTCTCCGAACTGCCAGCGCCATTCTTTCGACGGACCGTATCCTTTGAAAGATACGATTTCTCCTTGGAAGGCGGTTGCAGGTGCTTTCATCCTGACAAGTTCGTCGCTTCCGTAATCATCCCGGCTCTTGTGTACTGTGATGATCTGTTTCCTTTCCAGTCCTCCGTCCACCTGAAGGCGTACTTGGTAGCGTCCGGGTTCCTTGAACACATATTCTCCGCTTCGTTCGTGTGATATGTCCCCGTTGCCGAACTCCCAAAGCCAGGAACGTGCGTTGCGGGTGCTGTCCGCGTAATGGACGGCTTCTCCGGTTTCCACCTCTATGGGGGTCAGTGTCATCCGTATGGTACGGTTGGAAAAGAACAGCCGGATCAGTATGGCGACAAGAACGCATAGCAGCATGGCTGCGATTACGAACAGAATCTTTCTGGTATAGATTTTTCCCATGTCATTTTCCATTTTTAGTGCCAGAGCGCAGGTCTTCCTCTTTTTTCCGCAAGCCGATCTCGCACTCTTCCAGATTGGCTTTGAACAGGCTTATGTTTTGTTCGATGCTCCATAGCTGTTTCTTGTCGGACAGCCACATGGCATAAAAGTCGGCAATATGCATGAACAGCTTGTAACGCTTGTCCCAGTTGTTTCTTTCGTATGTGTTCCGCAAGTTGTTTATCAGATAATGGATATCGTCCTCCTCATATTGGGCATAAACGCCCGGTTCAAACGCCTCGATCTTACGGAACAGGGAGTCTGTCGGAAGCTGGCATTCCGCCTGCTCCTGTTGGAATTCCTTAATGCGGTTCATTTTGATTTTCACGAACTCTTTCTGTTCAAATATCTTAAAATCCGAATTCCACATGAATATCGCCAGACAACACGCTACGGTCGTCAGGAAAAAGAACAGGAATACATAGGCATGCCCCATGAAGATTTCCCGTTTGTTCATTGTCTTTCTGTTGTTATCCATAAATTTACAGTTTTATTTATGATTGTTGTTGGGACCGACATTCAGGTTACGCCGTGTCTTCCAGTTATCCTGAATACATTGCATCAGGTCTTTCTTCACCATCTCTTCCTGGATATTCAGCAGACGGATGGAGTCCTTTACTCCGAGGAAGATGTTGATGTTTCCCAAAAGTTGCCTGTAGAGCCTGCAATCCTTGGCATCCATGCCCTGGACATATTTGAGCAGGTTCATCTTGCGTGTACTGACAACGCTTTGCAGGAGCATGTCGTTGATCTGGGGGGAAGTGTTCATCAGTTTCATGTACTGGTAGACGGAATCCACGCTGTTCGACAGGGACAGCTCCTTGGCATAGATGTGGTCATACTCCAGTGCCTGTTCCGTAATCCGCTTTACTTCTATGCCGGAGGTCTTCAGGAAACAGGCAAAGATGGTTACCGCAAGGATGATGCAGCACGTCAGATAGCCTGCGAACCTCAAATAGGCTTTCCTTACTTCTGTGTTGTTTTTCGGTTTCATATAGAATAATTTTTGTGTTTATAAATAAGTGCTGATGCCCAGATAGGCGCCTTGTTCGTCTGGGGTCCCCAGTCTGAACCGGGCATCTTCCTGTTGGATGATGTAGCGGATCTGTATCTCCTTGTCCGAAGGGAGGAACAGCTCCGCCAGCGCATTCAATATTTGGCTGTCGATGGCACCGGGGAAGAAACTTTCCATCCGCCGGGCGGGCAGGGGGCCGATTTCCATCAGCATCCGGAAAGTACCGTCGGCAAAACTGTTTCCCAGAACCATATTGTCTCCCAGGATACAGCTTCCCAATTTGGGAATAAGGCCGGTATCCGCTTCCACTACGCACTTGTCTCCTTTCCTGAGATGGACGGGCACACCCGTCAGGATGGTCATGCACTCGCCGATCTTGGAGGGACTGGCCGTAATCTGCTCCATATAGGCAAGCATATGGACAAGCATGACCGCCAAATGGGTTGGCAGCAGTTCCAGCACGGGCCATTGTCCGGAAAAGATACTCACGAAATCCGGATGCACGTTCATCTCGTCTATGCGGCGTTCCTTGTTTTGGAAAGTGACCAGCATATGGTCCAGGGAGATTTCAAAAGGCTTGAAGAAACGGCGGGCGAAGAACTCCTCCTCCCGGTGGACACGGATTTCATCCAGCACCTGCTCCTTCGATATCTTTTCGGACTGGTAAAGGTTCTTGTGGAATATGCCTTCGGGCAGTGCGTCATAAAGACTCCGCCTGTTCACATAAAGATACAGGTAGTCCGTCAGGTCGTAATGGGAATATTCAGAGTGGATGTCATGAATGTCTTTCGAGAATCCGCGCCGTATATCCCCCTTTCTGGAAATGAGGGTACGTTCCGCGTCATATCCGGCTTCTTTCAGCCCGCTGGCAACCACTTCCGCCTTGAAGTCCGTATCCGGCAGGTTGAACGAATGGGGATGTTCGTCAAAACATACGATTTTATCTGTTTCTTCTGTCATGGCTGTTCGTTTATGAGGGATTAATCCAAGATGTTCCAGCGTGATTCGCTGGACTCTTTCGGTTGTCTGGAACGTTCGGCGACCACGATGTTCTCTTTGTGCTTTCCGATATACTCCAGACGGCTGAGAGTGGTCCACAGGTCATTGAACAGGTATAGGAAACGTTCTGCCGTAACCATCAGCTGGCGGATATTGTGGTGGTTGTACAGCAGACCGCTGTTTTCCCTCAGCAGACCTTCGTAAGCGCCTGGGGTGATGCCGTTCCACTCGTTGAAATATTTCAGCAAGTCCTCTTTCTCTTCCTTGTCCATAAAACTCAGGCATACATACAGATGATGCGCCAACGTGGAGAACACGTTCAAAAAGCGCAGCGGCGAGTAATACTGCCCCTCATTGCGGAAAGAGAAATAGATGTCGGATATGAACAGCATGACATGGCGGCACAGCATACCGATGTTGGTGGCAAGGTCGGTTTGTTTCTCCGCATTCTCCACCTTGGCAAGGATGTCAAACGAGGCTTTCTCGATGGAATCGACAAGCTGGCCGAATTTGGTATAATAGCCTTTCAGGTCCGGATGACTGGACATGCTCGTGCATGGAGGGATGAAGTTTCCGTCCACCTCGCAACGGTTCCCGTTCTTACGCAGGCGGCCGATCAGCAGGAAGTGTCTTCCTAACTCGCTTCCGTCTGTCTGTCCGGTCGGTAACACGCTCAATGCGTATTTGGGCAGGGCATTGGGCTGGCGGGGGCTTATCTCTTTCTCGTCCGGAATGCCCGATGGCAGATGCTCGAAAGGGTCTGCCATCAGTATGACATCCCAGCGTCGGTCCTTTTCTTCCGTTTCATCCATGGAAATATGAAAACTGGCGGTCAGCTCGTCATCGTCACCGGCATCGTAATCTATCAGGTAGCCTCCGGCCGTAAGGGCATGGCAACGTTTCAGACGGACTTCCAAAGTGCCGGTAACAAGTTCCGTAATGCTGAAATCACCGGAAACGGATTCTCCTTTTCTGAACGGCAGGAGTCCGTAGGTGTTGCGGTTCAGATAAAATGACTGGTATTCGCACAACCGGTCCGTAAAGTGGTCTTCCTGTTGCGTGAAATGCCCTTTGTTGACAGGCATTCCGTCCGCCCAGTTTACCAGCGGGTATTTTTTCTTTTGGCTCTGTTTTCCTATCATGACGTCTCTATTTAAAATTCATTATACTTTACAAGTTCGTTCGCCACACGCTTGGCAATGATTACATCGTGCTGTTTCAGCCTGTTGTCGGCAAGCGTGAGGTCCGGGTCTATATAGAACCGCCTTTTGAAAAAGGAGGGTTTGGTATAGAATACCCATTCGTAATATGCGCCACCCTCGTTCTTGTACACGATGGGAGAGGATGGCGATTTGAGGTTGCAGTCGTCGATCATGCGCTGGAACCATTGTCCGAAGATGACATCCTCGGATGCCTTGCCGGTAATACGTTCCGATGCCGGATCATCCACCTTGCGGAATATCTCCACATCCATCACGATGCTCCGTTTGCGGTTGATGCGCAGGGTGTCCGAGTCATATTCCTCCGAATACTTCCAGACTTTATAGATTTCAATGGGTATGTCAAAATAGCTGTTCACCGTTTGGGTATACAGGAGCGGGAATACAAAAGGCAGCAGGCAGGTGGAGGCCCAGACTCCATACTGGAGTTCGTTGCAGAGGTTGAAGACCACGGAGAACAGTCCGGCTCCCAATAGCGTGACCGTAACCGTCAGCAGGCATTGGATGCCGAATGATGGCATCTCCTTGCCCGAGGCGAATACCTTGCGCAGGATGAACCGGTTATAATGTCCGGCAGTCCAGTACAGGACAACCAGCAGGATATAGACATAGGGCATGAAGCTATAGTCCATGAACCCGCACAGGGCGGGCAGGGCAAGAATCATGCCGCACAACAGCAGATATACGATCAGTTTTCTATTGTTGAGCAGTTTGTTCTTGCGTGCGATAAAATAGGCCGCGATTCCGAAAATCACGGTTAGCAGCGGCATCAGCAGGTACGATGAAATGAGATGTTGGGTAACTGGGTTCATAAGTATGATATTTATGCTTTATTGTATTCTATGAATATCCGGTAGTTGAATGTGTCCGGCGAACAGGCCGAGAGTTTGGTACGCAGGTTGTCTTTTATCTGTTTTTCCTGCGAAGGCTCATCCAGTTTCGTTCCAAGAATCAGATGGACCTCTTTGGTACGCACCAGCCCTTCATGGGGCATCGGGCTGATCTCCACTCCGTTCCGGATTTCTGTCCGCACCAATAGCTCACCGAGTTCCTTCTTGCAGAAACTGGCTATGTCGTTTTGTGTCAGGATTCGGCCGTGCGAGATGAAACCGTATTTGTAGATGTCGATCTGTTCCCTGTTTTTGGGGGCTTGTTTTCCACCGTAGGTGGTGCTGACCAGCGCGAGTGTCTTCGAGTCCAGATAAGTGGTGGCATTGGGTGACAGGTTCACACCGGCCTGTATCCGGTTGCCCACCTCGCAGTTGGTGGTCCAGTATTTGACGGTAATCTGTCCCTTGCCGGACAACTGGTCGATCATCAGATAATAGGGAGTCTCCCTGGACTCGTTCATGCTGTCGGCTGTCTGCTTCATTTGTGCCATCAGTTGCTCCATCTGGGTGGTAAGTGCCTGTAGCTTGATGCTTGAAACGGCATGGAAGGCATGGGTCTCGTCATCGAGCAGGTCTGACAGGTAGCCGAGCAGTTCCTTGGCGGAACGGGAATCGAAACGTTCGCATCCGCCTTTGCGGATGGAGTAGGTTCCATTGCTTTCCGTAGAATCCTTTTCGGGATAGAGAAGTTCATGATAAGTCTTCCCGTCGGAGTCTTTCACGCTGTGTACGGACAGCAGGGACTCATGGTTGCCTGTGCGTAATGGCACCACCCTGAAGGTGTCCTCAAGGGGAGTTGTTTGTTCATGCAGTGTCTTGTTCTCGACAGGTACGATATTGATGCCGGCATGCAGCTCTTCCAGGACTTCCGGCGTGAAATGGGCGGGAAACTGTATCTTCACCCAGACCAGCTTGTCCTGCATTTTCTCAAGGACGGCTTCTTTGAAGCAGGAGCGCAGGATGTCCGGAAGGTTTTTCTTCCAGGAACTGTCAAATGGAAAGGATTGCGATACCTTCAAGAAATGTTTGCTGTAAATATCCATGACTTCCCTGTCTATGACGGACATCACATCGTAGTTTTGGAAAAAGGCACGGGTCGGCTCTTCCGGTATGGTTGTCCTTTCATGGATGCCTCGTTCCATCACAACCGGCTTCCCCTCTACGGACCATTCCGTACAGGGGAGCAGGAGCAGATATTCATAGCTCTCCATGAGGTTTGGGAAATCCAGATAGAAGGAAAAGTCCTCAAGGTCGGAAATGGATTCATCCACCGCCACCCCTAACCAGACGGTACGTGGAGGCATCCTTGTTTCCGTACGGGCAATCATGGTCTTTTCCAAGGTTGGGGCTATCCGGTAGAGAAGGTCGTCGCAGACCATATATTTCACATCGGCTTTGTGCAGAAGGGTATCGCAGGCAGGATAAAACGACACGCTTCCGGTCGATAGTTTTCGGGTAAGGGAATCGCTCTCGTAATACATGCCTGACTCCCTGGTTATCTGATAGCATGGCTCTATGGGATAGGCGTGTACGATGCCGTGTGCGGGAAAAGGTGAGGTCAGTATGCCCGGAGTAAGGATTCGGGCGGTCTTTTCCAGCAGCCTGGTCTCGATGGCGGTAAAATCCTCTCCCAACATATATACCTCGTTGGACAAGGCTTCCAGCAGGAGCTTGACAACCGGGTCGAAGTTCTCCGCCTTTTTTATTCCCCAGAAAGCCGCGGCGTATTTCAGCATACGGTTTCTGATTTGCTCTTTATTGTATTTTTCTGTACTCATACGCCTCTTATCGGGTTGAAATGGGTCCTAAATAAATCACATAATAGAAACAGCGTTTTTCTCCGGTATGCACCAAGGTTCCATATACATATACCTGTACACGTTTCTTTACGGCGGGAGCGTCGAACACATTGTCCTGCCGGGTGGTGTCATCAATGATGACCCGGACATTCACACCCGTAAGCCGCTTCTCATGCTGGGTGATCGCCTTGGTGATGTATTCCGAGAATTGCCCTTCCCAACGGGTGTGTGAAACGATGCTCTCAAAGTCGAGGAAAAAAATCTCACAGCCGAACTCCTTGTCAAAGGCATGTTCGCCGGGAGCCGTGCTGATAAGCAGCTCGATAAACTGGTCGATGGACTCGATTTCCGAACAAGATACGAGACGGCTGTTTTCCACATCCTCGCTGAGCAAGGCGCCAAAATCCAGGGGCAATTTGCAAAACTTTGTTTCCATGCTTGTCAGTGCCATTCGTTTTCAAATTCTTCGTTCGTAAATCTCATCGTCCTTGCCGCAAACAGAAGGACGATGCTGCCGGAATGGGATATACGGTCAACCTTGCGTTGCAGGCGGATGCAGTTCCCTTCCACAAAGCGCAAGGCAAATGTCGCCTGTTGGTCAGGTTGGTCCTTTTGGTAGATTCGTATTTCGCCGTCCTCACGGGAGTCGCTGTATGCGGCCCATCTCAACAGTTCGTTACCCGGCATACCGGTAAGGGTACAGGTGACGAATCCGCCGTATGCCTCACCTTCAGGCAACCCGTCACGGTCTGTATTCCGCTTGAATTGCAGGTCGAACTCTTCAATGCTGTATGTCTCATGGCAGACGGACAGCCGCATCACGTAGCGGTCATCCGGCATTGAGGATTTTTTGTTTTTGAACAATGAAGTGAACCAGTTCATGATTATAAGTTTAAGTGACACGAATCGCCGGTCTCCATTTCCCGGAAGTGGATGAATAGTGAGGTACGGCTCTCTTTGGTTGTTGAATGTACGTTGAACTCAAGGCATTTTGCTCCCTTGAAACGGATGATCTCTTTGGGAGTACCGGGCAGGCCGGAAGTGTTCATCACCTCTCCGTCCTTCAGGATTCTTGAATTGAACATCCATTCCAAGAGTTCCTCCGTTGGAAATCCGGCAATACTCACCCGTATTTTGCCGCCGTATGTCTTTCCGGTTACTTGCCCGCTATAGGTGGTCTGTTTCCGGAAGTCATACTCGTAGCCCAGCAGATCGTATGCCTGCACTTCTTCATGCTCCGAGGGTTCGGCTGTCCAGAACTTGATATACGATTGTACACTCATATCCTTATACTTTTTTATTCTTCTTCACTCGTCAGATTGGTTTGCAACATGGCAGTCAGGGTCCGTTCCTCGTTCATGCGTGATTCCACAAACAGTACCGTGTCCTGAGTGTCTAAATGTTTGCGCACGTAGGCTCGCAGGTAGGCTTTGAAAGCCTGCACCTTCGTCCGGTATTCCTCCAAAGGGAGGGCGAAGATGTCTTGCGTTCCTACCCGTTCCAGTCCGTATTTCTCCAGTTCTTCTTCAAATGACTTTTCTAATTGCTCATTAGCTATGATATAAATCACTAATACTTTATATTGTCTCATAATAATCTATTTAAATATTAACGATATATAGAATAAAGTTTAGGATATTGATATTCAGAGTCCTTATTACTTATCCTGTATGAACTTTAATTTTATTAACAACGAATCATAATCCAAACCAATATACATTGCACTATCAAAGAGAATAAATAAATTCCATAATATAGTGTATGTTTTTTTTCTGTATTAAACTTTACAAAAAAAAGCTCGTACTTACTTTTTTTAAACAAAAACAAATAGTTTGTAATATACATAACCATACATATAATCACAAAAAATATACTTAATACCAACATATTATTGAATGCCAATTGAATAACATTCACCTTAGTTGTTTTATAAATAAGCCAAAATAAAAAACTTAAAAAACAAAGTGTATGGGCACAAATATAAGAAGTTGAAAATATAATAATCCCAGAGTCTATACCTCGTTCATCTACTTCTCGTTTATTCAAAAATGACACAATATTGTTAATATATTCATTAAGTCGTGATCTAACTTTTTTGTTTTGCAACCAATATATTGGATTTAGCAATCTATTAAAAAGATAGAACAACAATGTATATGTACAATAAAACATTATATTCCAATATAGATTAAGCAATGTTTTCATCTTATTATTAAAGAATTTGAAATGTCGATAATAATATCTTCTCCCAACTCACCACCCAAATACCCTCCTATAGTACTTCCGATAAAACCTCCAATAGCAGCACCGGCACCAATTCCAATACCAGCAGTAAATAGTCCAGCAACAGTAGCTCCTAAAAACATTCCTATTTTTGTACCTAAATATAAACCAGCAGCCCCTCCAGCCATACCACCACCAATTTTTAAAATTGTATTTTGAGTATTATCCCCGAATCCTTTATCTTTAACCAAAGCGTACCCTATTTCAAGAGCATTTAATCCATATTCAATAGGTTTTATTACATTTCCTATTTTCTCCCCTATACGAAAAAGTGAATAGGTCTTAACATATTGATTACCATAGAAGACATATCCAGATTGTTTTTCAAAATACAGTTTCAAATTTTTATTTGAAATTCTAGTTTTTCCTGTTTTTGTCAAACTTTCCGCAAAAATGTCAACATATCCATATATATCCTTTGAGTAATCTATAAGATTGTCAAGTAAAATATTAGTATCTTTAGTTCCTAAAAGTTTCACTAACTCTATTGATGAACGATCAATATGATTATAGTTATTAAAATCATAATCATATTTTCCATTTATATTCTTGCTCTTTACTTCTACTCTAATATTGAAATAAGTATCGGATTCATCAGTAGATATGATAATTTCAGAATCCTTTTTAGGTATCGTCAATGGACCTTCCGGTATATTTAAGACGTACATATCTCCCTTTTCTGAAACCAATTTATCACGAATATCATCAGGTGTCAAATGAAGGCTCTTGATAATAGCCAACAAAGAAGTGTCTATTTGTTGAACTTTTATTGGATTGTATATATATGATGAATTTTCTAATATGGCCATCTCCAATGGAATGTTTTCAACATATGCATACCCACACCCTATGACAAATCCTTCATAAGGATACCCTTGGATACAGCAGACCTTAAAGTCATCTAATTCCATATATGTTGTTCTATAATTTCCCATATTACACCCATCTATTATCGAAATCAACACCTTGGACTGTTAATGTTTCTGGAGAAATCGTTAATGTCGTAGATAATCCCTGCCCAAAACTGATACTTCTATGTAACCTTGCACAATACGCATTCGTAAACGCCACCTCAAATATCACCCCGGACGTACCGGTCTTGAACAGAACTGCCCCGTTCTTTTTCACCCACGGTTTCACAGCCCATCCGTAGATGTTGCTTTTCACCGTCTGCGAAAGGGTTATCATGATTCGTCCCCCTCGCACTTCGCCTTCCGGTTGGTTCTTTAGGTTATCTACTGGCTGGTGAAAACCTATTTTGAACTGTTCCACTGCATATTCGTCGCCGTCAACGCTGAATATGACATTCACGTTGCTGTCCACTTGCGGAAAATTAAAAAGTCCCATAACGCTGCTGTTTTTAAAACACCCACTGATTTTCAAATTCTTCTGTACCGAATGCCAGCTTCTGTGCCTGTACGGTCAGTTTGGTCGCAATATAGCTTTTGCCCTGCCGGATATAGCTGATTTCCATATCCACACAAGTCGCTTGCTCAAAGAGTATCTTTTCGAGTGTGGAGCCTTGGTTGTCATGAACTACGATGGCTCCGCTCTGGTATTTACGGGCATCCAGCATCCACTGGATCATGTCACGGTTGGGAAGATGAGGGTAGGTCACATAGAACGTGCCGCCTTTTACCTCGGTCTGTGCCTGTCCTTTGATGTCTATCCCTTGGGCAAATCCGAATTCGCAGCCGATGAGCTGGTAGCTGTCCTTGTACATGTCGGTCAGTGAGGAGGCAGCCAGGTTGCCTATCTTTAAGAATACGGTATATCCAAACATACGATACTTGATTATTGGTGAATATTCCAGGTTAATTCATTCTGTTCGTCCAGACCTACCTCCAGACTTTTTCCTTTGCCCAACTCCTCGTTGATGATAAGCCGTGAAATCGGTCTGCGCAGGTAGTTACGGATGACCCCGGCAACTTGGCGGGCACCGTATTTGGGAGTGAAGCCTTTGTGGGCGAGCATTTTCCGGGCATCATCGCTGATGGTGATGCCGATACCCTGCTTGTCCAGAAGTTTTCTGACTCCGTTGAACTGTATATCGAATATTTTTAGGAGTATCTCTTCACGGATGGGGAAGAACGGAACGATTTCAGACAGGCGTGCCAGAAACTCCGGACGGAAATACTGTCCCATTACCTCCATGATCTGGGTGGTGGGCGGAACATTCCCGGATTCAAGTTGCCTGGTCAGCCATTCACTGCCCACGTTGGAGGTAAACAGCACGATGGAGTTGGAGAAATCCCCCTCTTTGCCTAAACGGTCATGCAACTTCCCCTCGTCCATGATTTGCAGGAAAATGTCATATACGGACGGATGCGCTTTCTCTATCTCGTCAAAGAGGACTACGGCGTATGGCTGTTGGCGTATTTTATTGACTAACATACCGCCTTCCTCATAGCCCACATATCCCGGAGGTGCTCCGTAAAGCAGGGCTGCGGAATGTTCCTCCTTGAATTCGGACATGTCAAAGCGGATCATGGATTTCTCGTCATTGAACAGGGCTTCCGCCAGTGCTTTGGCGAGTTCGGTCTTGCCGGTACCGGTCGGTCCCAACAGGAAGAAGGAGCCGATGGGCTGTCCCGGTTTGTTCATGCCGCTACGGGATTCAAGGATGGCGTCCGTCAGCGTTTTCAAAGCCTGATCCTGTCCGACGACGCGTCGCCGCAGATACTCTTCCATATTGAGTAGCCGTTCTTTCTCCTGTGATTGTATCTTGCCGATAGGAATGCCTGTCTTGCTGGCGACAACGGCGGCCACCTCGTAGACGCCTACCTCCTCTATTTTCTTTTCGGCAAATTGAAAGATGGCGTTCAATGCGTTTCGCAGATAAGCGGCGAGTTCTTCATACTCCTGTAATTCATGGATATCCGCCTCGTCAGGGATGACACCTAAAAGGATAGGGCTTAATTTGTTGTGCATCAGGAAAAGCAGCGTTTTCAGCTCTTCCGTCTTTTCATGGCTCTCTTTCTCTCCTTTTTCTATCTCATCCAATCTGGACAGCAAAGCCTCCGTGTCCTTTTTCCCTGTTTCATTGACCATCTTGATGGCGGAAAGCGTCATATCCAGCAGACCGATGGCGGAGTCCGGCAGACGGCGGTCTTTCACGTACCGCTTGGCAAGACGTACACATTCGGCTACGGCATCGTCGCAGATCCTTACCTGATGGTAGTCCACATATTGTTTCTGCACGGAGTGCAGCATCTGGATGGCGGACTTTATGTCCGGCTCGCTTATCTGCACGGTTTCGAAACGGCGGCTGAAAGCATGGTCCGGCTCAATGATCTTGCGGTATTCGTCAATGGTGGTGGCGCCGATGACGGTCAGGTCGCCGTGCGACAGTTCGGGTTTCAAGACATTTCCCGCACCGGAATTTCCTTGCCGGTTGTCCAGCAGTACGTGGATTTCGTCAATAAACAGGATGGCATTGTCAATATTCCGCAATTCTTTCAGGATGTTTTTCAGGCGGTCCTCAATCTCTCCTTTATAGGTGGCTCCGGCGATCAGGGAGGCGTTGTCTAACTCGAAGACACGGGCTTCAGCCAGGAACGAAGGCACCTTATGGTTGACAATATCCCAGGCTAACCCGTAAACCAGTGCTGTTTTTCCCACACCGGCATCGCCGACTATCAGGACATTGGACTTGCTCCGGCTTCCCAGTATCTCCATGACCATACGGTTCTCACGGTCGCGGTTGATGACCGGATGCAGCCTGTTTGCCGCAGCCGCGGTAAGGTCCACGCAATACTTTGCCAGAAAAGAGGACGAGGCGGAGGCCGGAACATAGGCATCCGCCGTGGCGGCAGGAGAACATACCGGCTGTCCGTTTCCTATATATATGGAATGGATATCCTTTTCCAGAATGGGGAAAGACCTGAGCTGGTCACTGGAAAAAGCGACACCGGGCTTTGTCAGTGCCAATAGCACGCAGATGGGATTGATGTCGAACAGCCCGAACTGGATTCGTGCGTCATCGGCGGCTCGGAAAACGGAGTCGATCTGCTCCGATGGCTTGATCTCGGACAACCGGGTGGATTTCGGGCATTGCTCGATGTACACGTCCGCCCACTCCTCCAGATAGCCTAAATCCTTACCTATACTTATTATAAAATCTCGTAGCCCTACATCCTTATGAAGTAGAGCCTTCAACAAATGCGAGGGAGTATAACACTCGTTCGCATTTTCACGAGCCACTGCAAGTGCTATGTTAAGCGCAATTTTTACAGAATCATCAAGATTAATGAAACCAACTCCTGTATCCATAATCATTAAGATTTAAAAATTGCGCAGGAGAACATTGCAAATATAAGGCAAAAAAAATAATCCAGCTATTTTTGACCGTTGTTTTTTTATGCTTGTGAGCATGTTTCCAACAAAAACAAGAAAAAATCCTCGAAAGTTCTTTGTAGTTTTCAGAAAATGCCATATATTGGGCGCAGAAATTGAAGGACAAAGACAGGGTAACAACAGACCGCCTCTGACCGGATATTTCAAAATCAATTTATTGTTTAATTTAAAACTTTGAGACTATGGCATTTAAAGCGTCATTTAAGTTCTCGGACTCAAGAGAGTTTGATGTATTGAACTGGAGAGTCAAGTTCAATCGTGATGTGGACCCCAAAGGTCGTCCGGCATCTGACATTTATGGTGGCACAATCTATGTGGAAGTCGAATCGACTGGCTCAGTTGTAATTCTTGGGGGATTAAGTTTAGTCAATTCCCTTCATGCATATACCTTTGCTAGCCTAAAAAGGAAGAAGCTCATATCCACTACTCCTCTAAATGATGCCCTAAATGCTT
>NZ_CAXSVC010000032.1:0-65413 GCF_964240755.1 Bacteroides sp. HPS0048 | reverse complement strand
GGCTGAAAGCAGGATGGGATGAAAAATACCTGTCAACACTTTTACAGGACAGCGCATTTTAATGCGTCGGCCCTGTTCTCCGGTATGCAACGTTGTTTTACATGTACATGTTTCACTGCTCGACATGTACATGTCGTACTGCTCCACATGTGCATGTCGTACTGCTTTACATGTACATGTAAAACACAGTTGCATACTGACCAACGGCTTGTTGCTTCCTGACTCAAACAACGAGCCATACCGGGGAATAGTAACGAGGCTACTCCTAAGCACTTCCTGCGCGAAAAAGTATACCGGATGTTATATCAGAATCGTACAGTTTTATATACCGGACGATCTCTGACACCCCCTTTTAAATAGGGTTGTGTACGATAACAGTGAAAAACCGTGAAAGAATTTAAAAGAGAACCAATATTGAAAGAAATATTTGGAGGAATAGAGTGGAAGCCTTACATTTGTACTGTGATTTTTTTCATAGTATTAGATTTAAGGTTAACAAAGGTTGGAGCAAGGCGTTGCTCCTTTTTTTATGCCTATCATTAAAGTAACTGATACATTCCGCCTGCCAATATCCGTATCACCCCTTTCATTTCAAGTTCAAACAAGATAGCATTCATTTTATGTACAGCAATATCGGCTTCAACTACCAATGTATTGATCTGTAAAGCCCCCTGTGCTTGCAGAAGAGAGACAATCCGCTGCTCTTCTTCTGATAATTCCGGGAAGAGATTCCGCTGAACATTCTCCGCTTTCCGGGACTGTGAAGAAGCATCCCAGCACATGGCTTTCACAAAATCTTCGGCAGACAAAAGAAGAGCTGCTTTATTGTCACGAATCAGTTGATTACAGCCGATAGAAGAAGCATCCATCGTACGTCCGGGAAAAGCAAAACAGTCGCGATGATAACTTTCGGCAATATCGGCAGTGATCAGTGAACCGCCTTTAGCAGCAGACTCCACGACGATCGTAGCATCTGCCATACCTGCTACAATACGGTTACGGCTTATAAAGTTATGTTTATCAGGATTGGTCCCGGTGAGAAATTCGGTCAGTAAACCACCTTGCTGCAACATGTCAACAGCAGTTTTCCGATGGACGGAAGGATAAATACGATCAAGCCCATGCGCCAATACGCCAATGGTAGGAAGGCTGTTGGCAAGGGCCGCACGGTGTGCATGAATATCAATGCCATAAGCCAGCCCACTTACAACAAGTACCTCCGGACAGAGGATTTTCAAATCGCGGAGAAAAGAAGCACAAAGCTGTTTGCCATACTCAGTAGCGTTGCGGGTACCTACCATATTAATAATGCGAAGCGCATTCAAATCGGCATTTCCTTTGAAAAAAAGAACAATAGGAGCATCATCACATTCGCGAAGACGGGAAGGGTAACGTTCATCGGCCAAAGTAAGACATTGAATATGGTTCTTCTCCGCAAATTCATACTCTTCTCCGGCACGTACCAATGCTTGTGGGCAATCCAATGCCTCCACCACACGGTTGTTCACTCCCGGCAGACGTTCGGGAAGTTCCTGCCGGAAACGAAAAACGTCAGCAGCACTTCCAATGCCATCCACCAACTTCTTTGCCCAGATATGTCCAATGCCCGGAACTTGCGTCAGGGCAATGCTACAAATGCACTCTTCGCGGCTACTCATTGCAAATAGGGCGCAAAGACGCTGTCAAACAGTTCACTATCACTCAAACGCCCGTTAACGACACATACGGTTTCAACGGTTGACTTCACTACCACTTTGCCATCACTCTTCCGGAAGATATCCTGATAGAACACATACTTGATACCTTCTTTTTTCATATAGAGTTTGGAAACAAATTCATCTCCACTCTTCAATGGAGTTTTAAAAGCCATATTGATACGGGCAACAACCGGATCAACTCCCTGCTCATGCAATGCAGCAAAGCTGACACCCACAGAAGAAAGGAACTCATGACGCGTATGCTCCAGATAGTGTTGATAATTGGCATTGTTGACAATGCCCTGCAGGTCGCATTCATAATCGCGTACCTTCATCGCCAGCTCGTAAATATAATTCATGGTTGTAATGTTATAAAGTTATAGGGTTGTAAAGTTATAACTCTCCTTACAACCCGCCTTTAAACTTTTTCAGTTCATCCACAGAAACCAGTTTGTAGAGCTTGTCACTCGGACGTATCTTATCGAGTTTCATGGAGAAACGTTCTCCCTTCTTTACGTTTTGTACCGGTTCAAGATCAACACGTGCCTCTTCGAGGGTAGCAAACAAAGCTCCGGTAGTCGGTCCGGTTACCAATAACTTATCGCCTACATTCAATTCGGCTGCTTCCACAAGAAACTCGGCAACACCGATATTACTAAAATAACGGATTCCTTTGCCTACGTAGATCTTACGTTCTGTAGCTGCCGAACCATAGTTCTTAGTCCACTCTCCCAAACGCTGTCCCAAATAGTATCCATCCCAGAAGCCACGATTGAACACACTCTTCAGGCGTTCGTCCCAGACAGCCACTTTCTCGTCAGTGAAAGTATCGTCCAGATAAGCCTTGATAGCCTCTTTATAACACTCCACCACGGTACGCACATACTCAGGACCGCGGGCACGGCCTTCTATCTTGAACACCCGTACACCGGCATCCATCATCTTATTCATAAAATGAATCGTCTTCAGGTCTTTGGGTGACATTATATACTGATTGTCGACGTCCAGCTCCACATCCGTCTCTTTATCCCGCACCGTATAAGAACGGCGACACACCTGCATACAGGCACCACGATTGGCAGAACTGTTCATCTCATGCAACGAAAGATAACACTTACCGGAGACAGCCATGCACAAAGCACCGTGGCAGAACATTTCAATACGAATCTGTTCGCCCGAAGGGCCACATATATTCTCTTCTACGATATGACGATAGATCTCCGCCACCTGCTCCAGGTTCAATTCGCGGGCAAGCACTACCACATCGGCAAACTGGGCATAGAATCTCAAAGCCTCTATATTGGATATATTCAGCTGGGTAGAAAGATGCACCTCCTGCCCGATCCGGCGGGCATAACTCATCACCGCCACATCGGCAGCGATCACAGCCGAAATACCGGCTTCTTTCGCCGCGTCAACGATAGTGCGCATCAACTCCAGATCGTTATCATAAATAATTGTATTTACCGTCAGATAACTCTTCATCCCATGTTCATCACAGGTCCGGGCTATTTCGCGCAGATCGTCAATGGTAAACGTATTGGCCGAACGGGCACGCATATTCAAATTTGCAATACCAAAATAAATAGAGTCGGCACCTCCCTGAATGGCTGCTGCAAGTGATTCACGGGAACCAACAGGAGCCATTATCTCGAAATCATTCAAACTAAAACTCATACACTTTTTATTATATAGAAAGCTTATTATCTCCCCGATCTTCCCCGAGGTTTTTCTCATAATTCAATCAGTTAAATAAATCAAGAAGTACAAAGGTAGGCTTTTTTCCGTATTTTTGTAGCGATAATGAAAGTTACTTCAATCACAAATCGTAAAATTAAGTAAACCGTAAATGAAAATAGGCCACATAGATTTGGGCGAACGCCCTGTATTCCTTGCCCCGATGGAGGATGTGACAGATCCTGCCTTCCGTTTGATGTGTAAAAAATTCGGAGCCGATATGGTGTATACGGAGTTTGTTTCGAGCGATGCACTGATACGCTCCGTCAACAAGACTACGCAGAAACTTTCTATCTGCGACGAAGAGCGTCCTGTTGCCATACAGATATACGGAAAAGATACCGAAGCTATGGTAGGAGCAGCACGGATTGTAGAAGAGGCACAACCTGATATACTGGATATCAATTTCGGGTGTCCCGTAAAAAAGGTGGCCGGTAAGGGCGCCGGAGCAGGAATGTTGCAGAATATCCCAAAGATGCTGGAGATCACCCGCGCCGTAGTAGATGCCGTAAAGATACCTGTTACAGTAAAAACCCGCCTGGGTTGGGATGCTGACCACAAAATCATTGTAGATCTGGCAGAACAACTACAGGACTGCGGTATTGCCGCACTCGCCATTCACGGACGTACCCGGGCACAAATGTATACCGGTGAGGCAGACTGGACTCTTATTGGCGAAGTGAAAAACAATCCCCGCATGCATATTCCGATCATCGGCAACGGAGACGTCACCTCGGCAGCAACTGCCAAAGCATGTTTCGACCGTTACGGAGTAGATGCCATCATGATTGGCCGGGGCAGTATCGGGCGCCCCTGGATCTTCCGCGAGGTGAAACACTATCTGGAAACAGGAACCGAACTTCCTCCCGAAACCTTTGAATGGTATCTGAATGTGCTTCGCGAAGAAGTGCTCAACAGCGTAGCCCGTCTGGACGAACGCCGGGGAATCATTCACATACGCCGTCACCTGGCTGCAACTCCCCTGTTCAAAGGTATTCCTAATTTCCGAGAAACCCGCATTGCTATGCTAAGAACAGAATCGGTAGAAGAATTATTCCGAATATTCGACAAAATAAAACCGGACGGTGAATAAAAAAGAGATTGGCTTTAGTGGATTTATCATAAAAAAGTTATTACTTTTGCGGAAATATAGATTCTATTTATAAAGTAACAAACAATATGAGAAAACCGCTACTCTTTTTTATTTTATTACTGTTCACCTCTCCGTTGCTCCGTGCGCAATCTGTAGAAGAAATACAGAATAGCAAGGAATATATTTGGGGAACCGGCAATGCCTCTACGCTCAAAAAAGCCGATAACGAAGCGTTGGCGGCATTAATAAGCCAGATATCTACCAATGTATCCAGCCAGTTCAGCCAACTGACGGAAGGAGGTACAGACGGAGACAAAGCAACCGTAGACGAAACATTCAAATCAGTCATCAACACCTATTCACGTGCAACACTGAACAATACCCGACGTATCGTAATACAGAACGAACCGGAAGCTGCGGTAATGCGCTACATCAAAGTCAGCGAGATACAACGTATCTTCGAGGGTCGTAAAACAAAATTGCTCGACTTTACTCAAGAAGCGATAAAAGCTGAGAAAAAAGCACAGGTAGCTGATGCCTTACGCTATTATTACTGGGCACTGACCCTACTGCAAAGCTATCCTGACGGGAATTTTCTCACAATGAAAGACGAAGAAGGGAAAGATCAGCTATTGTGTAATTGGATTCCCAAACAGATGAATGCTATCTTCTCTCATCTGGAGGTTTCCATAAACGACGTCCACATCGACGGTGATCTGAAAACAATCGATCTGAAAGTGCTCTATAAAGGTCAACCTGCCCGCAACTACGATTATACCTACTTTGACGGACGAGACTGGTCGAATATCTTCTCAGCAAAAGACGGACTGGGAATTATCGAAATGCCTGCTGTTGCCAATGCCAAAGGAATGCAGATAAAAACGGAGTATATGTTTGAAGGCGAGTCTAATATCGACAATGAACTGGCCGAAGTCATGCAGTCGGTCAATCCGATCCCCATGCGCAACTGCTATCTGAAACTAACAGGTGAGGAGCCTAAACCAGGAGAAAATCCGGCAGCAACAACATTGCTGACAGCTTCCGGTGATAGCGCCAAACAAACAGAATCCGCCATGCATTATCTGGCTAACGAAGAAGTTACCATCTATCAGAACACAATGAAAGAGGTAGAAAACGCCATCCGCTCCAAAAACTACGCCAACATACAATCTATTTGTACCCCGGAAGGTTTCACTATGTTCAACCAACTGATAAAATACGGCAATGCCAAAATAGTGAAGGAACCGGATCTAAAATATCTGGAATGCAATGGTGAGATAACCTGTCGTAGTCTCCCTATGAGCTTCAGTTTCAATGGCAACCGCCGCACATTCGTTGAAGATATCGTATTTACCATGACCCAAGAAGGTAAAATAGACGCTATCTCCTTCGGACTGAACAAACCGGCTGTTGATGATATTATGAATCAGACTTCCTGGGGAGACGATGTACGTAAAGTATTGATCAACTTCCTTGAAAGTTATAAAACAGCCTATGCATTAAAACGCTATGACTACATCAACAGTATATTCTCGGATGATGCTCTGATTATCACCGGTTCGGTGCTGAAACACAAAGTAGTAAATGAGGGGCAACCGATGAGCAAAGAGGCTGTAAAATATACCCGTCAGACAAAGAGTGAATTCATGAAAAGACTGAAACACATCTTTACCGGAAACGAATATATCAATCTTCGCTTTGCTGACAATCAGGTACGCAAATCGGGAGTAGGAGGCGAAATCTATGGCATTCAGATCAAACAAGACTACTTCTCGTCCAGCTATGGCGATACAGGTTACCTCTTTCTAATGGTGGACCTCAATAACCCCAAAGAACCTGTTATTCATGTACGTACCTGGCAACCGGAGAAAGATCCGGATTTCGGGCTGATAGATTTAAGTCACTTCTGATTTTCACCACAGAGGACACAGAGGGCACAGAGTTTTAAATCTTTTAAAATCAATTAGACAATTACTCTGTGCCCTCTGTGTCCTCTGTGGTGAAATACATTCAAAACCGTACAGCAAGAAATCAATTTCACCGATAGCCATCGCACTAGAAAAGTTTTGTCACGGAAAACCGTTACAAAACAACTACGTATAAGTTAAAAATCAAACTTATCCGATCATTTTATTCGACAAAAAGGAATTCATTTATAAACATTAACTATATTTGTTCGAAAAATACATTAATCCTAAATTACAGAAACAAACATGTCAAACAGCACTACCAAACGTCTGTTGCTACTATTTACCGTTCTTCTACTTATTTGCCCTGCCATCCCTGTGCTTGCGCAACAAGGAAAAATCAATGTAGCATCTTTCCAACGTATGGAAAGCGACATTACTGCCCGTGTCACAGCTCCCAAACGGGATCAAAACGGTGAAGTCTGTGCACTTATCCGTATCGTGACCAACGTAAAAGACCTTATGTTTGAACCCGACGCCCTAGGAATCACAGCACGTGAAAACAAAACAGGAGAAATCTGGTTGTACGTCCCACGAGGCGCCCGCCGTATCTCCATTTTACATGACGAACTCGGTATTATGCGAAACTACTTCTATCCGGACATCATCGAGAAAGCTACCGTATACGAAATAATACTCAACACCGGCGACCAACAGGATAAGCCCGTAGTTGAAAATAACATGCAGCTCATCGTAGTACGCCCCGAACCTGCCACCGCCAATATTTATATTGACGACGAACAAGTGCCGGTTGAAAATGGCCTGTTTAATGCTACCATGCCCAAGGGCGATCATACCTACCGCGTAGAAGCTCCGATGTACGAGTCCGAAGCAGGTATTATTTCCATAGGAAGCAGTCCGGTGACCAAAAGTGTAGTGCTGAAACCCAAGTTCGGCTATATGGAAATATTCTCCCTGCCCGAACAAGATGCAAATGTTTACATAGATAGCATATTGGTAGGTAAAACTCCCTACCGAAGCGACCGTATGGCAATAAAAGATTATAAGGTTCGCATTGAGAAATCCATGTACTTCTCGATTGACACTGTACTTTCTATCGCCGCAGGCGAAACGGTTCGCCCCACTTTTAGTATGAAATCAACCATCAAACCGCGTGTACCCTGGAATACAGTGATTATGGCACAAGCCAACTACCACCCATCTACCACCTCCTTCGGAGGAATGATCGGTTTTACCAAGACAAACGGATTTTATGTCCGTTTTGTCAGTGATTTTGGTTCAGCCTCAACCGATCATGAGTGCGACGATAGCGGTATGTTGACTGATGTAGCGGGCAATCCTTATTATACAGGCAATACAACTCAATCACGCATGTCTGTTACGGCCGGATACCTGCGCCGGATATGGAAGCCTCTATATCTGTACGTAGGGGCCGGATATGGAAATGCTGTATCCGCTTGGGAATTAAAAGACGATACCTGGGCCAAAAATATAGATCACTCAGCCAATGGAGCAGCAGCCGAATTGGGCGGTATTCTCCGTTTAGGTAAATTTGCGCTTTCCGTAGGTTTTCACACAGTCAACTTCAAACATCACGAAGCAAGCGCCGGCATTGGCCTCATATTCTAAAAAGATACACAACATGAAAAAGAAAGTATCCATATTTATAGTATACAGCCTGCTTCCCTTGATGACGGGCTGCGAGAAGTTCACAGAGCCCACCGCTTTTGAACCGACATTCAGCATAAACGATGCAACAGAAATCACTCGTCTGAGTGCCACCCTTTCCGGTAGTATACAAAAGCAGGGAGGCATCATAACCTCTTACGGATTTATCTATGGAAAACTGGAAAGCTTGGCCGACGGAAAAGTTATAGAATTTAAGGGAGAGCCGGCCGGAACTTTCAGTGCCACTTTCGGCAATGATGAACTTCCTCCACTCACACCGGGAGAAAGATACTATTTCTGCCTTTGGGCAGGCAGTAGTGAGAGTTATCAGGAAGCCGAAACCGGCAAATACGGATTGGCAAAGAGCGAGATCCGTCAATTTCAGACGAGCGAAAGCAGTGCCCCCACTTTCGGAACCACCGAGGTAGCCGATATCACTGAACAGAGCGTCACCGTACGTTCCAATCGTATTGACGAAGGAGGATCTGCCATTCTGATGATGGGATTTGCCTATCATAAAGCCGGTAGTAGCAAAGACAATCTCGTATTACTGGATAATGAGGAACTGGAAAACGAAAACTTCTCCATTACCATTGAAGGACTTGAATCGGGAACTACCTACACCGTACGTTCTTTCGGGTTCAACAGCGCCGGTATCGGCTATGGTGAAAGCCAAAGCTTCACCACTGTCAATTCATATGCGCCTACATTAAGCATACTCAACCCACCGACAACCATCAGAGGTAGCTGGATCATAGCACAAGGCACCATCATCAGTACCGGTATCAATAGTTCTATAAAGATAACCCAACGCGGTTTCTGCTGGAGCAAAACCAATAATACTCCTACCAAAGACCAAAACGACGGCATATTATACTCCGACAGTATAACTGCTACATACAAAGAGAAGATCACCGATCTGGAAGGAAGCACGAAGTATTATATCCGAGCATGGGCTACGAATGAAAGCGGCGAAACAGGCCACAGTAAAATCATTGAGTTTACAACACTTCCAATCACCTTACCGGCAATTACCCAGTTGACTTACTCTAATCTCACGGCACGAAACGTTAACGTCGAAGCTACCGTCGGCAATGGGAATGGAATCATAACCAAGCAAGGTTTCTACCTGAGCCGGGACAATGCGACCCCCGATGAAGCCAACCATGATAAAGAAATCGTTGTCGATAATGACATAAGTCTTATAACCGGTACTTTCACCGGACTGATGCATAATACAACTTATCATATCCGTGCCTTTGCCGTCAATGAGGCAGGCATCAATTATAGCGATGCTATCGATATCACTACTGCAATTGATCCTACCCCGGGAGAAGATGATAACGAATCACCAGAACTCTAAAGAACAAGTCAAAAAGTATGAAACGAAACGATATATATAATAAGGTATGTATGGCAGTGTTTATGACACTGCTCAGCATGGTCTCCCTACAGGCCGAAACACATGAGGTACAACTTACCGCCGCCGGCACATTACGCCAACAACTCAGTGGGGTCACAGTGAGTAGTATTACCGGGCTTGTTATCAGCGGACCGCTCAACGGTAGCGATATCAAGTACATCCGGGAGATGAACAAGCTGGTAACCCTTGATATGGAAAACGCAAGCATCGTATCGGGTGGCGAAGCTTATTACGAGAATTATCATACTGCCGACAACCAGATTGGTGACCAGATGTTCCGGGGATACGATTATGGCTGGACCGCTCCTGTCACCAGTATTATATTACCGCGCAACATTACCCGCATAGGAGACACCGCCTTTGAAGGAAGAGATGTATTGAACACCATCACCCTTTTTGAAGGAATCACCGATATAGGGTATGGCGCTTTTTGGAATTGTAGTGCTCTGGAAAACATCACACTGCCTTCTACTTTAAAAGTAATGGGAAACAGCGTGTTTGCGTATTGCCGTAAATTAACAAGCATACACATCCCCACCAGTGTAGAAAACATAGGAGACATTCCCTTCAACGACTGTACCTCCCTTAAATCCATCACGGTAGATGCAGCCAATAACTATTATGAGAGCATGAATGACATACTCTTCACCAAAGGAAAAGAGCAGCTGATTAAATATCCGGCAAAGAAGACAGATACCAGCTATACCCTTCCGGAAACCGTAAAGACAATCAAGGACGAAGCTTTCTCAAGCGCCATCTTCCTCTCTGCGGTTCAACTCCCTTCCATGCTCCGGGAGATCGGTACAGAAGCTTTCTCACATACCAACATTACCTCCATCACCCTTCCGGCTACCGTGCAACGGATCGGTGCAAATGCCTTTATGCAGTGTGGAAAACTGACTTCACTCACTGTAGCTCCGGGTAATCGCTATTTCAAAGCCATCAATAATGCGCTTTACAGTTACGACGGTACGCGATTGATCGTCTGCCCTACGGGTATCCTGAACGACAATCCATCGTTCACCGTACCTTCGGGAGTCACCACCATTGCCGCTTATGCTTTCAGCAACAGTAACCTGCAAAGCATCCACCTACCTTATGGATTAAAAACGATAGAAGAACGGGCCTTTTCCTCTTGTCGTTTACAGACACTCATCCTCCCGGCAACGGTAGAAAGTATCGGGAACTATGCTTTTGCTTGGTGCTACGAGATGAGTAGCATCGCACTGCCTGCTTGCCTGCAAACAATCGGCTATGAATTTCTTTCCAGCAACAATCAGCTGGCCACCATCTACTGCCCGCTATCCGAACCCGCCGCCAGTTACCAAAATACATTTTATAATATTCCTCCCACCTGCGAGTTGTACGTGCCCACAGGCCGCCGTACGGCTTATCAGTCAAACAGCGACTGGAATCAGTTCAGTACGATCTCCGAAGAAGAGATCGTGATATACGATAGCCAAAATGCAACCGTCTGCCCGTCAAATCCCGAAGCACTCGAAAGGCTGCTCGAACCCTATCATGAAAATGGAGTCTACCTTATCGAAACACTGACACTCGTCGGAAATATCAATAGCAATGATGCTGTATTTATCGGCAATATAAGCAAGCTCTCCCGGCTGAACCTCCGTAAAGCCACTTTATGGAAAACCAACGACGGTGTCAGAGAACACTACCTCCCTACAGGCATGTTTGCGTATGGCGAAAGTCTTGGAACGAATTTGCAAGAACTGGTCCTTCCCGAGAAGTTAAAATACATCGAATCCAACGGAGTAGACATCCATAACCTGCAACACCTCGTCAGCCCTTCCACTGTTCCGACACCGGCTGCCGCAGACGCATTCAAGCGGAATAACTGCACCCTCGTTGTACCCTTCGGGACACAAGCTACATACGCCACAGCTACCGGTTGGAACGTATTCAGTGAGAATACAGACACTGACATTCAGGGTGCTGTCACCTTAAACCTGACAACCCCCGGAACGCTCTCTTCCCTGATAAACGAAGATGCCCGCCCCACCGTCAAGACATTGATACTGACCGGTACTATCAACAAGCCGGATTTCGACTTTCTGCAACAGCTCTGCCAGGAATACAATCTGACGGCCATTGACCTGAGCCGGACAAATATCGCAGCTTACGGGCAACAGATTGCCAACCGTGTACCCAACGATGCTTTCATGAATTGTAATACTCTGCAAACCATCGCCTTTCCCGCTTCAGCTACCGAAATTGGCGGCAACGTCTGCTGGAGTTGCCCCATGTTGACTACACTTATTTTACCGGAACAGCTCGTCAAACTGGAGTCCTCCTTCGGTTATTGCCATAAACTGACCCGGGTAAGTTTACCCGCTACGCTACAAGTGATAGAAGGCAGTCTCTTTCCCCAATGCAATGGGCTGATTGCTTACACTGTAGACGATAACAGCCCTTATCTGAAAGCAGTGGACGGAGTCCTGTTTTCAGCCGACGGTAGTTTAATCTACAGCTATCCAAAGGGCAAAGCAGGCACTTCCTATCTTATCCCCAATGAGGTGAAGACCATTGGTAATAACGCTTTCAACGGATGCCGCCTCACCTCTGTAGAGTTAGGCAGCCAAGTAACAGAAATTAAAGAATATGCCTTCATAAATTGCAATCAACTTTCTGCAATCATCCTCAACGAAGGTCTGAAAATCATTAACCAATCTGCTATCCAAAGCTTTGTCATCAGTGATATCACCTTACCCGCCAGTCTGACAACCATTAACGGAAATCCGTTCATCGGAGACAATCCCAATCTTACAAACATCACTGTAGCCATTGGCAACAGTGCGTTTAAGACCAGTGACGGAGTGTTGTTCTCCATGGATATGACCCGTCTGATTACCTATCCGGCGGGTAAAACCGGAACAAGCTATTCCATTCCGGCCGAAGTCAGGAGCATTGAAGCCCGCGCTTTTCAATACGCAAAGTTAACCGAAATTACTTTTGTATCCGCCAATAGTCCGATAAGTATCGGGACAGGCGCTTTCTTAGGAACAAAGATTACCTCTATGGTGCTTCCGGAAGGGCTCAACCGACTGGAAGGAGAAACATTTCAGTCATGCAACGCACTAACCAAAGTTGTATTACCCGGCACACTGACCTTTATCAACTACAACGCATTCTATGACTGCCCCTCATTGACGGAACTTCATTGTAATGCCACCACACCTCCTGCCCTCAACAGTGCATTCCACGGTCTGAATACAGGAGCCTGCACACTCTATATCCCCGTAGGCAGCAAAGCTACCTATACAAGTACAACAGAATGGAATACCTTCGCCCGAATGATCGAAAAGGCAGTATCCACCCTCAATACCACTACCGGTACGCTAACCGTTGCGCTGACAGAGGCCGGCACACTCAATGAGCTACTTCTGGAACAAATGGGAGGAACAGCCGGTCTGGAAGTTACTCTGGATCACACCCACAAGCTGATTGTCAGAGGAGAAGTGAACGGCACGGACATCAATAACATCCGCCATTATTGTATCGACAGAGCCGGGCTAACACAGATCGACCTGTCGAAGGCCGACATCCGGGCAGGTGGCGACTGGTATATGTACGATGCCGACACAAAGGAAAATATCTATACCGCCGACCACATTATTACCCCCTACATGTTCAGCAAATTAGCTCACCTCACCCGAATCGACTTACCCGAAACCACAACAGCGATAGAGCAGAGAGCCATGCAGGATTGCACGGCTTTAGAAACCCTGACCATCCCCGATGGAGTATCCTCCCTGGGACAGGAAGCACTCAGCAGATGCAGCAACCTAAAAGTCGTGTACACATATGCAACCGTTCCGCCTGCTCTTGTAGCAGATGCATTGTCTCAGGTACCTGCCGCCACCGCCACACTCTATGTTCCTCACGGTGGTAAAAACACTTATTCTGTCACAGAAGGCTGGAAAGAGTTTGGCACGATCAAAGAGCTGGTATATGTAGCTGTTTCGGGTACATTGAACGAAATACTGGGCAATGGGCAAGAAACAGAAACAGAACTTATACTGGCAGGCAACCTGAACGGTACGGACATCAAAGTCTTACGTGGAATGCCGGAACTAACCAGTCTCGACATGAGCCGCGCCACGATCGTTCCGGGAGGAGAAAAGTATTATCAGGACTACGGTACCGAAGCTTATAAGCTGGGGCCACACATGTTTCACGACATCGCTGCAGCAAGGAAGCTGACCTCCATCATCTTACCGGAAAATACCATCTCCATCGGAGAGGAGTGTTTCTGGAACTGTCTTCAGTTAACCAGCATTTCTATCCCGGCAGACGTAACCGATATTAAAAACTGGGCATTCGATCAATGCCAATCCTTAACAAGTATTCAACTCCCGACATCACTGCAAACAATCGGTGGATACGTATTCAGCGGATGTAACAAACTAACTGCAATCCACATCCCGGCAAAAGTGAACAGCATGGGCGACCGTCCTTTCCAAAACACGCCGGCACTAGAAAGTATCACTGTAGACCCCAATAACGAATTTTTTCTATCGGATGAAGGAATACTGTTCTCCAAAAACCGCACGGAACTATACGCCTATCCTTCCGCAAAAGAGGGAACGCATTATACCGTTCCATCCACAGTCAGTGTATTGTGCCCCGGTGCTTTTCAGGGTTCTAATCTGGAGAGTGTTACCATCCCCTCTACGGTCAGTTCCCTTTCACACAACTTATTCAATAGCAGTCATAAGCTGGCTTTTGTTTCGCTTTCCGAAGGACTTGCTGCCATTGAAGCACATGCATTCAGCAGTTGCTACTCGCTTACCGGGCTCACAATCCCTTCCACGGTCACTTCCCTTGCCGAAAGTGCATTTGCATCCTGCTTCAGCCTCCGGGAGATCCGGATTCCCACCGGAGTCAATTCGATAGGCAACAATCTGTTTGATAACTGCTATTCGCTCGGTTCCGTGCTATGGGACAGCCCTATCGATCCGAAAGCCGCCTTCACCGCTTATACTTGGGATCCGGAAGCTCAACAAAATCTCCCGCGAATCAACATTACCAATCGCAATACATTGCTCTATGTAGACAACGAAACGGTAACAGAAAAAGGGTGGTTCCCCAATCTAGTGTGTAACAACATTGCCGAACAGGTGATACTGAGCGACAGCCTCATCAACCGCATCTACGTCAACAATGTATGGATGAACTATCACCACTCGTTCTACGCAGCCCGACCTTTCAAAGCCAAACATATCAGTTACCTCCGCTCATTCAATATAGATGAATACGGTAACGAAATACAATCGGGACGGGGAGAAGCCGGAGGATGGCAGACAATTGCCCTACCTTTCGGTGTACAGAAGTTCGAGCATGAAGAGAAAGGAGAACTGGCACCCTTCCGTAGCAATGCAGCTCAAAACGAGGCACTCCCTTTCTGGTTACGCAAACTGAACGGAGCTGAAACAGGCGAAACCAAATATACGAATGAAACCGTATTGGAGGCCAACTGCCCGTATATCATTGCTATGCCCAATCATGAGTCTTATGAAGATAAATACAACATCACCGGGGTAGTTACCTTCAGTGCCACAAGCGAAGACGGTATTGATATAGCCGCCACACCTGCCACCATGAACCGCGGACAAGCTCAAAGATATGATTTGGTATCTACTTACCAAACCATACAGCAAGCCGACACTGTATATGCCATCAATTCAAACGTTACCTGGCAAAACGGGAAAGAGTACAAACCGGGTACTCTCTTTGTTCGCAACAGCCGTACCGTACGCCCCTTTGAAGCTTATGCTGTCAGTAAAGAAGTAGCTGCACATGCGCCCCTGTTCTACAGTATCACCGGAGGAGACGGTGAAATAACCGGTTGGGAAAATCTCTTATTAAAAGAAAAAGAAAAGCCGTTGCAAGCATATAGCCTGAACGGTATACTCTACATCACCGGCAACAGCGACCGAAACATATTCCTCTATGACACCGCCGGACAGATTGTGCGTATCTCTGAAATCAAAAAAGGAGAAACGATCACAATCAATGATCTGCCTGCAGGTATCTACATACTGGAAGAGAATAAAGTTATAATCAGATAATAAAAACAGACATCCTTGTCACGGAAAACCGTGACAAGGCATCTTCCTATTAATAAAAATCCCAATATACCCGATCATTTTTTTATAAAAAGAAGACTGTTTTATAAACATTAATTATATTTGTTCGAAAAATACATTAATCCTAAATTACAGAAACAAACATGTCAAATAGCACTACTAAACGTCTGTTGCTACTATTTATCGTTCTTCTATTTATTTGCCCGGCCATCTCTGTGCTTGCGCAACAAGGAAAAATCAACGTAGCATCTTTCCAACGTATGGAAAGCGACATCACTGCCCGCGTCACAGCTCCCAAACGGGACCAAAACGGTGAAGTCTGTGCACTTATCCGTATCGTGACCAATGTAAAAGACCTTATGTTTGAACCGGACGCCCTGGGAATCACGGCACGTGAAAACAAAACAGGAGAAATCTGGCTGTACGTCCCACGAGGCGCCCGCCGTATCTCCATTTTACATGACGAACTCGGTATTATGCGAAACTACTTCTATCCGGACATCATCGAAAAAGCCACCGTATACGAAATGGTACTCAACACCGGTGATCAGGAAGATAAGCCTGTAGTTGAAAACAACATGCAGCTCATCGTAGTACGCCCCGAACCTGCTACCGCCAATATTTATATTGACGATGAACAGGTGCCGGTTGAGAATGGTCTGTTCAACGCTACCATGCCCAAAGGAGATCATACGTATCGTGTAGAAGCTCCGATGTACCAACCCGAAGCAGGTGTTATTTCCTTAGGGAGCAGTCCGGTGACCAAAAGTGTAGTGCTGAAACCCAAGTTCGGCTATATGGAGATATTCTCCCTGCCCGAACAGGATGCCAAAGTTTACATTGACACAGTTCTCGTAGGTACCACCCCTTATCGCAGTGACCGCATGGCTATCAAAGAGTATAAAGTACGCATCGAAAAGGAAACTTATTTCCCCATAGACACCATACTGACTGTAGCGGCGGGCGAAACGGTACGTCCCACTTTCCGAATGATATCTACTATCAAGCCTAAAATCCCAATGAATACGCTTGTCTTGCTGCAGGCCGGATACAACCCGAACTCTACCACCTTTGGCGCTATGTTAGGATTTGGTAAAAACAAGAACGGATTCTACGTTGGTTTCCGTAGTGATTTTGGCTCGGCAGGGAGCGACTTGGAATGCAACGAAAATGGCACAATAGGTGACGGAAGCATACCTCCATTCTATAAAGAAGGAGTCACCCACCAATCGCGTATGTCAGTTACCGCCGGATATTTCCGTCGCCTCAACAAGACGATCTACCTTTATGCAGGAACCGGATACGGCAGCCGTACTCTATCTTATGAACTGGATGAGCGGGCTGAGGATGAAAGTGGAAAAAGCCTTGAAGGAGTACAGGTAAAGGACACAAGCAAATCTCCTACCGGAGTAGCCTTCGAACTGGGTGGTATTCTGCGTTTCAACAAGTTCCTGATCTCTGCGGGGTATCACACAGTAAATGCCAAATACCACGAAGTAAGTGCCGGTATCGGTATGATATTCTAACCCCAAAACGTAAAATGAGATGAAGAAATTCCTATATATAATAATGTGTGGGGTGCTACTCTTGTCGGGTTGTGAAGAAGACAACGAGCCGTTAGCCTATCCGCCTACGCTTGCCAGTGGTAGCGTGACGGAAATGACAAGGGTGCAAGCCGTTCTTTCAGGAGCAGCCATCCCCCATCCGTCCAGCATCGTGAAATGCGATATCGGCTTTATGGTTGCCACCTCAGACAACATGGCCGATGCAGAATCCTTTGTTGGCACAGAAGAATCTGACGGCAGTAATCAATACCGGGCAACAGCTACAGGATTAAAACCGGGTACCCAGTATTACTTTTGTATTTATGCTAAAAGCAGCAATACACTGGTAAAAGGCCCGGTACAGTCATTCACTACAGAAGAAAGCATTGCTCCTATTGTAAGCGTACCAACCGTTATCAGTAAAGATGAGACTACCCTGACACTTAGTAGCCAGGTGACCGATGACGGTGACGATACTCCGACCATTCGTGGGTTTGCTTATAAAATATATATTGAAGGCGACCCCGACCCGACCAAGAGCGATAACGTAGTATTGGGTTCCCTCACGGCAACACCTGGAAAAGAGGATCCTTTCACTGGTACTGCTATCAATTTGCAATCCAATACAACCTATGCCATACGGGCATATGCCACCAATAAAACCGGAACCGGATACAGCCAGGTCATTACATTAAGAACGGATGAATTAATGACCCCTATTGTAACAATCGCTCCGCCCAATCCGGATAAACTGACTTCCTATACACTGGAGGTAACAGGAACCGTCACTGACGAACGGGGGTACCCGGTTCAAGAACGCGGCTTTTGCTGGAGTGCGGAGAATCGCCTGCCTGTAGTGATTGAAAACGGGCAAAATCAGGTAACGGCCGACGAAACAAGTACTTTCACCAAGGTAGTGACCGGATTGAACTCTAAAACGAAATACTACCTCCGCGCCTATGCGACCAATGAAAAAGGAACCGGTTACAGTTCTCCGATAGAGTTTACCACTGTCGAAGAGCAGACTGCATCATTGACGAAAATGATTGTATCGGATATTACTTCCGAATCGGCAGTACTCTCGGCTCTGGTAGCAACGGGTATAGGTGCAGAAATAAGAGAAAAAGGATTCTGCTATGGTAGAGAACATAACCCCACCAAGGCAGATAATCCGCAGCCTTTCAACGGAGAAAGCGACCAAATGCAAACCAAACTTACCGCATTGGAAGAAGGCGTCACTTACTATGCCCGTGCTTATGCCACTACACGCGATGACACATTCTACAGTAATGAAGTAGAATTCACTACCAGTGCATTACTGGTGCCCGAGATTGGTAATCCTATCTTCAAGAATGTCACGGAAACTTCAGCAACCATCACTGCCGTTATCATTTCTAATGGGGGAAGTGAAGTGCAGGAACGGGGAATCTACTATAGTCTGACCAATCAAAACCCGGAACAAGGAGGGGCAAATGTACAAACGGCCTTATCCGAGAGTACAGATCCTGGTAAAATAACGGTTAATCTTACCGGCCTGACCGGCGGGCAGAGATATTATGTGAAAGCATTTGCGCGTAACAGCAAAGGAACCGGATATTGCAGCGCACCTGCCACTCTACTGACTGCAGCAAATACTGCACCCAAAGTGAGTAGTCTGACAGTGATGAACATCCAGGACGACAATGCCAAAGCCAAAGCATTCGTTTCCGATGCGGGAGGAAATGGTTTAACGATTATTGAACGAGGATTTGTATGGAGTAATAATGGAATAACACCTACCTTGGAAAACAATACGGGTAAAGCGATCGCAGAAGCAACCACCGATAACTTTGAAGCATTGCTAAATAACCTGGATCCCAGCACCTCATATATGGTACGTGCATATGCCAAAAACAATAAAGTGCAGGAAGCCGGATATAGCCAACCTATCAGCTTTATGACAGGACAGACGTATGCACCTACTCTGACAGAAGGGAGACATGAATTGGTTAAATTTGACCGGATCACCATCAGTGCAGTCATTGCCAATGACGGAGGAGCTGCTGTAACCGATTATGGCATCTGCTGGGCACCTGCCGGTGAAACTCCGGATATTGAAGGAAATCATGTTAAAGGAGTAATGGCCGGAAACACCTTCACGGCGACAGCCACAGGACTTACACACAGTACCTCATACAGCGTAGCCGCGTATGCCAAGAATAAAGACCGGAACGGAGTCAGTTATATTTATTTTGGTGATATAACGACTGCTGCATTACCTCCCCAACCGGACGATAACCCTACACCGGATGACCCGATTCTTGGTAAAAAACCATCCATGAACAGTGTGTATAATTCGGGAACATTCCCCACTAAATTAGTTATTACTTCCGGTATCAGTGACAAAGGCAATTCGAATATTACCGCCCAGGGCTTTGTCTGGAGTGCTACAGAGCAAAATCCTGAAATAGGAAAAACAGGATGTACTGTTATTTCCGTCACTCTGGGAGAAGAACTTAAAACAGTCCTCACCGGACTGGCACCGGGAACTACTTACTACGTACGTTCCTATGCTACCAACGATGTAGGTACAGGTTATAGTAATACAGTCTGGATGACTACCGAACCAGGAGACAAAGTAGAACCCGGAGAAGGTGACAACCCTACCCCGGAACCAATTGATAACAAATAAAAAAAACTCAGATATGAAACGAATAAGTATCTATTTTATCATGTTCGTGGCTGTATTCAGCCTCAGCACAGGCGCACAAGCCAAAACAATAGAAGTGAATCCGGCAGGAACACTTTCTCAACACTTATCTTCCGAAGAGACTCAGACCATTACTGAACTCATCATCAGCGGATCACTCAACGGAACGGACATTGCATTAATCCGTACTACCGCAGGAAATCTGGAAAGACTCGATCTGACCAATGCAACTATTGTAGAAGGAGGTACTCCATATACCTCCTATAAAGGACAGGATTATATGACTCAGAATAATATAGTTGGCAGCTATATGTTTCGGGGAATGGTCAATCTGATAGATTTAAAGCTACCTAAGAACGCTGTAGGATTGGGAAGTTATACTAAGGAAGGATCTTATTCTACATGGAGCGGATATAGTGTATCCAACTGCCCGTCATTGGAAACCGTTACACTTCCAAGTACATTGCTATGGATCGGAGAATACTCATTCGATGCATGCAGTCGTTTGAAAGAAATCATTATTCCGGAAGGGGTCAAAATAATGGGGCAATATACTTTTCAAGGTTGTCAATCGTTGAAAAAAGCCTCCTTACCAAGTACACTAACAGATAGTTTCACCTATGATGGATGCACTTTCCCCAGTAGTTATTATAATGGTAACAACTTTGCTGGCTGTACTAATCTGGAGGAAGTCATCTTGCAGGAAGGTCTTACCTTATTGTATTCATATATGTTTTACGGTGCAACTTCTATTAAACATATTACATTGCCCTCCACGCTAAAATCAATAAACAGCGCTTTCAATGGATGCAGTGGTCTTTTAGAATTGGAACTCCCCGATGGATTAATCCAATTAGGCAATATGGATAACTGTAGTTCATTGAAATCACTGGTCATCCCCGAAGGCGTAACTGAAGTTGGTTCTTTCTATGACTGTACACAATTGGAATCAGTTACACTCCCCTCTGAATTAGCAGGATGGTTACCTAACTTCAAAGGATGCAGTAATTTGAAAAGTATTACTATACCAGATAATATAACTGGAATTAATAGACAAAATTTCAGCGGATGTAACTCGTTAAAAACAGTCAATATCTCCGCCTCATCAAAACTTGAAGAAATTAAAGAGGAAGCTTTTCAAAGGACTCCCGTTACAGAAATTCACCTACCGGAATCAGTCAAAAAGTTAGGACGTTATGCTTTCGCATACTGCACACAATTGACACATGTAACTCTCCCTAAAAACAATACAGCCTTTCAAATAGATCTTTTTGCATTTATGAATTGCCCTGCTTTGGAAAGTATCAATCTACCTACCTCTCTGACATCCATTCCGCAAGACGCATTCAGCGGTTGTACATCATTAAAAGAAGTCACTCTTCCGGGAGCGCTTACAGAACTTGGGCATCAAGCTTTTAAAGGATGTACACAATTATCCAAAATAACTATTCCCGGAACCATTACCTATTTTGGAAGTTCAGCATTTGCTGAATCCGGCCTGACAGAGATAACAATTAACAACGGTATACGTGAAATTGGAGAATACGCTTTTGCAAACACTCCCCTTACCAGTATTACATTTCCTAAAACCATTACACGCATCAGTGGACTTGGAAACAGTAATATCACTAACATTCATTTTACAGAAGGTGCAGAACCTACAGAAATTGCGGAAAATGCATTTTATGGATGTAAAATTGCCACTTTTAATATCCCTGCAAGTGTAACAACCATAAAAGAGGGAGCATTCGCGGGTAGCAACATCCAGGAAATCGTAATTCCCGAAACAGTTACTACTATAGGGGGGAGGTGTTTTAGTAGCTGTAACGAACTTACCAAAGTTACTCTCCCCGACAATATGACCGAATTACCGAATAGCATGTTTTGGAGCTGTTCCAAACTAAAAACAATTCAATTACCATCTAAATTGGAAAAAATAGGGAGCCATGCATTTCGTGAAAGTGGAATCAATGAAATACAACTCCCGCAAAACTTAAAAGTAATAGAACTCTGGGCCTTTAACGGATCTACTCAACTGAAAAGTATTACTCTTCCCCCTCATCTGGAGAAGATAGGAGAACAAGCTTTTGAAGGTACCTCCATTAGTAATATTGAAATACCGGCTACCGTAACAGAGATTGGAGAAAGAGCTTTCCGATGCTATAACAACTCCGGTGGTGGATCCTACAAATCCTACTTAAATACCGTAGTATGGAACCCCAGTTGGGAAGTTCCTTATAATGTATTCTCTGCAGCAACCTATCTCTACATTCCGGAAAATGGAAGCGTAGCATCCAATGCAGAATACAATTTCACCTACATCTTCCGGGGAGGTGTTACCGACCAAATGGAGATTAAAACAGATGGAAACCAGTTCAGCATTGCCAAAGAGTTAAAAGCAAAGAAAGTGTATTACTACAAAAACTTCAATACAGAGAGTGGGTACAATTCACCAGCTGGCTGGAAAACTATTGTATTACCGTTTGATGTTGATCAATTTACGTATACGCGGTACTCTACCGAACCCGACGCTACCGGAACCCCACTGGCACCTTTCGGTAACCCCCTTTTAGAAACGGACAACATGGCCTTACCATTCTGGCTATACGAACTTACTCCAACCGGATATGTCTCAGCCACTTCAATACAGGCCAATAAACCTTACCTCATTTGTATGCCTAACAACCGGGCCTATCCGGAAGCCAATAATATTACCGGTAATGTTCGTTTCTCCGCAGAAAATAGTGCCGGTGTCCTACTTGTTCCTACCGAAGGTGTCCTGCAATCGTCAGAAGGTGCCAACTACAGTCTTGTACCAACTTATGCTACAGTTGAAAAAAGCGAACAGGTATATTCTTTAAATGAATCAAGTTCATACTTTGATGGTAACAAAGACTATCCCGCCGGCAGTGTATTTATCCGCAATTATGCCGACGTAGCCCCCTTCCAGGCCTATGTACAAACCAAAGCCGCTCCTGCATCCGCTCCACGGCTATACAGCATTGGTGGCGATGGAGGCAGCATCACCGGTATCGGAAGCATGCTCCTGACCCCGGACCAAGCCACCAGAGCATACAGTGAGAACGGTATTCTCTATATCGAAAGTAATGCTGTCCGCACCATTCCTATTTATGATGCCAGCGGACGTACCATACGAGTGATCGAAGCTCAGGAAGGCCGCAACGAAGTGAACGGACTGGCAGAGGGCATCTACTTCCTTGAAGGACAAAAAGTAATGGTAAAAAAATAACGAAGTATCAACATGATTCAGAAACATCAGATACAAATAATCAGGTACCTGCTCCTTACCCTCATCCTACTTTTACCGGCAGGATGTGATAAGGACGAGGAACCGATGATATATGCGCCTACACTGGTGACAAACAATGCTACCGGACTGACGCGATATGATGCGGTACTGACAGGTTCGGCCATTGAGAACCCGAAGAGTGTGGGAAAATGCAAGATAGGATTTCTCTATGCCGAATCGAGTTCGATGAACAATGCAAAGGAAGTAGAAGCCCAAGCCGGAGAGAAAAACCAGTACACTGTAGCACTGGAAGGCCTGTCTATCGGAAAAACGTATTACTATTGCATTTATGCCAGTACCGGATACAGCAGAATAAAAGGAAATGTGATAAGCTTTAGTACACTTGCCAGTGAAGCGCCTACTCTCAATGCACCTGTAGCCGAAAGCAAAAGTGAAACGGGAGCTATCCTGACCAGTGGTGTAACCGATGATGGTGGTAGCGACCTGACAGACTTTGGAGTAGTTTACAAGGTAAAAACAGAAGAGGACAATGCGGATCCCACTGAATATGATATCGTAAAGAACGCGTCATCAGGATTTACATCCGAAGCCTTCACAGTAGAACTAACCAATCTAAAGGCAAATACCACTTATCTGATACGGTCTTATGCTAAAAACAAAACGGGTAAAACCGGATACAGTGCCGAAAGTATCGAAATTACTACAGATGCATTAAAGGTACCAACAGTTACCTGCAATCCGGTTGGTGATATTTCAGCCTATACAGCATTGGTTACTGCCCGTGCAGTGACACCGGATGCAGCCTATCCGATACTGAAACGTGGTTTCTGCTGGAGTGCCGAGAATCAGGTTCCTACCATAGACAACCTGAACGAGGAAGTTGCTTTGGGAGCGGCCGACTTCTCAAAACTACTGGAAGGCTTGAATACCGATACAAAATATTATCTCCGGGCTTACGCCGAAAATGACAAAGGCATAGGATACAGTCCGGTAGTGGAATTTACTACACAAAAGCTACAGGTAGTAGGTTTTGAAACAGTACCACAGATCAGTAATATCACTGTATCATCAGCTGAAGTAACCGCCGTTATTACCGTACCCGAAGGTACGGAGATTTTGGAAAAAGGGATTTGTTATGACATCTTCTCCACCAAGCCGGGAGTAGATATGGAAGGCGGCCCCAAAAAGGATACGAGTAGCGGAAACAACATCCACATAGCTATCAACGGACTACAGGAAGGTACCAACTACTATGTAACAGCCTATGCCCGAACAGTCGACGGCTATTTCTACAGTAATCCAACCTCATTCCATACCGTACAAACACACGTTCCCACACTTGCTGTACCGGTTATAAATAACATTGGTGAAACAGTAGCTACCGTAAAAGTTGAAATCACTACCGACGGAGGCAGAGATATAGAGGAAATCGGTTTCTGTTGGAGTAGTGAAGTGGCCGCACCTAACATAAACGATAACGATCATATCACTGAAACCGGTAAATTAGAAACATATACCGGACAAATCTCTAATCTGAAAAAGGGTGTAAAGTACTACGTACGGGCATATGCCAAAAATGTGAATGGTACGGCATACAGTCCTGTTACCGAGTTTACCACTCAACTAAATAGTGCACCGGAAGTGGAAGATCTGACAATGAGTATTATTAATGATGATAATGTTACTGTGCAGGCTACCATCACCAATACCGGAGGATTGAGTATCCTCAGAAAAGGTTTTGTATGGTCGGACTCCAGTAATGCTACTCCAACTCTGGAAAACTGTCTCAATAAAAAAGAGTTAGATACCGGTTCTGATGCTAGCGGACGCTTTGAAACCCAAATAACAGGCCTAACTATGGCTACACCTTATTACATCTGTGCATACGCAGAGAATGAAAAAGGGATCACTTACAGTATTCCGGTCCGTTTCGTTACAATTGCTACCTACGCCCCTGCTGTAGGATATCCTTCGGCAGAGAATGTCACTGCAAATACAGCTGATATGTCAGCCAGTATTTCAAATGACGGAGGAGCCAGTGTCACTGAAGTAGGTTTCTGCTGGAGTGAAAACAATTCGGAACCGGTAATAGATGAAGCGAAAAAGAACTATACAAAAGCACAGGTAGCTACTAACTTCTCTACTAAGATTTCCGGATTAAAAGCAGCAACCTATTATTATGTAAGAGCTTATGCAAAAAACAAGAATGGTATCTCATACAGTAGTGGTTACAGTAGCTTTACAACGCTGACTACTACTCCCGGTCCGGATGATAACCCATTGCCCGAACCCCAATCTGCCCCAAAAGCACGAACGGTAAGAAAGTAAAACTCCTTTTTATATTCTCTCAAACATAAGGTGAGGCTCCTCCGGTATTTCTTTATAAATGCCGGGGGAGTTTGTTTATCGCTCCCTCTACTTCATTATTATCAAACAAAACAAATTCTATCTATTTCGAAGTAAAGGGTAAAGCATAGAGTGGAATATTTATCATCCAGGTTTCCTCCCGATAGTCGGACATGGAAAACCTTACTCCTCTGAGCTCCGGATGCCGGGAAACAAAGGATCGCAAGCTTTTTGCATGCAAATTCTCCTCTGCTTTCACTTCTATAGGCCAAATCTTATCATTCAACTGAAATACAAAATCCAACTCTCCGTCCGAACGTTCACTACTCCAGTAATAAACAGAAGATTCCGGGTTAACAATAAGTTGTTGCAATACATATTGCTCTGTAAACATCCCCTTGAACTCGGAAAAAACTTTATTCTCTATAAGCATGACAGCAGCAGGAGCCTCCACCAACGCACCCAATAAGCCACAATCTACCATATAAAGCTTAAATACCGACAGATCTTCGTATATCTTTAAAGGCAGAACGGCCTTCCTGATCCGATGTATTTTATAGATGAGTCCACAATCTACCAACCAACTAATAGCCTGTTCAAACTCACGGGCACGGGCACCCTCTCTTATCAACCCATATATAAACTTCTTATTCTCTTTGGCCAGTTGTGACGGGATAGAATTCCACACCATGCGGATACGTGGTACTTCAGATGCAGGGGCATGTTTCGAGAAATCTTGTTCATAAGCATTCAGAATCGCTTTTTGCAGCTCACGCACCCGACTCAGATCCCGTTCGTTTACATACGAAAGTACTACCTCCGGCATTCCACCCACATAATAGTATTGACGAAGCAGATTGATAAATTGCTCCTTAAACATACTGATTAACTGCCAGTCTCTGTTATCTAACAGTTTCAGCAGTTTGTCTTCTCCCAATGCTTGCAGAAATTCCCGGAAAGTCATCGGATACATATCAATAAAATCGACTTTGCCCACAGGGAAAGAAGTTCCTTGATGCAAAGCGATACCCAGCAATGAACCGGCGGCCATTAAATGATATTGAGGAGCATTTTCACAGAAGTATTTTAATACGGTGAGTCCCTTAGGGGCCTCTTGTATCTCATCAAAGATAATCAGTGTATCTTCGGCCTGAGGTTTTACACCTGTTACCGCCTCTACGGCAAGCAAGATACGGTCAGTAGAGAAGTCAGCTTCAAACAACGAACGCATCTGCCGATTACTCTCAAAATTCACATATGCAACTTGTTTATAGTTCGCTGCACCAAATTCTTTCATCAACCAGGTTTTACCCACTTGCCTTGCTCCCGTAATAATCAAAGGTTTTCGATCCTCACGACGCTTCCAATTCTCTAATAATTTAAGGGCTTCTCTTCTCATGATTACACTTTTTCGGACGAATTAGTGTGTAAATCTACACTTTTTCGGACGAATTAGTGTATAAAATATACACTATTACGGATGAATTATGTATTTTTCTTCTTTATTCACTTAAACATCGGTACGGCAAACCACTTCTTAAACATCTTCGTTACAAGCACATACATCACAAATGCAGAGAAAAATCCCACAATGGCATCAATCAGATAATGAGCTTGAATGTAAACAGTGGCACAACAGAGTAAGATATAGAACGGCATCAAAATAGCAAACAGCCATTTGCTCCCACGTGCTGCCATAATCATAAGAATCGTAGAAATACCTACATGCGAACTGGGAAAGGCTGCCGTAGGACGTTCTCCAACTTGCTGTGAACCCTCCACAAGATTATAAAAAAAGCCATGTTCATATCCCGGACCGGGCAGCAATTCCTGATGATGATTGAAATAATCACCGACAGCATAGAATGTACCATGCTCTGCATTCTCTAACCCGATGGCCGGGAAATAATATTGCGGGCCGGCAACCGGGATAAATATATAGATCAGATAATAAATAAAAAATGAAGTAACCAGTACAAAGGAGAGTTTCTCAAACAACTCAAACCTATAGATGAAATAGTACAAAGTCACCACCAGAATCATCGGATAATAGGCAAAATAACCCATATTAAAAGCCTCACTTATCCATTGATGCGGCAACAAATAGCAAAAGTGCAATGCAGGCTGGCAACCAAACATCCACTGTTCGGCAGAAGCAAAGATATGATCCAGGTTTGGGAAAAAGCGGTTGAACTCATACGTATCCGGATACCAATAAGAAAGCAGACTCATTTGAATGGCAATCCGCACAAAAGCAGAAAACTTACAAGGTGCCAATCTATAAAGATACATCAGTAAGAATGTCATTCCGGCAATCATAGCCCTGTCCAGCAACATGTGCCAGGGATGATCCATTCGCTGAAAAAGGAACAGAATCAATATAGAAGTCAACAAGTTGTATATCAGTGTTACCTTCTCAACAGCGAACAGTCCCTTGCGGGTCTCCACACGTTTAAATAAATCTAGAGCCATCCTTCATTCTTATACCAGGCAATGGCCTCTTTCACTCCTTTTTCCAAGTCATATTCAGGAACATATCCCAGTTCTTCCATGGACGGAGTAATATCACATTGCCAGTTTCTTTGTTTCATTATCTTATATTTATCCGAATTCAGCGTACTACTCTTTCCTGAGCGGGTAGCAATGAATTCGGCGAGCAAAGATACGACTTTAAGGAGAATTAACGGGCATTTCAATCGAATAACGAATGGATTTCCCAATTCTTTTTGTATCAGATCTGAAAAAGTACGACTTTTATAGACCTTTCCGTCGGCCAGAAAATAGGCTCTCCGGGATACCTGCTTCTCAATTCCGAGAAAAACAGCCTGAACAATATCTTTTACATATACAAATGTAAGATCCTGACGCTTGAAACCAACAGAAAAATCCATATGGTTGAGTATCGACTTAGCCATAAGAAAATAGTCCATCTCACGAGGACCGTATACCCCTGTAGGACGATAGAATACATAAGGAAATCCGGGGATACTTTGTATATACAACTCTGCTTTAAGTTTACTCAACCCATAAGCTGTATTTGGAGCCGGCAAATCACTGTCTTTTATCGGATTGTAATCCTTCTCGTGTATTGGTCCGAAAACACTCAGCGTACTGATATAAATAAACTGTTTGGGAACCATATTAAGTTGTATCAATGTATCAACAAAATATTTGGTTTGCAAATAATTGACGCGATCAAACTCCTTCTTATCTACACATTTAGTCAATCCGGCACAATGTATAATATAGTCAAACTTATTATACGTACCTTTATGACCGGATAACTGCGCTTTTAACTCATTGGGATGAGCAAAATCAAGTTCCAGAAAATGAATCTTCCGGTTAGACAGGTACTTCCTGCTACTGGTCGAACGAATTCCTGCCCACACAGCAAATTTACGTTTCAAAGCCTCCTCGACTATGAAACTACCAATAAATCCACTCGCTCCTGTAACTAAAATACTTGCCATAATCAATAATTATTCAATGTACCAATGTGCCAATTAATGAATGTACCCATACGCCAATGTACTTCAGCATGTTTTTTTAGCACAGTCAATTGGCATATTGGCAAATTATTTAATCGGTTCTACATGTATACCCACATGCGTTCCTTCTCCAAACATTTCCTTCAATTTTCGCTCAATTCCCGTAGCAGTACGATGAGCTTCTTCCAATGAGATTTTTCCATCCATACGTACATGTAACTCAATGGCGTACTGATTTCCTATTCTACGGGTTCTTAAATGATGTGGCTGACTCACTCCGGGAAATGAAAGTGCAGCCTGCTCTATTTCATGCTCTACCTCATCAGGCAATGACTTTTCTAAAAGTTCATCTACACAAGGTATCAGCAACTGAATCGCTACTTTCATTATAAAAATACTGACCACTACAGCAGCTATCGGGTCAAGCACTCTCCATTTGTCGCCAAGTAAGATAGCCCCGCCAATACCAACAGCCGTTCCGATAGAAGAAAAAGCATCACTCCGATGATGCCATGCATTAGCTATCACCGCCTGCGAATTCAGTTTTCGTCCTTTTATGACGGTATATTGATACAATATTTCTTTCAGTACAATCGAAACCAACGCTGCTATCAATGCCAGCATTCCCGGCTCTCCAAGCTGTTCTCCATGAAAAAAATCATAGATAGAGGAAGCACCGTTCCAAAGGATACCAAAGCCGACACACAAAAGTAATATCCCGATAATAGTAGTAGCCAGCGTTTCATATTTTCCATGTCCGTAGTCATGATCCTTATCTTCCGGCTTGTTAGAAATACGCACAAAGATAATCACAATAATATCAGTAACAAAATCGGATAAAGAATGGACCGCATCAGCCAGCATAGCAGCACTATGTCCTGCTATTCCGGCAACGAACTTAAAAACAAGGAGTAAGAAGTTTACCACACTTCCCACAACAGTCACTTTATAAATTTCTTTTTCCCGGGAAGGAGTTTTAGATTCCATTTTGTTATAATATAAATCAACTATTGGGCAAATGTACATGAAATTCTTGAATTATTGATATTTAATCATTTACTTTGTAGTTAATAACAATAGAAATAAGTTACGTCTCATGAGTAACAGGCCTCACCTGCATTCGCTTCAAAATCCGTAACTTATTAGCTCGTAACTTATAATAATAAAAACATCATGGCGAAAAAGAAAGAAAAAAAAGCCGGTAAACGAATGAAGAAAAAAGAACTGGCAACCGTATTAATGGATTTCTTCCACACCAGACAGGAAGAAATCATCAGCCTTAAATATCTTTTCGCGGAACTACACCTCACCACACATCCCCTGAAAATGCTGTGCATGGATATTCTCGCGGATATGCTGACTGACGACTATATAACGGAAGTTGATAAAAATAAATACAAGCTCAACAACCACGGTATCGAGATGACAGGAACTTTCCAGCGTAAAAGCAACGGAAAGAACTCATTCATCCCCGAAGGCGGAGGCGACCCGATATTCGTGGCCGAACGTAACTCTGCCCATGCAATGAACAATGACAAAGTAAAAATAGCATTCTTTGCCAAACGCAAGAACCATGACGCCGAAGGGGAGGTTATTGAAATACTGGAACGTGCCAACGACACATTTGTGGGTACGCTACAGGTGGAAAAGTCTTATGCTTTCCTGGTAACAGAAAACCGGACGCTGGCAAATGATATCTTCATCCCAAGAGATAAACTGAAAGGTGGAAAAACCGGAGACAAGGCTGTTGTGAAAGTAATCGAATGGCCGGACAAAGCTAAAAATCCAATCGGACAGGTACTTGATATCCTGGGTAAAGCCGGAGACAATACCACTGAGATGCACGCTATTCTGGCAGAATTTGGTTTACCCTATGTCTATCCTCAGGCAGTAGAAAAGGCTGCTGATAAGATTCCGGCTGAAATCTCTGAAGAAGAGATAGCCAAACGGGAAGATTTCCGTAAGGTCACTACTTTCACCATCGACCCAAAGGATGCCAAAGACTTTGACGACGCACTCTCTATCCGTAAACTAAAAGACAACTTATGGGAAGTAGGAGTACATATAGCAGACGTAACACACTACGTAAAAGAAGGAGGTATCATTGACAAAGAAGCCGAGAAACGTGCTACCTCTGTCTATCTGGTAGACCGTACTATCCCGATGCTGCCCGAACGTCTGTGTAATTTCCTTTGTTCACTACGCCCTCATGAAGAAAAGCTCGCTTTCTCCGTTATTTTTGATATCACCGAGAAAGGAGAGGTAAAGAACTCACGTATCGTACATACAATCATTTACTCCGATCGCCGCTTCACTTACGAAGAAGCACAGCAAATTATCGAAACCCAGGAGGGAGATTTTAAAGAGGAGGTTTTGATGATGGATACAATTGCCAAAGCGTTACGCGAAAGACGCTTTGCTGCCGGAGCTATTAACTTTGACCGTTACGAAGTGAAATTCGAGATAGACGAGAAAGGCAAACCGGTCAGTGTTTATTTCAAAGAATCCAAAGATGCCAACAAACTCGTAGAAGAGTTTATGCTACTTGCCAACAGAACCGTAGCTGAGAAGATAGGACGCGTACCCAAAGGTAAGAAAGCTAAAGTATTGCCTTATCGTATCCATGATCTGCCCGATCCGGAGAAACTGGATAATCTTTCGCAATTCATCGCCCGCTTCGGATATAAGTTACGTACCAGTGGCACAAAGACAGACATATCAAAGTCTATCAACCACCTGCTGGACGACATTCAGGGAAAGAAAGAAGAAAATCTGATTGAAACAGTTTCTATCCGCGCCATGCAAAAAGCGCGTTATTCAACACACAACATCGGACATTATGGATTGGCATTCGATTACTATACACACTTCACATCCCCCATTCGTCGTTTCCCGGATATGATGGTACATCGTCTGGTCACCAAATATCTGGACGGAGGAAGAAGTGTTTCAGAAAGTAAATACGAAGATCTCTGCGATCATAGTTCTAACATGGAGCAGATTGCGGCAAATGCCGAACGTGCTTCTATCAAGTACAAACAAGTAGAATTCATGAGCGAACGGTTGGGCCAAACATATGATGGAGTTATTTCCGGTGTTACAGAATGGGGACTCTATGTGGAGCTTAACGAAAATAAGTGTGAAGGTATGATACCTATGCGTGATTTGGACGATGACTACTACGAGTTCGACGAAAAGAACTATTGTCTGCGCGGACGCCGTAAAAATAAGACATTCAGCTTGGGCGATGCAATCACCATTAAAGTAGCCCGTGCCAATCTGGAGAAAAAACAACTTGACTTTGCATTAATGTAATAAAAGAGGTGGTAAAGTGATAAGGTTATAACTTTACCACCTTATAACCCTATCACATTATAACTTTATACGTATGAAAACAGTCATCATAGAAGACAAACAACGGGTAGAAGAAATCATCTCCCGTTGCGATATCTGCTTTGTCGGTATTACCGATCAGGAAGGAAATCCGTATGTAATACCCATGAACTTTGGTTATCAGGAAGGGGTGATTTATCTGCATTCCGGACCAACAGGAAGCAGCATTGATATGCTGGAACGTAACAATAACGTATGTATCACTTTCAGCACAGACCATGAACTGGTATTTCAGCATCCCAAAGTAGCCTGTAGTTACCGAATGAAAGCTAAAAGTGTGATCTGCCGTGGAAAAGTTGGCTTCATTGAAGATATGGACAGCAAACGCGAAGCACTGAATATCATCATGAAACATTATAGCAGCCGGGAATTTGTTTATTCAGACCCGGCTGTAAGAAATGTAAAAATCTGGGAGATTCCTATTAGTAGTGTAACGGCAAAAGAATATGCGGCACCGCATAAGAGTTGAAAATTGAAAATTGAAAGTTGAAAATTAGCTGCGCTGTCATTCTGCATAGTAATTTTCAACTTTCAATTTTCAATTTTCAACTCTATAAAGGGTATTCCTCAAAAGCATACAAGATAGTGGACAGGTAGCGCTCTCCCGTATCGGGCAGCAGCGCTACTATTGTTTTACCTTTATTTTCCGGAAGTTCGGCCAGTTTAGTAGCCGCATATACGGCAGCACCCGAAGAGATACCGACCAATAGCCCCTCTTTTGCCGCCAACTCACGGCTGGTACGGATGGCATCATCATTCTGCACCTGTACAATCTCATCCACTACCGAAGCATCATAGATCTTAGGAATAAATCCGGCCCCGATGCCCTGTATCTTATGAGGTCCGGGCTTACCACCGGACAGAACCGGAGAATCAGCAGGCTCTACAGCCACTACCTTTATTTGAGGATTGTAATCCTTTAATGCTCTCCCCACACCGCTTATTGTACCACCTGTACCAACACCTGCCACAAATATCTCTACACGTCCGTCTGTATCATGCCATATCTCCTGTCCGGTAGTCCGCACATGGACAGCAGGATTAGCAGGATTCTCAAATTGCTGCAGGATCACTGCACCGGGAGTGTTCGCTTTCAACTCTTCTGCCTTCGCTATGGCACCTTTCATTCCGTCAGCGCCGGGAGTCAGTACCAGTTCGGCTCCCAAAGCCTTCAGTAAGTTCCTCCGCTCTACACTCATTGTATCGGGCATTGTCAGAATCAGTTTATATCCTTTTGAGGCGGAAACAAAGGCCAGTCCCACACCTGTATTACCACTGGTCGGTTCAATAATCGTAGCACCCGGTTTCAAGATTCCTTTTGATTCAGCATCTTCAATCATAGCCAAAGCGATACGGTCTTTCACACTGCCTGCCGGATTAAAATACTCCAATTTTACCACCACACGGGCTTTTAGTCCTTTACTTGCATTGTAGTTACTCAGTTCCAGCAACGGAGTGTTGCCTACGAGGTCTGTCAGTCTTTTTGCTATCTTTCCCATATCTTTTAATGTATTAATTATCTGTTTTTTATTATACGACAAAGATAGAGGAGTTTTGGTTCGCCGGAAATACCACACTTGTGGTAAATTCGTACTATGAATGAGGGATAAATGTCATAAATGACCGTTACAACTTTACCACACTCACCTTCCAGGCATACAGCATCACCACTATAAAGGAAAGTAAAGGTACGATAAAGGAAAGAGACATGGTAGTCTGATCTGCCACATACCCCATCATCAATGGCCCTACCGCTCCGCCAACAGGTGACATCATCAGATAAGAAGAAGCACGTTTGGTGTGCTTACCCAGTCCCCGCAAAGAAAGAGCAAAAATAGTGGGGAACATGATAGCTTCAAATGCATATCCCAAGAAAAGTGCTACGAGAGATACAATCCCCACATTCAGTACAATCAGTAAAGAGGTAATCACCGTACACACCGCACAAAATAACAGCACTTTCTCTGCACAGATACGTTGCATAATCCAGCTACCGGCAAAACGTCCGCACATGAATAATCCTAAACCTCCAAAAGAAAGTACTATAGAAGCATCACGGGCACTCATCCAGCCATCGTCAACCACGTAGTTTATAAAGAAGCTATTAATAGAAATCTCCGCTATCTCATAACAGAACAGGGCAGCAATACCAAAAATAAAAAGTTTGTGTGACCACAGGCCTTTTGCTTTACCTTCTCTATCAGCCTCTTCTTCATGAACAATCGCCGGCAGTCTGATCTTAGAGAAAACCATAGCAACTGCCAACACTACAATCCCCATTAACGTATAAGGCAAAGATATTGCAGCCTCCCCTTCTTCAGAGAAAAGTAATAATCCACCTATCAATGGTCCGCAAATACATCCCAATCCATTGAATGACTGAGCTAAATTCAAGCGGCTGGCAGCAGTCTCTTTATCCCCCAACTCCGTCATATAAGGATTGGCAGCAGTTTCCAAAAATACCAGTCCACAGGCTATGACAAACAATGAGAACAGGAAGAAATTGAACGACATCCAGTACTCTCCGGGAATAAAAAGCAAAGATCCCAATCCATAAAGTAGTAACCCTAACACTACTCCACGACGATAACCGTACTTATTGATAAATAATCCGGCAGGAATAGCCATAACAAAATATCCCAGATAGAACATAACCTGCACCCATGCAGAATGGGCACGGCTGATGACCAGTACATCCTGAAAATGTTTGTTCAGCACATCAAGAATGGCATGGGCAAATCCCCATAAGAAGAATAAAGAGGTAACCAGAATGAAGGGAACACGATATTCCCTCTTTACCAATGCATATCTTTGCTTTTGCATAACTTCAATCTAAATAGACATGCAAAGATAAACAAAAAATAAGGATAGAATGTCCCACCGCAAGATTAAGGTATTCGGGTTAGTTAATAATAGCCTTTGAAGCAGACAGACTATAGCTTTCAAAGAAGAGTTACCAAGTGGATTGAGTATGCAAAACATCCAGGTATTCTTATCAAAAACATCCCCATGTTATAAATCAAAACATCCGGGTATTTTTACATACAACATCCGGATGTTTTATATTCATGAAACAAGAGTTATGAATACAAAGATATAGTATACAACATCATAAGTATGTATATACTTTATCCAGCAAAAGAGTATCTTATTATACTATATTTATAAAACCAGATAAAAGAAAGAGAATCGATCTACTCCCACCAGTTTCTAATTGGTTTCAACTTCCTCTGACTTTGGATAGTTCGGGCTGTAGAGCAATCTTTCTTTACGAACAACCAACTTCCCTTCTTTCACAAATCCTTCTCCCCGTTCACTCAAATGCTTCACCATTGCCTCACGTAAATCAGCCAGCCTTTTCCGATAATGTTTCTCCGACACAAGATTTCGCAATTCTCCCGGATCCTTTGATAAATCAAAAAGTTCTTCTTCTCCTGTATAGAAATTCCACACATATTTAATTTTGCCATCGGTCAAAGCACACCAGTAATTTTCCTTCGCATAACAAGTTGCATGCTCCAGATCAATATATTGTCTCCATGTATGCTTTCTGCTTTCGTCTACTAAAGCTAACAGTGAGAGTCCATCCATCTCCTCAGGAATTTGTGCTCCGGAAGCATCTAAGAAGGTAGGCAAAAGATCTCGTAATTCCACCGGTTCATCTACTTTTATTCCCTCTTTAATACCAAACGATTCAGGCCATTTTACAATATATGGAACATGTGTGGAGCCCTCATAAGGATAAGTCTTCCGCCAATGATAATGATCGCCCAACATATCCCCATGGTCGGAAACATAGCAAATCAAAGCATTATCATACATTCCTTTATCTTTCAGTGCTTGTATTATTTTTCCTATTTCCTCATCAATAAATGTAACATTGGCATAATAGTATTTTCGGGAATTTTTAGCATATTCAGCTCCAAAATTGGCAAACGGAGCATCCTTATCAGCTTTTACCGGATCAAGCTGAGTAGCGTATTTACTACACCAGTCACCAATATAAGGAGCCGGAATTTCTTTCTCTTCATACTCATCCAAAAGACGTTGGGGAGGGTCATACGGACTATGAGGACGTGCAAAGGAAACTTTCAGAAACAACGGGCTTTCATTATTATAATTCTGTATCAATTCGCAAGCCATCTTTCCTGTCCAGGTGGTAGGATGTAACTCCTCAGGCAGTTTATAAGTACCTGCCCTGTGTTCATTCCAACCAATACCTGTCAAATCAGGATTTACTCCCGGCATTTGTATCTGTAACCATAGTCGATAATCGCTGATAAAATATTTCGTCTCAGCACGCCCGCTTTCATCTAACAAAGTTCCATGAAAACCATGCAAAGATTTTTGTGGAGACCAATGCATCTTTCCAATACCAAATGTATAATAATTCTGCTCTCTTAGCATAGCAGGCATCTCGTATCTGTATTGCATGGCTACCCGGCCATACCCCAACATGCCATGCCGCCAAGGAGACATACCGGTCAGTAATCCTGCACGGGCCGGTGTGCTACTTGGAGTAGACGAATAGCCATTACAGAATAATGTCCCCTCTTCAGACAGTTTATCAATATTAGGTGAAATAACTGCCGGATTCCCCATACATCCCAAAGCATCGCCACGATGCTGATCGGCCATAATCAAGATAATATGAGGTTTTTGTTGTGCTCTAACCTGCTGAATCGAAAAACCGATTCCGGAAGTCAAAACCAACATACCATTTAATATCGGAATTATTTTCATTTTTATGAAAGTTGATTTATAGTATTATCTGATACACATTTTCTTAATTAAACGTATAAAAAGCATTTTTCATACGTTTAATCTATTGTATATTACAAATTCTCCGGGATCCGCCGTCCGTATTTCTGTAATAAGAAACGAGCGTATTGCATCAACTCACCCTGAGGTGCTACCAGAATAGGGTCTGTAGAATCTACCCAGGCATCTTCGAAACTCTTTATTGATTCATCCAATTTTTTCTGATCAAACTCCCGGTTACCTTCTACTGCAGAGATTACCGCATCCATATACATATCCCAGCGTTTCGAATAGTAATCTTTAATGAGCCCCGCCCATGTACGACTGGCATAATCATTCAGACTACCTCCCCAAGTCGTAATCAGATTACGGGCATTCTTCTCATAATAATCTTTCACTTCGGGAGTCGTACCCAATGCACGGGCATCAGCCAACCATTTATCCAAGGCACAACGGCTATGAAAAGCATTCAAACGATCCAAATCATTAAGGATCTCTTTCATTTCCGCAGCTCTGGCTTTCAACCCCGGAAGATCTTTAACTGTATACATACGGTCAAAATCATCTTTCACTATAAGAAAATAATTACCCAGTAATTGACGACCTACAGTAATGATATCCAGCCGCAGAGCGTCTCTGTTACAATCTGTAGCTTGTAACAGTTTTTCCCAGGCTTGTAATAAAGTAGCATTGGAATAATCAATAACCGTACGTCTATTAGGTTTGTTCATCACCGGACGATAGTTAGGTAATACGCCTAATGTTTTGGGAACCTGTACGTATATCTGGTTGAACAGAATATCCCACGCTTCACGAACAGGCTGGGAAACAGTCCCGGCATGACGGTCGGCAAGATTTTGTAACCACGCCTCGTTGTCGAGATTCAAATCCCACGCCTTCTCAAAGATATACTCATAGGGAAACTGCATAACATCCAAGCCTTCGAGCGTAGAACCGATACCCCGAAGGTTACTTCCACCATTTATCAACGCATTGTCAAGACGGTCACCACTCTCCTTTACATTACCGGTAAGAGTCGTATTTCCCCCAAAATTACCTAAATAGCACCAAATATAAGGTTGTCCATGAAAGTGTTCAGTGTTTTTCCAAAGTTCTACATTCTCACAATGATAATCCAGTAAAAACATCTTATCCTGCGGCACTCCGGTTAGTAAAGCCTTGATACGCGGAGCCGTCCAATCCTTGCGGTCATGATAAAACATCCAGGTCATCTGCATCCATTCCGCTTTCGGATCTGCTGCTGTCAATGTCCGATACATATCCGAAGATACCTGACTGAGATATTCGGGTTCCCAACTTGGTGGGTCTACCTCGTTAAAAGGATCTACGCCATAAATATGATCAGTTCCGAACAAACGAGTCTGCTCCTGAAGAAAATGTTTTTGAATGGTAGAAAACAGCGGTTCTTCGGGATTCAGAAAATAACAACGATACGTATCAGCAAAACCTGCCCACTTACCAAGATGCTGAATATTAGCCTCCGGATAAATTCGTTTCAAAGCTGCAGGTACATGACCGGCAAAAGCAGGCAATACCGGTTTCATATTCAATTCGCGTTCCCGCGCAAGTATCTTTTTCTGTAGTTCCACCTGATTATCCAACCACTCCATAGGTAACGGACCGTTCCATCCATCAATATTTGCCATACGATGCCAGGGTAGATACGTAGGTCCCGTAAAATAGGAACGGATTTCCTGATCCGTCAAACCTAATTTCTTCCATACTTTATACCATACGGCTTCCTGACCTGTAATGGCCAGAGGCATATTGACCCCGTTCAGAGCCATCCAGTCAATAAAACGCTCCCAATCTTTCCATTGCCAATAAGGCATAGTGTAACCATAAGTACAGTAGTTCAAAAAAAAGCGTCTGTCTACTTTTGCTTCCGCACTAAAAGTTTTTTCCGGCACCGGAAGAGTTTCAGGCATTTCAACAGGAATATCGGCATACCATGAGATTGTGGTAAGACAATAATACTTTAAATAATAATTCAGCCCCATTGCCATTGAGTTAGCGTTATTACCGCCAATCACTATTTTCCCAGAGTCGGAAGTATCCAACTGGAAACAGTCTTTTCCGTCAACGGGTTTTATTTTCTTAAACTGAAAGTTCTCGGCATATGCCGGGATGAGACGTTTCACCATTGACTGCATAATGGCTACGTCTTTCTCCTTTGCCCCCGCTGATAGTGAGAGGAACAATGTTACGATAACCAAATAAATGTTTCTTTTCATCATTTCAATTATAGTTTTATGTAAATTTGTTTTTTAAATAGAATGTATCCGATAAGCCAGTTAAATAATAGGAAAAAGACCGCATACATGAATGAACCGAAATAGTTGCCGAATAGGGGTTGCAGACAGGTATCGAACAGGGATGTGTTAACTTTCCATATTCGCAACAGATCACCGAAAATTTCGGCAAATACATAAAGAACCAGTGGATTTACTCCGAAAACATTGAAGAAAGTGCACCAGCTTTTCTTTTGTCGAACATCGATTATTTCGATCAATACAGCTAATGCTAAAGCTGCTATTCCGCAAGTAAGCAATACAAAACTCGGAGACCATAGACGCTTGTTGAGCGGACAGGCATAACTAAATAAGAATCCGGCAAATAGCATTAAGGTACCGAGAAAAAAGAGTTTTTGCATTCGTTCTTTGTTATCCTTCTGATTGATAATCATTCGTCCACATACGAAACCAATCATTACCTGGGCAATGGCAGGAATAGTACTTAAAATTCCTTCCGGTTCTACAAACTGGCGCCCTTGCAGATACATGTGATTTGTTCCCAAAACGGTAGAATCGACTATGGCTATAATATTATCGGGACTTTTTTCGAATCCGTTTCCTATCAACTGAAGAATAAAATATCCTGCTAAAAGAAGAAGAGCTACCGGAAAAAAACGTTTATGAGGGATAAACAACGCCATGATAGCTGTTGCTCCGTAGCAGATACCCAGTCGTTGCATCACTCCTAAAAGTCGCATATGCTCCCAATCAGTCCAAATACCGGTTTCACTTGAATTTATAATCCATTTCATGGCAATACCTATCAGGATCAGGAGAAGAGCACGTTTTATTATCTTTCCGATAGCAAGTCGCCATTGGAAATCATATTTGCGCAAAGATATGTAGGTGGATATTCCCATCAGGAACATAAACATAGGAAACACAAGGTCGGCAGGAGTGAAGCCATCCCATTTGGCATGACGCAGAGGGGCATAACCGTATCCGCATGCACCTGCATTATTGACAAGTATCATTCCGGCAACTGTGAATCCTCGCAGGACATCGAGAGAGAGAAGACGATTATTGGCAGGCATGAGTTTATAATTTATGAGTTATAATGTATTAGATGATCACCAAACGAGACATAAGAGGGTAGTAGAGGCTGCCAATACTGCTCCTATAAGGGTTTCATAAGGAATGAGTTTCAGACGTTGCTTAAAAGTCAATTCACAGACTCCACCGGTAGCATGAAAAAAAGAGCCATGAGGTAAATGATCCAGTACTGTGGCACTGGAGTTGATCATGGCAGCTCCCCATGCAGCGGAAATACCGACAGCAAGAATTGCTTCTGCAAAAGAGGCGGAAGCGAGAGTAGCTCCGGCAGTAGTAGAGGCCGTGGCGGCTGACATTAATGCGCCAGATACGGGAGCTATCATTATTTCATTGAAGTGGGCTTGTTCCAGTAGTTGCAGAATCCAGTCTTTTAGAGTAGAGTTTTTGATAACGCCTGCAATTGTTCCTGTACCGATTAAAAGTACAGCTACAGTAGACATTTTTTGGAGACCGTATTCCATACTAGGCAGAATATTTTTCCATTGTTTCATGCAAAGGATACCACAAATTCCGCCGATGGGCAGAGCTATTAGAGGATCAATGGTAATACCAGCCAAAGGCCGCAGGGCAAGTAAGATGATAGTGACGAAAGGTGCTATCAGGCTGCTGGTAAGAGAAGGCAATTGTTTATCATCTGTGATTTCTTCCTGTCCTGGAGCGACAATAGTAAGTTTTCGGGGGATAAGGCGGATAATAACAAAAACCGTAAACACCAACCCGATAATTGCCGGAAGAATATTGTAAAACATGACCGATGATAAATCTGCTTTAAAGTTTTCAGCTGCAATAATTGTATTCGGATTCGGGGAAACTATATTACCGCATTTTCCTCCACCAATCATGGCTATCAATAGTACGGATGGTGACAAGCCCAAACGTTTTCCGATAGACAGTGCAATAGGGGCTACTGTAATAACAGCCACATCAATAAAAACCCCAACAGCACATAGCAACATAGTTGCCAAAGCTAATGCTGCAAATACCCGTTTCTCTCCTAATGTATTTATAATAGCATTAGAGATGGTAGTCGCTGCTCCTGTTTTAATAAGCACACCGGACAATACCCCTGCTGTAAGAATACGGATGATGGCTGGTGTAACGTCTTTGACGCCATCTGTCATCACCTTTACTGTCTCTGTCAATGGTAATCCGCCTAACAACCCGCCAACAATCGCTCCGGCTATTAAACTATAAGCCGGAGATATTTTTTTTATGATTAAAAGAACGGATACTAACAGTCCGATTAAAGCGCCAATTGCTGTCATAAAAACTATTTATTATTAATAATTGGATTCAGGGTTAAAATGCTGGATAATACGAATGATCTGGGTAACAGTCCGTTCAATATTATTCAGGGTGAATTCTTTTTGCATTGCTTTATCAAGAGAAACAGGGGATGGCTGAATCGATAGTACGGCCGTAAATCCCATTTTATTCAGTTGTTCGGAAGCTTCAACTCCACCTCCCAAAGCTATCACAGGAACATGCCGTTCGTGAGCTGTTTTCAAAATTCCCCCGAGGGCTTTTCCCATGGCAGTTTGGGCATCAAGCTTTCCTTCTCCTGTAAATACTAAATCGGCATCCTGAAGTGATTCCCGAAAATGAAGAATGTCAAGTATCGTATCAATTCCAGGCTTTAAAGTGGCTTGGAGGAAAGGCAACAACCCTCCTCCCATACCACCGGCAGCTCCAGCCCCGGGAATAGAAGAGATATCTATTCCTTTCTGTTTTTTGATAATAGCAGCATAGTGCTGCAATCCTTTGTCCAAAGCCGCTACTTCTTCCGGTGAAGCTCCTTTTTGCGGAGCATATACGAATGCTGCGCCATGTGGACCATAAAGTGGATTGTTTACATCGCAAGCAATGGTAAAGGAAGATACTTTTATTGCCGGATGAAGGAATGAATCATCAATAGATGTAACATGTATAAGATTGCTGCCTTTGGGCTCCAAGACGTTTCCTGAATTATCCAGAAAACGAACACCTAAAGCAGATAACATGCCTATGGCAGCATCATTTGTAGCACTACCTCCAAGTCCCATGATAAAATGGCGGCAACCTTTGCTTAATGCATCAAGGATAACTTCTCCCGTACCGTAAGTAGAAGTATTCATTGGGTTTCGCAATCTATCAGGTACCAACGGAAGACCGCTTGCAGCAGCCATTTCAAACACTGCCGTCGTCCCGTCCTTAGTTATCCCGTATGTAACATCAATAGGGGTCATTAAAGGATCATGAGCAGAGCAGGATACTTTGTCTACATTTAGTCCTGTACAGATGGCTTCTGTTGTACCTTCACCCCCGTCTGCTATCGGAAAGGTTACCACATTGCAAAGCGGGCATTCTTTTAGAATGGCTTCTTTTGCAGCCCGAGCAATGTCAAGAGAGTTAGCCGACCCTTTGAATGAATCGAATGCAAGAATAATCTTTTTCATGGCGGTGCGTTAATTAGAATCTTTTTGATCCCTCAAAAGTAAGAATTTGTTTCGATTTTTATTCGGTTCCAATCTCTTTTACTTCCTGTACTAATTCAACAGCCATATCTAATGGATTATCAAACGGGACAGTAGTATTAATCCATGGAGTATTTATCCATTCTTCTTCCCAGTTATCCAGACTACCGCGTTGTTTAGAGAAATAAATCTTCAAACGTGGAATGTAATAATCCTTAATTAATCCACTCCAAAAACGTGCTGCATAATCTTCCTGAAATCCTCCCCAGGTAGTAATCAGGCGTTTGGCATTTATTTCATAAGCATCTTTTTCGGCTGGTGTAGTTCCACTATTTCTGGCAAAATTCACCCATTCTTCAAGACGATAAAGTGGATGGGAGGCCAACAGCTTATCTACATTTAACAACATATCAATCGTTTGATTCAGATATTGTTGTGCAACGGCAGATCTTCCCACGGTATCTTCTGCCAGGGCCTTGCCATAAAGTTTATCAGCTTTGGCAGCGATGTAATACGAAGCAAATTCTATGGCGTCGTTAACATAAAGTTTAGAATTTTTCAGACTGTCTGCACTATTTAGAAAAAGCTCTACACCATGTAAGAAATCATCGCTGACATCTATCTTACTGATACGCCGTTTGTCAGGAATCACTGTCTGCCAGGTAAATCGTGGATAAGAATATAGCGAACTATATGCCGTTTTTCTGAATAGATCCCAAGCATCCTTCATTGTTTCAGGATAGGCTCCATAACGTGCCATACAGTAGGAGGGCATCCATTTGTCCAAATCGATAGCTTGGTCTGTCCATCCCATATCCGCCAATAACTCATATACAACTTCGTTGTTTTCAAGTCCTTCGGGTGCCGATCCGAATCCGATCAGATTTCCATGAGATTCGGATTGGAGAGCTTCTGCTGAAGAGGAAGCATACATCTGTAGATCACCGGTCATCGGAGTTTTACCACCAAAGTTAGGAACATAACTGAAAATCCATTTTTTACCATAAAAACCATCGTGTACCTTCCAAGTTTGTTCTGTACCCCAAACCCATTTCGGATAGTCATTACCCAGATCAATAATAATCATTTTATCATCCGGAACATGACTCAACAATGCTTGTAGACTCGCTTTATCCCAAAAGCTATGTTGATAACCAAATGTCCAACCTTGTGTAACCCAGATTGCATCAGGATTACCTGCTGTGATAGAGCGGTAAATTGATTCTCCATATTGAGCAAGCAATTTATGTTTACCTTCTACATCATCTTTTGCAACAGGCAATTCCATTTCATTAAAACTGTCCGATAGATAATATGTATTTTTACCGAATTCTTTTTCCCATTCTTTGACAAACCGCTTACCGATTTCTTCGAAGAAAGGAGAATCGGGCGGAAGCACATAGGCATTAAACTTGTCATCGAAACCTCCCCATTTCAAATGCTTGAATTTTATATCAGGATGCTTTTCGGCAAAAGCCATCGGAACAAATCCGGCAAAAGCCGGAGCTATAGGACTCATTCCGAGTTCACGCATACGGTTTATAATTTGATGTTGTAGTTGAATCTGGCCCTCTTGCCATTCATCGGACAACGGACCATCCCAAGTATTGAGATTACCCATACGATGCCAGGGTAGGTGTGCAGGAGCAGTGAAGAACTCCCGGATCTCTTCTTTGGTTAATCCCATCTGTAACCACACTCGTTCGGCTATAGCTTCACTGGCAACAGTAGCCAATGGCATATTCACTCCACGGAGTGCCATCCAATCGATCTCTTTTTCCCAACGTGCCCAGTCCCAATAAGGTGTGGTGTAGCCATATGTACAAACATTCAGGAAATATCTGTATTCGTAAGGGGTTGTTTGTTTTTTCAATGAATAATCCGGCCATGAAGTGATTGATTCCGAATATTTTCCTCCCCAAGTTGTCATAGCGTGACACGCCTCTCTCTGATAAATGTGAAAAGCATAACAGAGTGCTACTACACTGCTTCCTCTGAGAGTTAATTCCCCCTCTTTGGCTTCTATTTCAAAAGTTTCTTTTCCATTAACGGGATCTATCTGTTGAAAACTAATACCATTTACTCGATCTCCTATTTGCCGTTCGATTACTTTTTTGGCAGGAGTTATTATGTCGGCTGGACCGGAAGTGCCGGTACAAGCGCTTATAAAAAAGACCCAGACGATAAAAAAACATGTAAGAAAGAAGCTTCTCATATAGTTAGATTTTCAAAATTAATAAAAGAAAAGACCGGCAACCAGAGACATTTGGGGTACCTCCCCGGTTGCCGGCCGAAAGATTATGTTAGATTGTGTTAAGATAGCATTATCTGATAACCAATTTAGCAGTAGTGCCGCTTACTTTAGCAATATAAATACCCTTCTCAACATTGATCATTATGGAATTCCCGTTTTGGATAGTTCCTTCATATACTTGTTTACCTGTCAAGTCGTAAACTGATACTGGATTCGTACCCTCTACTCCTTCTGCAAACAGCAGATTACCTTCGTTCCAAATTTTAATATCGGATTTTACGGCTGTAGTATTGAATATACCGGTTATACTTCCATACTCTACAGCACCCACAGAAGGAGTGGAAGGACGAACATTACCTAATTGATCTGCTGTAGGAATAGTTATACCTGCATAGGTCGCTGTACCCTTGCCTATTGCAATACTGTTTTCGCAAAGAGAAGCGACAGGCATGGCATCATTGGTTAGAGTAGGACTCCAAACCTCATCCCCTTCAATATCCGGGAATACTGTATTATCCAACTTATACAATGAAGTAAATATCTTGCTGTTTGCAAAATCAGCAACTTTTATATTAGAATTATCAAACAGTGCCGATTGATCTACATTATTGAGCTGGGTATCATCACTTGTTGAGTAAGTAGCTCCGAAAATACAATTTTTTAATTCCCAATCATAGTTTCTTACAATCTCTACTCCATCTTTTTTATCTCCTTTCCAATAACCTAAATCGGTAGGAACAAAATATGCACCATCAACCAATCCACCGGTATTTCCGGCAATAATAGTATTAACTATGACTAATTTGGAAGAACAATCTGTATTAGAGCATACAAAAATACCACCCCCCAAATTTTTTGTTGAGTAATTTGCCGTGATTGTACTATTGATGATTTTTACACCATCAAGCGGTTTTGAAGTATCACGGGAGTAGATATAAATAGCACCTGCACGATTTCCTGCATAGTTATTTACAAAGGTACAATTTGTAACAGTTAAAGCAAATGCAGTTTCATTCTTTCCATTTGTACTGTACATATAAATAACACCACCGGAAGCTGAACTGTTATTGTTTTTGAATGTAGAATTCTCAATGGTCACTCTGGCATTGTTATAAATACGAATACATCCTCCGTCACCAGTTGCAGAATTTCCGTCGAAGAGGCAATTTTTTATAGAACAGTTTACATCCTGACTGATTCCAATCACACCGCCCGAACTACTATGTGCATTTTTGATAAATTCGCAATTCAGGATATTTAGATTGGCACCCGTTTGTACAAATAAAGCCTGAGCTTTATTTTTTCCTGTAAAAATACAGTCTTTGATAACAATTGTACAAGCTCCTTTCATGGACAAAGCCTGCTTGGTACCGGTAAATTTGATTTTATTTCCGGTAGTTTGATTCCTACCGTCAATTGTCAATGATTTAGTGTCTATAGTAATCGCATTAAATTCTTCAATCTCATCTGTCGCAAGATTAAATTTGATTACATCATCAGTTTGTGCACTTGCCATAATATTAGGGAAAGACCCCTCTATTGTAGGATCTCCACTGGCATTCGTCACCGTAAGGTCCGCTGCAAACATACTAAATGTTGCAAAACTAAATATTGCCGAAAGTAAAATTTGTTTTTTCATAACAATACAATTTTAATTGATTAATAAATAATATATTAGATAAAAGTATCAAAGTTCTAAATTTATAATATCAACTTGTGAGTATAAACTTCATCCTTATTTTTTACCCATAATAATGCTATTCCCGGTTTTGAATTATAAAATGGTAATTCATCTCCATCTTGTATGCAGGCATCGAGAAGTAACCTTCCTGTAACTGAGTAAAGCTTGACATTGGCTGTTCCTTCAATGCCCGTTAAAATGTAGTTGTTACCGGATTTTATAACATTGATCTCTTTTCTGTCAGTAATGCTTTGTTCGTTTCCAGTAGGATTCGACATCTGCATTTTTATATATACCGGTAAGTGGTCGGAAGCAGCTGTAAGATCGACTCCACTTTGATCTGCAATTCCTCTTTCTGTAACCTGATAGGATATAGAAGATTTGTTATAACCCAATATAAAGTCAATACAATCTGCCGGGGCTGTAGATGGATAAGTATAAACTTTCGTATCATTCAAAATTGAAAAACCATTATTTTTAAATGTAACCATAGCCCGATAGGTCTCTTTTACATTAAGATCACCTCCCAGGAAAACAGGTTTATTGACAGTCTTTGCAAAGTTGATGATATAATCAGTAGCAACATCTCGATCTTCGGCATTCAGAGAATAATGGGTAGATAAGAAATAATAATCTGAGAACTCGGCGATTATTATTCCCCGATTGTCATCCGGGTCGGGTTTTGCACTTCCTCCGCCTGCGCCTTTAGGAATAAGATGAGTTTTTACTCCCAATGGTTCTTCTTTACTCAGCAAAACAATACCAAAGTAAGTACTGTGAGTGATTAAGAAATGGGATTTCATTCCTGTTTTAGTACCTAATTGTACCGCACAGTCTTTTACAAATCTTTGGTTAACTTCCTGGATAGCCACTACATCGGGAGCTACACCTTTGATGACAGAAGCAATTTTATCTACTTGTCGGGAATTAATAATTGCATGCCCCTGAATGTTGTAGGTCATCATCGTAATTTCTTTTTCCGAACTACCCGCATATGTCTGAATAAATCCTGAACAAAAACTTACGATTATGATCAGTATACGACGTAGAGTTGTGATATTGAGTTTATTCATAACATAAATTATTTAGTTTCTCTGATAAATTCTAATTCCGTAATAATGGGTAAATGATCCGATAATAATGATTGTACAGATTGCGTACGAACCACTTGCCAACCACTATTAGGATATCCAAACAGATAGTCAATTTTTATAGACGGTTTGTAAGATGGAAAAGTCAGGTCGTCATTTGTCAGTAATTGCCAACCGGTCATTCCTTTTTGTATCGTTTTAGAATCAGGTCGGGCATTGAAGTCTCCTCCTAAAATAACAGGATAAGGAGATTTCTTCAATGTTTCCGTAATTTTTTGTATCTGTAGAAACCGTGTATCTTCCGAAAAATAATCCAAATGTGTACAAGCAAAAGTAAGTGTGTCTGTTCCGTTTACCTCAAATGTTCCCTGAAGCATAACTCTTTGTTCTTTCTCTTGCGGACGGGGTAACATCATCTTTTCTACTTTGAAATACGGATGTCTGGAAAGTATTCCAATACCGTAATATCCATCTTTATAAGAGATTGACTTGCCATACAAAGGGTACATCTCTGTGCGATATCCTAATTCCGTAATGAAATCTTTTCCATTCTGTTTGGGAGCTCTTTCGCGGAATGTTTTACTGTCGACCTCCTGCAAAGCAACAAAATCGGGTTTGAAGGCTTTGATATGTTCGGCAATCTGTTCCAAAGATGCCAACTCTCCAAAGCGGAGATTATAAGTCATTACGCGGATACGTAATGTATCTTGTTTTTGAGCAGAGGCCCTATTCCCAAACAAGATTGAAAGCAATGCTATTAATAAAAACTTCTTCATTCTATTTATTTTATTTTTATAGTCGATATAACAGGAAGATGATCGGAAGCATTTGTTCCGGTTATAACTTTATGTTCTGCAACTTCAAACTTTTCAACTGGCCGGAAACAGATATAATCGAGTTCTCTTGTTGGGTCAATAGATGGAATTGTGAACTGATTTAATCCTTTCCCACTTCTTACAAAACCGTAACTATCTAATGTACTTATGGTAGAATTATAAGGGGTAGCATTCATGTCTCCTCCTAATATTACCGGATATTTGCTACTTTTAAGAGTTTCATTTATAAAAGGTAACTGAATATCCCTGTTTTCCTGGGTTGTAGCCAGATGGGTATTTGCAATAGTAATGGTATGCCCCCCCGTAGTAACGGTTGCTCTACCCAATGTACAATATCCCACATAAGTACCCTCTATCTCTATTCTGGGTAAATCATAGGTCGCCGTATTCCGTAAAGGGAATTTGGAAAATATAGCATCACCATACTCTCCACCTTGATAATCCTGCCCTTTTGAGAAATAGAAGTGAGCGAACCCCGAAAGTTTAGCTAATTCTGTTACTTGGTCTACACCGTTACTTCGTTTTGTATTCCGGTCTATCTCTTGGACGAAAACAATATCTGGCTCGTTGGATTTTATAACATTCGCTGTTGCCTGAATATCGATATCGGGCTCTGCAACGCCAGGAACATAAGGTGAACAGTGCTTTACGTTGTATGTCATCACTTTAAGAGTGATTTCAGTATCTCCACCCGAACCATTTCCATCAGTTCCGGGAAGTTCGGGAGTATTCTCTTCCGTTCCACAGGAACAGAAGAGAACTACCAAAGCAAATAATATGGTATAAATTTTCTTTAACATTGTCATAATTTTACTATTACCAGCCCGGATTCTGTCCTAATGCCGGATTTTTTAATCTTTCCTGATAGGGAACTGGCCATAGGTAATGTTTACTTTCATCAAAATTACGTCCACCGCCTTCTGCCGTCGATTTATCATAAACCACATCACCAAATTCATCTACAATCGGATTATTTTGATCGTCTACATACGGACATCCCCCTAACTCATCCATACATACTTCCAGACTTGGGCAAGTAATAGCACGTCCTAAACGGAAACCTTCTTTCCAGCGTAAAATGTCAAAGTAGCGCATTCCGTCAAATGACATTTCAATTCTCCGTTCGCGTCTTAACTCAGTCTTTAAATCCATATTCCAAGCTTCCAGTTCAGAAAGTTTCATAGGATGCATACCAACCCTGTTACGCAATCGGTTAATAGTTTCATCAATCTGATCTTGGGTCAATGTCCCGCCTTGCAGGTTAAACAAAGCTTCTGCATAGATGAGAATAACTTCCGGATAGCGGATCACATTGATATTATTATGATCCTGATTTGTTAAACCTGCCAGTTCCGGAGTATTGTATTTTTTGAAATAGAATCCAGTTTTGGTATTGGCGCCATTATTGTTATTTCCTTGTAAAGGAGCGAAGCGGGGTAATCCGAAAGTAGCATTTACTCTGTTACCTGCGTCACCGTCATCGCCACCTGGCCATGCATCGCCCGGTGTATAAAGTGTCATCTTCATACGAGGATCTCTATCCTTAAAATAGTCTGCATAACGTTTCACCGGATATTTTGATAAAGGAGAAATTGCCACATCTGTTTTTTTATAATATTCAAGACCTGTTGTTGCCGGTTTTCCATCTGTACAGAGGAAGGCGTCAACCAATGTTTTGGAGGCATTCAGACGTATGTAGTTTACCGGAGTACATGTATAGTTGGTCATGTTATTCATTCGGATGTCTTTGACGTACAAACTATAAATCATAGATTCATTGTTTTTGGGATCATTTTCAGCGTTTCCTTCCAAGTGGTAAACTTTCTCATAATCATACAGGTCATAAGGACTATTATCCAAAATATATTTAGAAACCTTTTCTGCTAATTCGTATCTTCCATCTTGCAGAGCAATACGGGCCATCAGTGCCAAAGCTCCCCATCTGTCAATACGACCGACTTCCTGACCTGTCTGGATTTCCGGTCCTAACTTTTCTGCTGCCCATTTCAAGTCCTCGATCATCCAGTCTATAACTTCCTTTTTCGGATTACGAGGACCATAAGCTTCTTCAGACCCAATAACCCTATCAATCAATGGTACGTCACCCCATACTGAAGTCAGCCAAAAATATTGCAATGCACGGATAACTTTTACTTCGGCTGCATATACGTCTTTCGCTTCCTGATCCATATTTACCTGGTCATAGTTATCCAAAAAGTTATTACAATCAAAGATATGTCCGTAAATATCTCTCCAATAGTTATAGAACGGAAAGTTATCTTGAGCACTACTGGTTCCTCCTCCCACTTTGCTTAACCCTGAAGTAGGATCTCCCCATATTACTGTTTCTGCACATGCCTCACCTAAATTAATGATCAGGTCATATTGAAGTCCTTCATAACAAGGATATAAAGCAGCTCTTAATTGAGCTTCGGTTTTCCAGTAAGTATCATTAACAGCTTTATCCAAAGGATATCTTTCTAAGAAATCGCTGCAACTAAAAGTAGTCATCAGACAGCAACCTGTCAGGATATATTTTATTTTATTTTTCATAATGCTATTTCCTATTGTTTAAGTTAAAAAGTTAGATTTAATCCGAATACATATGTTTTTACCTGCGGATAGGTATCACCTGAAGATTGCTGGACTTCAGGATCGAAACCATCGAAGTATTTAGTAACAGTAAATAAATTGTCGGCAGAAACATATACTCTCAATTTACTTATTCCCCAACTCCTCATCCATTGTTGTGGAAGTGTATATCCTAATTGTATATTTTTTAGACGGAGGTATGCTGCATTTTCTATCCAATAATCGGAAAATCTGCGATTATGAGTCTGTGCATAATACAAACGAGGATATGAAGCATTGGGGTTTTCAGGGGTCCATCTGTCTAAATGAGATTTTTTGGGAACTGAATAATCATTGATAAAACAATGTCTTGCTTCTTCACTTAAATAACCATTGGCTTTACCAACTCCCTGGAAATAGAAGGAGAAATCAAGGCCTTTCCATTCTAATTCACCTTTAAATGAGTAGGAATATCTTGGAGCCTTATTACCGATAACTTCTTTGTCATAGTCGTCTATGATCCCATCAGGTTTCCCGTCCGGTCCGCTAATATCTTTATATTTGATATCACCCGGCTGTACGGCAACTCCGTCTTGTATGAGCGGAAATTTCGGATTGATATAGTTTCCAAAGCTGTCTTTTCCTTCAAAATCTTCTACTTGTGCCAATCCATCCGTTCTATATCCGTAATAAGCATCAATCGGATCGCCTACTCTACGAATCTGATCGCCTAAAACGGGAGCACTCGAGCCTAAATCTATAATCTTATTTCTTGAATCTGACAAATTAAAGAATGCACGGTATTTCACCTGCCCAATCTGGTCTCTCCAGGCTATGTTCAATTCCCAGCCTTTGCTTTCTACTTCCCCTAAATTCTCTAATGGTAAATAGTCACGGCTTGTATCCTTTTGCCATTTTCCTAAAACCAATGGTAAAGAAGGACGTACCAGAGCATCCATATTGTTCTTTTTAAACCAGTCGGCACTAATGGTGAGACGATTATTGAAAAGTGACAAATCAATACCTATATTCAGCATACGGATTGTTTCCCATTTGATGTTCGCATTTCCTAAAGCGAGTTGCGCAAAACCTGTGTTTAGTTGGTTACCAATAGGGTAGGCTTTATCAACGGATTCAATTGCTACCAGATAAGGATAATAATTATCTCCTACATTCTGATTTCCCAATTCTCCCCACGAAGCACGTAGCTTGGCCATTTGTAAAACAGGCTCAGCAAAATGCATGAATTTCTCTTTAGAAAAATTCCATCCGGCAGAGAAAGAGGGAAAATATCCCCATCTATTTTGTTTAGCAAAACGGGATGTACCGTCACGACGAACATTGGCTTCGAGCAAGTATTTCTCGTCATAATTGTAATTCAGACGTCCAAAGAAAGATCTTAAGGCCCATTCTTCGGCACCACCTCCATTGGTTATTTCGTCTGTTCCAACATCTATAGCTTCAATTCCATCCAGAAGAAGTAATTTTCTACCGGCACTCAAAGTATTGGTGTGTGCCCATTCCTGAGAGAAACCACCCAGTAATTTAAAATCGTGTCGGTTGATATTTTTTTGATAAGTAGCAGTAACATTCAGTGTCTGGGTTAATGTATTGATATGAGATTCACTGATAGAATTTTTTCTCAATTTATTTCCCGGATCTTCTGTTCCGTCAGACATCCAACGGTTCATGGTAGGAACAAATCTTTTTGTATCTCGGGTATAGTAATTAGCGGCATATTGTCCATTAATATACAGGTCGTTTATAACTTTAAGAGAAGCATTTATCTGTCCGTTGAATGTCCGGGAATTGCGTTTATTATAACCGGAATTGTAAGCGATATCTACCGGATTCATCAATGAAGTATATGCGTAATGATCTGTATCCACCCACTCTCCGTTTTCATTTTGTTCTTTCCATTTTACAGGAAGAAGAGGAGATACGCGCTGCACAGTTCTGAATACACCTGTTGTTCCGGATACCCCGTTTTCCTGACGATAAAAGTCTACAAAACTAATGTTCCCATTCAGTTTGAGGCGATCATAAAGTTCTGTATTCATGCTTAGACGGGCATTATGTCTTTTAGAAGAAAACGGATCACCAATGATAAGACCATCCTGATCCAAATAACCGTATGACATATAATAACCACTTTTTTCCGTACCCCCACGAACACTGATATTATGTCCTGTTTGCATAGCAGACTTTTTATAAACTTCCTTTACCCAATCAGTGTTTGAGTAATCGTTGGGAGAGTCACCTCTGTCATATGCATCAAAAGCTTCTTGTTGGTACAATTTACCAAAACCGGCAGCTACATAAGCTTCATTGGCTAATTCCATATATTCACGTCCATCTACCAGATCGGGCAAAGCTGTAGGAGTTTGGAAACCTATATATCCGGAATAACTTACCGTAGTTTTTTCTTTCTGACTACCTTGTTTGGTTGTTACCAGAATAACACCGTTGGCAGCCCGAGCACCATAGATGGCAGAAGAGGCAGCATCTTTCAATACAGATACGTTCTCTATATCATCAGGATTCAGCATATTCAGATCACCGCCGGCAATTCCGTCGATCAGAATAAGCGGATCAGTTTTGCTGTTTAGTGTACTAATGCCACGAATTACAATTGACATTTTATCATTACCCGGTTGTCCGGATGGTTGTACGATAGATACACCAGGTAACATACCTTGTAGTCCACTGCCTACATTTGTAATAGGACGGCTGGCCAGTTCATCTCCTTTTACAGCCGATACAGCTCCTGTCAAATTAACTTTTTTCTGTACACCATAACCCACAACTACTACATCATTCAACATCTGAGTATTTTCTGCCAAATGAACCGAAATTTCTGTTTTGGAACCCACTTGAACTTCCTTTGTTTTATATCCGATAAAGGAGAAGACCAAGGTCTGGTCGGGAACTACTTCTATAGAGTAATTACCATCTATATCAGTGATAGTTCCCTCCTTTCCTCCTTTTACGAGGATACTAACTCCAACCATTGGCTCTGCTGTGACCTGATCTGTAACTTGCCCGCGGACTTTCACTTTCTTTATCGGGTCTTTTGTATTCCCGATCTTTCTGTCAAATAAAAGTAGCTTGTCACCCGAAATGCTATAACCGATATTCGTCTTCTTCAATAAGTTGTTCAATGCCTCTTTTAAAGAAGCATTTTTAACAGAAATGCTTACCAGTTGTTTCGTGTCAACAAATTCTTTACTATAAGCTACTGACACTTTAGCTTGTGAGGCAATTTGAGTAACAGCATTTTCAAGTGTTACATCTTTCAGGTCTAGTGTTATTTCCCAATTTTGTGCATGCGATGCTAAGGGAAATATACATAATACCAACAAAACAGACATCCACTGTTTTACATGAGAGTAAAGACAATAATGATTTTTTTTCGAAGAATTTTTCATTGTGTGTTCTTTAGAATTATGATTACTTTAAATTTTAGGCAATAAAATCCCTTGCTAAGAAATCATTGTTTCTTAACTGCTTGATTTTAATATATTTATGGCTATCTCAGTGAACAGACTGAATTATAACAAATTCTTATGTTGAAAATGCCGATATAGGTTGTAATGGTGTATTCATAAGTATATAATTATTAGATTAGGTTTGTATCTATCGCGGACTTATTTTTATTTCTTTTCGATTTACTCTCTCATATTTGATAGGCGTTATATGTCCCATGTTTTCCAATATTTCCTGTAATGATTCACTTTCACTTTTCAATGTATAAGTATAAGAATAGATCGCTTTGTTTTCTACACTAAACTGTACATTGTACTTTCTGGACAATATTTTGAGTACATCTTCCAAAGGAGTATCATTAAATATCAATACATCTTTCAACCATATAGATTCGTTTTTGTAATCCTTATTTTTTTGTACGATACATGTTCCGGTTTCTTTTTCAAAGATGGCTGTTTCTCCAGGTTTCATAATGTAGTCAAACGAATTACTTTGTACATTTCGTATTTTTACAGAACCTTCGTCCAAAGTAGTTAGAACTTTTTTCTCCGATGGATATGCATTAACATTGAACGAGGTTCCTAATACCTTTATCTGCATGGAGGAAACATCCACTATAAAAGGTTTTTCAGTATTCTTTTTAACCTCGAAATATGCTTCTCCTTCAATAGATACTTTTCGTTCTTTCCCTACAAACTGTTCCGGATAGGTGAGTTTAGTGTCCGCATTCAAATATACTTTTGTTCCATCTGATAGTAGAACGGTCATTTTCTCTCCACACGGTACATAAATTTCTTTGTTTACAGCTATCCGATTATCATCAATATCAGAATATACCCAAAATGCTATATTCAATATTAAGAATGGCAATAAAACAGCAGCAATTTTCATCCAGGAGAACTTTCTGCCTTTCGAGTTGATACGACTCATTAAATTCGTATACACTTGCTCCTGACGAAAACAGGTGTCTTCTGTTTCGGGAATGACTATCTCTTTTCCTTCAATGATATTTTCAATATCTTCGTCAATTGCTTGAGAAATAGCATTCAATGCCGTTTTTTTATCTTGAGTTGCCATTTTTATGATTGTCTTTTATCAGTAATACACAAGTAGGTTAGAAAAGTATTATATGAAATGCGTTTTTTTTCTAAAAAAATAATTCTTTTTATAAACTACCGCAAAAGAGTAGTATAAAAGAGAATAATCTTATCGTCATGCGTAACTCTTTTAGAGCCTGGCTGTACTGGAATTTGATGGTATTTATAGATAAATTTAGTTGGTCGGCAATCTCCTGATTTGAATATTTCCCGGAGATTTTTAATTCTACGATTTTTCGCTTCTGCGGAGACAATTGTTCAATAGCCTTGCGGACCAAACGTAACTGATCTTCATCCAGTGCGGGTTCTTCGGTTTCGTTGGTTAGTGTATTTAAGAGATTTAGATTATCTGAGATACGAAATATTTCTTTATCCCTGTCACGCAATACATTTAGTAAGTCATTTTTAAGAATAGTAAAAAGATAGCGGTTAAAAGGACGGGATTCGTCTATGTCTTTTCGTTTTTCCCATATTTTGAAAAAGACATTCTGAACAACATCCTCAGAAAGTTCTCTATTATATAAATATTTGAAAGACAGTGAATACACTTGTTTACTGTATTCATTAAATAATAAAGTGAAGGCTAATTGGTTACCTTCCTTCATTTGACGAATTATAGTTTCTTCATTAATCATCAAATAAACTCCTTTTTGGCTGCATTATTTTTTCAATGGGTTAGAATCTGCTTATCCCATGAATTGAGATTTAAGCACATATAAGTTTTCTTAATTGCGATTCAAAGTTAGGTAAATCCCTTTAATATAGTCGTTACAAATATATGAAAAAGTATCAATATTCCGATGTTTTGCCATTATTCTTAAATAGAAGTGATAAAAGTATGATTGATATAATTGAAGAAATTAGCTCGACAGGCAAATTCACTACCATCTCTTGAAGTTAGTTTCAGAGCGGATTTCTTCTTATTTTTGGCTGTTTACTGAATCATCTATGGTTTATTTTTTAATCTGAAAATAACCTTATACTAACCAAAATGTGAAAAAAAATACCTGTAGTGACATGAGAATGACACTTATAAGTAACAACTAAAGATTCTTTTTGTTAAGAGACTCCGTTATTAAATAGTATGCACTAAAAGTAGCAGAGCCACTTAACTTTCACTTATTCCACCCCTTGTCCGAAGTCTTCTTCGAACTCTTCTTCAGCCTCTTTTACTAAAGTTTCTGCCCGTAATGCACTTTTCGGAAAATACTTCGACAAGGGATAACGGAAGAATTTCATCTTGCCAACACGGTTGGTGAATCTGCGGTCGGCCACAAAGTACACTCTGGACAAGCGCACCTCATGAGGAAGTACGTCCTCAGGATGCTCAAAACCGTCACTCGTAACAGCTGCATGAAACGAACCGAGTCCACGAATAGTGACCGACTCTCCGCTTTTCAATATTTCCTCCATCACCTTAGGAAGATCGGTAAGTATACTCAATACATCACCTTTACTCCTGCCACTTTGCGAAGAAAGCATATCTGCCAGGTCATTTTCATTCTTACCCCCACGCTTCTGGAGCTTCTTCTGTACAGCGTAATAGAGTTCCTTAAATCCCTCTACTGTGCTGAATCTTTTCTTTCTTACCAAATAAATCAATCCCATAGTCTTTCGTATTAAACGTTGTAATCAAACGTATTAAAGGTTATAACAAAACGATGTACGACATGTGCATCTCGTACAGTATGACATGCACATCTCGTACAGCACGACATGTGCATGTCAGCATGTCCCAGATGTGCATGTCGTACAGCACTTCCTACAAAAGGTAACGAATATATCCCGATAACAAAAGAAAGCTTCAGTTATTTCTTCCCAAAGTACACACCGGACAGTACAACTCACATATAACCCTTTTTTAAGACGTTATCACCTGTATTTTTAAAAGAATAGTTATCTTTGCAGACATATTTTAAACAGAACGTACTGTTCACAGGCATTGATAATAAATATAATAACGAAATAGATAAATGGCATTGCAATGTGGTATTGTCGGACTTCCCAACGTAGGAAAGTCGACACTTTTCAACTGTTTGTCGAACGCGAAAGCACAGGCGGCAAACTTCCCTTTTTGTACAATTGAACCGAATGTAGGTGTAATCACTGTTCCGGACGAACGTTTGAATAAACTGGCAGAACTGGTACATCCGCAACGAATCGTACCCACTACCGTAGAAATAGTAGACATCGCCGGACTGGTAAAAGGTGCCAGTAAAGGCGAAGGATTAGGTAATAAGTTTCTCGCAAACATTCGTGAAACAGATGCCATCCTGCATGTACTTCGTTGCTTTGATGATGATAATGTAACGCATGTAGACGGAAGTGTAAATCCTGTGCGTGACAAAGAGATCATTGACTATGAACTACAGTTGAAAGACCTCGACACAATTGACGCACGTATACAGAAAGTACAAAAGCAAGCACAAACAGGAGGTGATAAGACTGCCAAACAGACTTATGACATTCTCGTTAAATACAAAGAAGCATTGGAGCAGGGAAAATCGGCCCGCACTGTAAAGTTTGAAACCAAAGACGAACAGAAAATTGCCCGCGAACTCTTTCTGCTTACCAGCAAACCAGTAATGTATGTTTGTAACGTGGACGAAGCAAGTGCCGTAAACGGAAACAAATATGTAGACATGGTTCGCGAAGCAGTAAAAGATGAAGATGCAGAAATTCTTATTGTTGCTGCCAAAACAGAATCGGATATTGCCGAACTGGAAACTTACGAAGACCGCCAGATGTTCCTTGCCGAAGTAGGACTGGAAGAATCAGGGGTAGCCCGGCTTATCAAATCGGCTTACAAATTATTGAATCTGGAAACTTATTTTACAGCCGGTGTACAGGAAGTACGTGCCTGGACTTATGAAAAAGGTTGGAAAGCACCCCAGTGTGCGGGAGTAATCCACACCGACTTTGAAAAAGGATTTATCCGTGCAGAGGTTATCAAATATGATGATTTTATCCAGTATGGCTCAGAAGCTGCCGTGAAAGAAGCCGGTAAATTGGGTGTGGAAGGAAAAGAATATGTAGTACAGGACGGAGATATCATGCATTTCCGTTTTAACGTATAAAGAATGAATTATCTTATAGCAGGAACCGGAGGTGTGGGAGGCAGTATTGCTGCCTTCCTTGCACTGAACGGAAAGGATGTTACCTGTATAGCCCGTGGGGCGCACCTGGAAGCTATACAGAACAATGGGTTGACACTAAAGTCAGATCTGAAAGGCAATCATACCATTCCAGTGAAAGCTTGCACAGCAGAAGAGTATACTGGAAAAGCAGACATAATATTTGTTTGTGTCAAAGGCTATTCTGTCGACTCTATCACAGATCTGATAAAACGGGCTTCTCATGAAAAAACAATCGTAATTCCCATACTCAATGTTTACGGTACAGGTCCACGTATTCAGCGCCTTGTTCCGGGCGTAACCGTTCTGGATGGTTGTATTTACATTGTAGGGTTCGTATCCGCCCCGGGAGAAATCACTCAGATGGGAACCATTTTCCGTTTGGTATATGGAGCGCATAAAGGCACAAACGTACCCGCCGGACTGCTTGAAGCCGTACGTGACGATCTGGTAGAAAGCGGAATAAAAGTAGATCTGTCACCGGATATCCAACGGGATACATTTGTCAAGTGGTCCTTTATCTCGGCCATGGCCGTCACCGGAGCTTATTTCAATGTTCCTATGGGCGAAGTGCAAAAGCCGGGTAAAATACGTGATACTTTCATAGGCCTGTCTACCGAAAGTGCCATGTTAGGAAAGAAACTCGGTATCGAATTCTCCGAAGACCCCGTCACCTACAATCTCAAAGTAATTGATAAACTCGACCCACAAAGTACCGCATCCATGCAGAAAGATATGGAAAAAGGACATCAATCCGAAATACAAGGGTTGCTTTTTGACATGATAACAGCTGCCGAAGAACAGGGAATAGAAGTGCCTACCTATCAGGAAGTAGCCAAGAAATTCAGAATATAAAATTAAACTCAATCATTATGAATACCATTTTATTATCGATCAACTGGAACCCGAACCCCGAATTGTTCAACCTCTTCGGACTTCCCGTTCGCTATTACGGACTATTGTGGGCCGTTGGTATCTTTCTGGCCTATGTGATAGTTCACTATCAGTTCCGGGATAAAAAGATAAGTGAAAAGAAATTTGAGCCCCTGTTTTTCTATTGCTTCTTTGGTATTCTGATTGGGGCCCGACTGGGACATTGTATATTTTATGATCCTCAGACCTATCTCACCAGTTTCCGGGGATTCTGGGAAATGATACTTCCTATCAGATTCCTGCCCGACGGAGGTTGGAAATTCACAGGTTATGAAGGGCTTGCCAGCCACGGTGGAACGTTAGGACTGATGATTGCCCTCTGGCTCTATTGCCGTAAAATGAAAATGCATTATATGGATGTAGTAGATATGATTGCTGTAGCCACTCCCATCACTGCCTGCTGTATCCGCCTGGCCAACCTGATGAACTCTGAAATCATTGGTAAACCGACCGATGTACCCTGGGCTTTCGTTTTTGAGCGTACAGATATGCTCCCACGCCATCCGGCACAGCTTTACGAAGCTATCGCTTATTTCCTGCTTTTCCTGGTGATGATCTATCTTTATAAGTTCTATAACAAAAAGCTACACCGCGGCTTCTTTTTCGGACTCTGTCTGACGGCCATCTTTGTATTCCGTTTCTTCGTTGAGTTCTTAAAGGAAAATCAGGTTAGCTTTGAAGACAATATGAGCCTCAACATGGGGCAATGGCTGAGTGTCCCCTTTGTGATCATCGGCCTCTATTTCATGTTCTTTTATGACAGGAAATCCATCAAAAAATGAAGCATATTATAGACATAGAAACCTGGGAACGGAAAAGTAATTATGAGTTCTTCAAAAGTTTTCAGAACCCCACTATCTCCATTACCTCAGAGGTAGAGTGCGGAGGAGCCAAAGCCCGTGCCAAAGCCGCAGGACAATCATTCTTCCTCCACTATCTCTACGCCGTGTTGCGTGCCGTCAATGAAATACCGGAGTTTCGCTTTCGCATAGATGCAAAAGGCAATGTAGTCTATTTCGACAACGTAGATATGTTGACCCCTATAAAGGTAAAAGAAAACGGACGTTTCTTCACCATCCGTCTGTCATGGAACAAAGATTTTAATGCCTTTTATGCGGAAGCCAAATCGGCCATAGATGCCATCAACCCTGATGGAGACCCGTATGACATGGAAAAAGTGGGTGGCAAAGATCTGCTTGATGTTATATTGTTAAGTGCTACTCCCGACTTATATTTCACTTCACTGACCTGTACACAAGAACATCGTCATGGTAGTAATTACCCTTTGATGAATGCAGGAAAAGCAATATTAAAAGAGGGTAAATTAGTAATGCCAATTGCAATGACTATTCACCATGGGTTTATAGACGGACATCATCTTTCACTGTTTTATAAGAAAGTGGAAGATTTCTTGAGATGAAGCCTGGCTTCTCAACAAGCATTTGCGAACACAAGAAAAGCTATAGGTTAATGTTATATCCGTATATTAAACAAGCTTGTTTATGGCAGATAATTATATAGAAAAACAACGCGAAGAGTACGAAGCAAGAAAAGCTGCCTGGGAGAAAGCCCGGAAATATGGTAAACCAGCAATCAGTCAACAGAATAAATCAGTCCCACCCATCACGGAAAAGAAAAAACGAGTATTCGTAACCGGAGGAGCTGAAGGAATAGGTAAAGCCATCGTACAGGCATTTTGCAATGCAGGTTACCGCGTAGCATTTTGCGATAAGAACGAAACGGCAGGACAACAACTGGCCAAAGAAACCGGAACCGTATTTTACCAAGTCGACGTAAGCGATCAGGAATCCCTTGAGCGTTGCATGCAACGTATCTTTCTGGTTTGGGGTGATATCGATATAATTGTCAATAATGCAGGTATCAGCAAATTCTCTCCCATTACCGAAACAAGTATAGACGATTTTGATAATATCCTTTCTGTAAACCTGCGTCCGGCATTCATCACTTCCCGACTGCTGGCTATCCATCGTAAATCGCAACCTTCCCGCAACCCGTTCGGAAGAATTATCAATATCTGTTCAACCCGCTACCTGATGAGCGAGCCCGGAAGTGAAGGATATGCAGCTTCCAAAGGTGGTATTTACTCATTGACCCACGCATTGGCAGTTTCACTTTCCGAATGGCACATTACTGTCAACTCCATTGCACCGGGCTGGATACAGAATCATGACTATGAACAACTCCGGACGGAAGATCATACACAACACCCTTCGGGGAGAGTAGGGAAACCGGAGGATATTGCCCGAATGTGCCTGTTCCTCAGCCAGGAGGAGAATGATTTTATCAATGGTGAAAACATTACTATCGACGGGGGAATGACGAAAAAGATGATTTATGTTGAATAAATGCAGTCGCCATACCATGGCTCAATAAAGTGCCATCCATTCTGGAACCCTGGTTCAGTGCCATTACTTCCATATTAGTTGGAGCGATTATCTCCCTCTCACTATCTTCTTTATATCACTCAGCTTGTTAAGCGCCTCAATCGGAGTAAGGTTATTCACATCCAGATTGAGTATCTCATCTCTGATCTGGCACAATATAGGGTCGTCCAACTGGAAGAAACTCAACTGCATTCCTCCTCTGTTCTCACTTACCTCACCTAATGGTTTACCGGAAATGCCTTGCTGACGATTGTCCGATTCAAGCTGCTTCAGAATTTCATTGGCACGCTTCACAATACTTTTCGGCATACCTGCCATCTTAGCTACATGAATACCGAAAGAATGCTCGCTACCACCACGTTCCAGTTTACGAAGAAAAATAACTCTATTGTCAACCTCTTTCACCGATACATTATAATTCTTTATCCGCTTGAAAGATTTCTCCATCTCATTCAGTTCATGATAGTGCGTAGCAAAAAGAGTACGTGCTTTTGCTTTAGGATGCTCATGAATATACTCTACAATGGCCCAGGCTATCGAAATACCATCATAGGTAGAGGTTCCACGCCCCAACTCATCAAACAGTACAAGACTTCTCGAAGAAACGTTATTCAGAATATCCGCCGCCTCATTCATCTCTACCATAAACGTAGATTCGCCAACGGAGATATTATCACTGGCTCCCACCCGGGTGAAAATCTTATCTACCAATCCGATGTGAGCACTTTCGGCAGGAACAAAAGAACCGATTTGAGCCAGCAAAGTTATTAATGCCGTCTGACGCAAAAGAGCAGATTTACCGGCCATATTGGGACCCGTAATAATAATAATCTGCTGCGTTGTGCTATCCAGCATCACATCATTGGCAATGTATTTCTCACCTATCGGAAGCTGCTTCTCAATCACCGGATGACGCCCCTGACGGATATCCAGTACGTCATTGTCTTCAATTACCGGGCGAATATAGTTATTCTCACGTGCTACATTGGCAAATGCCAATAAACAGTCGATACGCGCTACCTGATTGGCGTTAATCTGGATGGCAGGAATAAATTCACTCAAAGCTTGTACCAGCTCCGTATAAAGCCGGGTTTCAAGCACCAGAATCTTATCTTCTGCCCCGAGGATTTTCTCTTCGTACTCTTTTAACTCCTGAGTGATGTAACGCTCCGCATTGACCAGCGTCTGTTTGCGAATCCACTCCTGAGGTACTTTATCTTTGTGTACATTGCGTACCTCTATATAGTAACCAAATACACTATTATAAGCAATCTTCAGACTTGGAATCCCTGTCTGTTCACTTTCACGTTGCTGTATCTTCAAAAGGTAATCTTTGCCCGAATAGGCTATTTGTCTCAGTTCGTCCAACTCGGTATTTACCCCACTTTGAATCACGCCTCCTTTGTTTATCAATAAAGGAGGATCATTGTTGATTTCCTTACTTATCCGGTCACGTATAGAAATACAGAGATTCAATTGCTCTCCTATCCGGTTCAGGCTGGCATTATCTGCCTGCAGGCAAGCTTCTTTTATAGGCTCGATAGCCTGCAAAGCTATTTTTAACTGTACTACTTCGCGCGGTGACACACGTCCTACCGCCACTTTCGAAATAATACGCTCCAAATCTCCTATCAGATGCAGCTGTTCCTCAATCAGTTCTTTAAATTCCGGTTCGCGAAAGAAATACTCCACTACATTCAAGCGATCGTTAATCGGCTTTTCATCCTTCAATGGAAATACCATCCAGCGCTTTAGCAAACGGGCTCCCATCGGGCTAATCGTTTTATCAATGACATTGAGCAAACTGCTGCCGCCATCATTCATACTGCCGATAAGCTCGAGACTACGTACGGTAAATTTGTCCATACGCACATACTTATCTTCTTCAATGCGGGCCAGCGAGGTAATATGACCAATCTGTGTATGCTGTGTCATATCTAAATATTGCAGGATAGCACCCGAAGCAATTGTACCATTCTTCAGATGTTCCACACCAAAACCTTTCAGATTTTTCGTCTCAAAATGTTTCAGCAGTTTCTCACGGGAAGTCGTTTCGGTAAAAACCCAGTCGTCCAGTTCGAAAGTGAAGAATTTACTTCCGAAGTTACCCTCGAACATACCACGTTTACCGCGTTCAAAGAGTACTTCTTTGGGACCAAAATTATTGAGCAGCTTATCCACATAATCGAAAGGTCCCTCTGCCGTCAGGAATTCACCGGTAGAGATATCAAGAAAGGCAATACCACAGGCTGATTTGCCAAAATGCACTGCGGCAAGGAAATTATTTTCTTTATAGTTGAGAATATTATCATTGATAGACACACCCGGAGTAACCAGTTCTGTAATGCCGCGTTTCACCAGTTTCTTCGTCATCTTCGGATCTTCCAACTGATCACAGATAGCTACACGTTTACCGGCACGAACCAGTTTTGGTAAATAGGTATCCAGCGCATGATGAGGAAAACCGGCCATCTCAATAGTCTTTCCTTTTCCATTGGCGCGTTTAGTCAGGGTAATTCCCAGTATCTCAGCTGCAATAATTGCATCTGTTGAATAAGTTTCGTAGAAGTCCCCGCATCGAAACAGCATCACCGCATCCGGGTGTTTTGCTTTCAGGTCAAGGAACTGTTTCATCATAGGGGTTAGTTCAATATCGTTGCTCACAGGTAGTCTCCTCTTCTTTTTTAATTCAGTAATCAGTGGGCAAAGATACTGATTTCCCACTAATCTACCATCCCGTCAACACCAAGATTTATTTGGTTATCTTATAGTAAAAAAGTCTTTAAACAAGCTCCTGAATTATTAACAACCCGCACAGTATTCTTAAAACGTGTTATAAAACATACTATTTTTCTTGGATTATTTGCAGATACCGCCAAAAGCCGTACATTTGCAATGTGTTTTTCATAGTATTAGATTTAAGGTTAACAAAGGTTGGAGCAAGGCGTTGCTCCTTTTT
>NZ_CAXSVC010000031.1:0-69297 GCF_964240755.1 Bacteroides sp. HPS0048 | reverse complement strand
TCCGTTGCCCGTTCTCATGCGAGTTTTCTACAAAGCGTTGATAATCAAATAAGATACTTCAGATTACAACAAATATAAGAATAAAAAAAGATTTAAGAAATATTTTTCCAAGTTTTTTAAACAGTATATCTTCAAAATAATTACTTTTCTGTTTTAGTTATTTCTTCCCTATGAAATGAAAAAAACTCTTCTCATACCTCTTACATATTAGAAAATGAAACTACAAATCAATTCTATAAATAATCAGTCTTAAAAAAATAAGAGTTCGATTCATCATGTAACTTTGCAATTTTTACACCAAATTTGTATTTACATAATATACATAGTAAAACTACACGATATGAAAACTAAAAAATATTCGGAACGCTCTGACTATTCCTTTCTGCACTCTGCTTCGCAGGCTGTTTAAACAATGATGATTCACAAGATAAAGTTGAAACCATTAAAATGTTTGTTTCAGCAGAAATGAGCATGTATCAACCTTGAGAAGCATCTGATCCTATTGAATGTATGTTAGTAAAAGAAGAAAAAGAAAACGACATTAGCTAATCCTCCAGCAGATGGAAGTAGTATTAGATATCAATTGATAGAAATATTATCGAAAGATAAAGTAGAATAGAAAATTATGTAGTTTCCTGTTAGAAAGTATATCATAAATTATACTTAAGGAGAAGTTATAGAAAACAATTTTCAGATCGGATAAATTTGAATTTAAAAGCCCAGACTTATCCGATCCGAAAATCAACCATTAAATATACACATCCAGATTTCTTTAGATCAACGAATAAAATTAGTTCGAATAGCAGATTCTATTTCAGGATACTTTTTTTCTTTAGCAATGTTTTCCAACAACCATGCCATATTTTTACCTAACATCCGCATTGTCTGCAGACCTTCCGCATCTTGCAAAGCATCTCCAGGTAACATCCCATGTACAATATTCCAGTACTGAGAGGAAACAACAGGCATGTGATTAATTGTAAAATACTTATTCAACCGGTCAAGAGTTGCACTCGCTCCTCCCCTTCTGCAAACAGTTACCGCTGCAGCAGGCTTGTACTTCATCAAATCCGAACTTGAATAAAAAACCCGGTCAAGCAGAGCACACAGTGAACCATTAGGCCCTGCATAATAAGTTGGTGAACCCACTATTAATCCGTCAATTCCATCTTCCAGTTGTTTTCTGATTCTATCGTACAATTCATCTTGAAAAACACATCGTTCCAACTCTCTGCAACGATTACAAGCGATGCAACCTTGCATGGCCTTTACCCCAATTGAAACGATTTCTGTTTCCACTCCATTCTCATTTAAAGTTTTAGCCACTTCTGACAAAGCAATATGAGTATTCCCACCCTTTCGTGGACTACCATTTATTAGTAATACTTTCATATTCAGATCATTTTATTAATGAATTTATATTTTCCTATTACATAATACTTAAACAATGCAAAGTTACAATTGTCATTAGACTAATAAATTATACTGATTACAGATAAAAATACCTTTTTTACTGGATCTGATCAAATAGTTACGACCATCTATATTAGCAATAAGATCCGGATCCTATCATAAACTTTAAAAGGAAAGTATATCATTCATTCCTTATCTTCCCCTTAAATAATCAATTTAGTTACTCTCTTTATATGCGGATGGTTGTACTCGAAAATGTTTTTTAAAGAATTTATTAAATGCACTTTGACTCTCAAAACCAAGAAGAAATCCAATTTCCGGTAGGGAGATCTTTTCTTTCAAATATTTTAAAGATAATTCCATACGTAAATCATCAAGAATCTTTTGATACGAAGTACCCTCTGTCTTTAACTTTCTCTGAATATTACGTTCACTCATATTAAATCTTTCTGCAACATACTTCAAAGATAAATCATCATTTAAAAGACTATGCATAAGATACCTGCGAACCGTTTGAGACAAGCCATGATTCTGTGCTGTTTCCTGTATTTGTATCTCGTTCATATAATCTTCAAAAATCGCAAGCATCTCTTTATTTCCCGTTACGATTGGTAAATCCAATACCGTCTTATCAAAAACAAGAATCAACCGATCATGATTAAATATCACAGGACATCCCAGATACTCTTCAAGTTTATCCCTCCTCCCCTCTTCCTTATACATAGAGTACACAAGAATAGGGTACAGAAACCGCCCTGTAAAACTATAAGCATATTGGAGAAAAAAGCCACATTGCATTTCAATCCACTGTCTGGAGGCTATCGGATACAATCGTTCGAACTGAGGTTCTATCGATATTTCAAGAAAAAAATTAATATCATCCTCTTTCGTCACAAATGTATATATATCATTTATTGCCGGGTCGAATGGTGCATCATTCTCAAAAATATCACGCACAGTTTTACTTTGATTGAAAATATTAAAGAAACTGCCGGTCAAAACAAACGGTAACAAGAATCCCGTTTCCAAACCGATTCTGGAGTTACCTGTCTTTTTAACAATATATTCCAGATATACCCCCAGTATATCGGCATCAATTTTGGCTGTCGGATTTTGTAATATCGTATAATCATACTTCAATTCCACCAAAACTTCAGATAATTCGGCATGCGTAGTTCTAAAATGCTTTAAAAGCATATTTAATAATCCGGCTGTAATGAACATACATTTGTCGCTTTTGGACAAATATATGGCTTTATTTTCAATACGACAAAAGAATACCTGACTTATCTTTGCATTCCCAATAACAGAACTAATTTAATATGATAAAAACTATTAGGTATTATGACTATTATATATATGGGCATTAGTCGCTTATATTATACATTTGGTCATAAGTAGTAAGGCAGTTCGTCAAATAATCTCTCACAGCAGAGTTACTTGGTTTATCTTTAAACCTAAAATAATAATCATTATTATCAAACTAATTTATTATTCTACCTATGAAAATGTGATTCAGCAGAAATTAAAATTATTAGGAGCAGAATTCATCCGCTTTGTCAACATTATTGCGTAGAATGTTTAGTAACCTGCCCATGGACTAAATCAACTAAAAAATTAAATATGCAAAATCAAATTTTTATATTTCGAACATCAATAAAAAACAAACAGGATATAAAGCGTATCAAAACCCTTTTTACCCAATATCCTACTATTCATAAATGGAATGTAGATTTAGAAGACTGGGAAAAGATACTAAGGATAGAATGTTTGGAGATAACTCCAATTGATGTGCTGAATGCATTGCAAACAATAAATATCTATGCAGAAGAATTAGAGTAACTCTCATTAAAACCAAAATTCAGCCATTGTATCAACATAAAATTAAAGAGAAGATGAAAGAAGAATCATTACTGCATTTCGATAATTCGGACTATGACTACATTGATAGTTATAAATATACAATCATAGATAAGAAAAACAGGATCGATATCCCTGAAATAGTGAAAGCATTTGCCAAGCCTGGTCCAAAATGGTTTGAAGGACTATTTTCCCTAAGAAATAAAATAGCATCACTCTTCAAACTAAAAACGCCTGCTATGGTTGTAAAAAAAGAAGATAACGGCAGTAACAAATATGAAGTAGGAACACAGGCCGGAATATTCAAAGTATATGGTAAAACAGCAACAGAAATTATCCTTGGCGAAGATGATAAACATTTAGACCTAAGGATTTCGCTACTTCTGGAACAAAGTAAGTACAATGAAAACGAAAAAAAGATCACAGTAACGACTATCGTCAAGTTGAATAATAAAATAGGAAAATATTACTTTTTCATAATAAAACCATTTCACCGGACTATTGTTCCATTAATATTAAAACGCAACTTTAAACAACTGGAATCGGAAATCAATGCATAAAATAACCTATAAATACACTGTTTACAGATATGATAGATCGGGATATCCGTTTGAAATTAACATTGTTAACGGGAAATTACATCTATATATCTTCTGACTGTAAGAGTACGTACTTTTATACCACAAAACTACGTACTCTTTGTATATAAAACTACATAATTAACAGACCATTAAATACGTAGTCTTGTATATAAAGAGATAGATAGTTATAACTCCCTGAAGCAGAAGTAGTCCAGACTTAGAATTGGATTTTATAACTAGGATTGGACAGCATATTACTAACCTTTATTTTTTCGATTTTATTCTTTTGTTCATTATATCGATATCCATGTTGCCCTGTATATCCGGTAACATTTAGCAATTGTAACCCAAATTCGTGCGAAAGGTGTTTTTTGTTTAGTTTGTAACTCATACCTAAATCGGCAGTAAAAGCAGGTGAAAACTGTTTTACTAAAGGCTTGTGTCTCATTATGGATAATGTCTTTACTATCCATTAATACAACTTCATCAATGGGGGGATAGCGATCTCCTCCCTGATAAGAAATACGGAGATTAGTATTAAAAATATGTTGCCGGTGTTTTCCCCATATTCATTCTTTACCACCTAAAGCATTGAACAGGTACCTCCGGTCGAGTCTCGTATTACGCCAGATCTTATCTCCGCCGCAATATTCCGACTAGAATACCGAGCCGGTAAGCATATAATAATACCCTTGGGTCAGATAGCGTTCCAATATAATCCGGACAAATAGTATATATATAAGCATTAAACGGTTTCTGTAGATTTATAGACTGACGGTTTATCCACAATTTCACAAAAATATCCTGTGCCAGCTTCAAGAGTGTCCTCCTATCGGAACATTAACACATTATAACATTGGCACATTATTAAATCATCTCTCAGCCAGATACACTCCGCCAAGAATAAAAGCACATCCAATCAATGCTATTAAAGTAATCCGTTCGTCTATTACTACGGCAGAAGTAATCAGTGTGACTAATGGCACAACGTAAATATAATTGGCTGCACATACCACCCCCAAACGTTTCACTGCCAATGTCCACATTATATAGCAAAGCATGGAAGCAATGACTCCCAGAAACAATAAATTCGCAATCACCAGCGGTTGAAACAGAATAGTGATATCTGTCTGCAAAGGATAAAAGAAGAAAAAGGGAAGCAATGTCAATATACCATAGAAGAAAACTTTACGCGTAATAAAAAGAGTAGAGTAATTAGAATTCATACGCTTCAGCAACAAACAATAGATGGCCCACATCAAAGCAGCAACCAAAGTCAGAATATCTCCCAACGGACTGATACGAAGAATAAAACTACCATTGAATACTACTAAAGCCACACCACCCAATGCCATCAAAGAACCGATAATTAATTTCGGCTTCAATCTTTCGCCTTTATATAAAAAGAAAGAGAGAAAAGCCGCCAATATCGGAGCAGTACATATAATAAGCGATACGTTGGATGCAAGTGTCATGCCAAGAGCTGTATTCTCGGCAATGAAATAAAGTGAACCACCCGTAAGTCCGAGGAGTACAAAAACACCTTCGTCCCTCCATGATTTAGCCCACAAAATACGGGGCGAAAAGAACCAGATACAAATGTAAGCCATGATGAAACGGTAGAACAGGATATCAGTGGCAGAAAGACCGTAACCAATCAAAACTTTAGTTGAAACGAAGGTAGTCCCCCAGATAGCAACTGTTACTGCTGCCATAAGATGAAACCAGACGGAGGGTTTAGTTGTTGTATTCATGCTTTATACTTAGAAGAAAAAAATCGCAGCAAAGATAGGTATATCCGAGCATAGTTTTTTATATCTTTGCGCCTCATTTCAAAAAGACCAACTAAAAAAATATCGATGCAAGGAATAAAAAACTTAACTCAAGGTCCTATCAATCGCCAGTTGTTCAACTTAGCAATGCCGATTATGGCAACCTCATTCATACAGATGGCATACAGCCTGACAGATATGGCATGGGTAGGGCGTCTGGGTAGTGAAGCAGTAGCTACAATAGGCTCTGTGGGTATCCTTACATGGATGTCCGGTTCTATTTCTTTATTAAACAAAGTAGGTTCCGAAGTTAGTGTAGGCCAATCCATAGGAGCACAAAATCAAAAAGATGCACGCCATTTTGCATCACATAACATTACAATTGCACTGATCATTTCTCTATGTTGGGGTGGACTGCTTTTTCTTTTTGCCAGCCCCATAATCAGAATATACGAACTGGCACCACATATCACGGATAATGCTATCTCCTACCTCCGGATTGTATCTACCGGATTACCTTTTGTCTTTCTTTCGGCTGCCTTCACAGGTATATATAATGCAGCGGGCCGAAGTAAAGTGCCCTTCTATATCAGTGGTACGGGGTTAATAATGAATATCATACTTGATCCTCTCTTTATATTCGGTTTGGGACTCGGAACAAACGGAGCTGCTTATGCCACCTGGCTGTCACAAGCTACCGTGTTTGGTATTTTTATATATCAGCTACGTTACCGTGATGCACTGTTAGGCAGTTTTCCCTTCTTCACCCGATTAAAAAAGAAATATACACACCGTATTTTAAAGTTAGGATTACCAGTAGCAACGCTCAACACCCTGTTTGCCTTCGTCAATATGTTCCTTTGCCGTACAGCTTCAACGCATGGCGGCCATATCGGATTGATGACTTTTACTACCGGCGGACAAATTGAAGCCATAACCTGGAATACTTCACAGGGGTTCTCAACCGCACTAAGTGCTTTCATTGCACAAAACTACGCTGCGGGACGAACAGAGCGAGTTATACGTGCCTGGCATATGACCTTGTGGATGACAGGAATATTCGGAACGTTCTGCACATTGCTATTTGTATTCTTTGGCAATGAAATATTTGCTATTTTTGTACCGGAACAGGCTGCATATGAAGCTGGAGGGGTATTCTTAAGGATAGACGGATATTCACAACTATTCATGATGCTGGAAATTACCATGCAAGGAGTATTCTATGGCATCGGGCGTACAGTTCCGCCGGCTATTATCAGCATCACATGTAACTATATGCGCATTCCACTTGCCATTTTTTTCGTTCGTTTAGGAATGGGAGTCGAAGGTATCTGGTGGGCAGTATGTGTTACTACAGTAGCTAAAGGACTGATACTCTTGACATGGTTTGCAATTATACGTAAAAAAGTGCTTTCAGTCAACAAAACATAAGAGATGATTGTTTTTGAAATAAAGGAACGACAACGCAACTAAATATTTTTTTTATCTTTGCCCCGTTCTAAGATTTAACACTAATATTAATTTAATAAAAGTATGAAAAAGATTAAGTTTATGGCCTTCTTTTTGAGTGTGGCCTTAGTATTCGGAAGCTGTGGAACAATGAACAATACTGCCAAAGGCGGAATAGTTGGTGGTGGCTCAGGCGCTGCTTTAGGTGCAATCATCGGTGGAATTGCCGGTAAAGGTAAAGGTGCCGCTATTGGTGCTGCTATCGGAACAGCTGTTGGTGGTACCGCAGGGGTATTGATTGGTCGCAAAATGGATAAAAAAGCAGAAGAAGCAGCACGAATTGAAGGTGCACAAGTAGAACAAATCACTGATAACAATGGATTGGCTGCTGTGAAAGTGACATTTGATTCCGGTATTCTTTTTGGTTTCAACTCTTCTACATTGAGTAATACTGCCAAACAATCATTGCGTGAATTTGCAGGTGTACTGAAAAGTGATCCCACTATAGATATCGCTATTATCGGCCATACTGACAAAGTAGGTACACAGGAAGCCAACCAAAAGGTTTCTAACAATCGTGCTTATGCTGTAGAAAATTATCTTCAGTCATGTGGTGTTCAGCCTTCTCAATTTAAGACAGTAGAAGGAGTAGGTTATTCACAATATGACGAAGCACTGACTGCAGCTCAAAACCGTCGTGTGGAAGTTTATATGTATGCCAGTGAGCAGATGATTAAAAATGCAGAAGCCGGTAAGTAAAATACTTCGTTTTATACGCAATCTGCTGCTTTTTTTCTTCGTATCGACTTTGCTTGCAGTTATCATCTATCGGTTTGTTCCGGTATATGTTACTTCGTTAATGGTCATCCGAAGCGTGCAGCAGATAGTATCAGGAGATAAGCCCACGTGCAAACACACGTGGGTTTCTTTTGATAAAATCTCCCTTCACCTGCCTATGGCAGTTATCGCTTCCGAAGACAACCGTTTTGCAGAGCACAACGGGTTCGATTTCAAAGAGATAGAAAAAGCGATCAAAGAAAATGAAAAAAGAAAAAGAAAAAGAGGTGCGAGTACCATCAGCCAACAGACTGCAAAAAATGTATTTCTTTGGCCCCAATCATCGTGGGTACGAAAGGGATTAGAGGTCTATTTCACGTTTCTCATCGAAACATTTTGGTCAAAAGAGCGGATCATGACGGTATACCTCAACTCTATCGAAATGGGTAAAGGCATTTATGGGGCACAAGCCACTGCGAAATATAAATTCAATACTACGGCAGCCAAACTGACTAAAGGACAATGCGCCCTCATTGCTGCCACGCTTCCCAACCCGATACGTTTTGACTCGGCTCATCCGTCATCTTACATCCTGAAACGACAAAAACAGATATTGAGACTGATGAACCTGATACCTAAATTTCCACCTGTAGAAAAAGAGAAAAAAGTCTCAAAACCACAAAAGAAAAAGAAGCGATAACCTTCTAATCAGTATTCATCTACAAAATTATAACTCTTATGAAGAAATACATCTCATTTCTTTTCTCTCTGCTCTGCCTGTCAGTCGGTATGAGAGCCCAACGTACAGAAGTTTACGCTCCGCATATACAAACGGTGCAGGTAATAGCCAACGATGATTATAACGCTCCGTCAATTATAACATTAGAAGCCGGAGAATATGTGGAAATATCTTTCGATGAACTTTCACATGACTATCATCGCTATCAGTATGTTCTCTCCCACGCCAATGTAGATTGGACTCCTTCCAACCTTTCGGATATAGATTATCTGGACGGATTCAATAATAACCCGATTGAAGACTACGAAACATCTGTCAACACCACGATGCCCTACACACACTATCGTCTCAAATTGCCCAACGATGAAGTGCGCATGACATTGTCAGGCAATTATATCGTGACTGTTTATGACGATTCTGATAGTAGCAAGCCTATCTTCAAAACCTGCTTCCGGATACTGGATAAACAAGTCAATGTATCGGCTGTAGTAAGCAGTGATACAGAAATAGACCGCAACAAAGGACACCAGCAAGTTAGCTTCAATGTTAATTACAAAGGATACACAATCCGAAATCCGCAACAGGAAATAAAAGTACAAGTGATGCAGGATGGACGTACGGACAACATGGTAACAGGGGTAGTGCCAACTTATGTAGGTCCCGATGAACTGCGTTATACACACAATCGTGCCCTGATATTTCCGGCCGGAAATGAATACCGTAGATTTGAAACTGTCAGCACACGTTATGCGAATATGGGAGTAATGAGCCTGCAGTTTCACGATCCCTACTATCACGCAACCCTCTTTCCAAGCGAACCGCGTACAAAAAACTACAGCTACGATGAAGATCAAAACGGACGGTATCTGATTCGCTACGATGATGCAACAGACAATAATATTGAAGCCGATTACTTTTTTGTGCATTTCAGCCTTCCCTGGGAAGATCCTTTTATAGATGGTAAACTCTATCTGGAAGGAGAATTCACTTATGATAACTTCAATTTGCAGAGTGAGATGAAATACAACAAAGAAACTTATGCGTATGAGTCTGTGCAATTATTGAAACAGGGAGCTTACAATTATCAGTATTTGTATGTACCCAATGGAAGTACCAAAGGCGAAACCGGACCGGTAGAAGGAAACTATTATGAAACAGAAAATGAATACCTGATTTTGATATACAATCGTGCATTTGGCGAACGATATGATAAACTGATAGGTATGCAACTCGTAAAATTCAGACCATAGTCAGAATAAAATAAAGAAGGGAAGTACTAAAAAGCAAGTACTTCCCTTCTTTATTTTTATTCTATTGACGATCAGGCGAAGATATCACTCCGTTCAATATAGGCTATTACATCTCCTTTATTAACAGTGGCTCCTTGCTGGGCACATACTTCAACAACACGGCCCGTAAATCCGGTCAGCAATTTCTCATATTCACCCCATGGTGTAGAAAGGTAGCAAAACGCTTCGTCATGCTGATATTTACGACCGATAAACGGCGCAGTAGAAGGACCTTCTACTGATACTTCCCAAAGCACTTGTCCCTTATCCGGGGCAATAATGGGATCGGCTTTTGCACGTTTCAACTTTTTTATCTCTTCTTCAGAGTATCCATTCTTCGCCATAGCAGCATCTTTTGCGTGTTCCAAATCGGTCTCAAAGCGTTTTTTGGCAACTCCCGATTTGTAGTCACGATATTGACGGTCGTGCATAGCCAATTCAAAGAGCTCTTCATCATCCTCTCCATATTCCCAACCGTTCTCGTCCATCTCTTTTCTGTAACCTTCCAAAGCATCCGGATAATTCGATTGTGGGTCAGTATCTACAAACTCATATCCTTGAGATTTTGCCAGTTCAATGATTTCAGGAGCAAGCTGCCCCGGTAAGCGTCCACTTTTTCCCAGAATCATATCCCAAGTATGATTGTCAATCATCGTCCAGCGTTCTTCACCCTTTACAAGCTGCATCACATTCATTAATGCCACATTCTTCACATATTGACTAAATGGCGTTACCAATGGGGGATAACCGAGTTTTGGCCATACATACTCTACTTCATCAAAAAGCATTACCAGCAAATCATCGATACTCAGTTCCGGTTCGTTTTTACCTCTCAATATCATATTAATCCCTGCATGAACACCCTTCAAATCAGCCATCATAGATCCCATCATACCACCAGGAAGCCCACATTTTAAAAGAAGAGATGACATCTGCTTGTTAGTAGAATCCATAAAATATCCTAAAAAGTCGTCAATAAATTCCTGAGTCATGGCACGTGCCTTCATATAAGCTTTCATATTGATCTCAGGCACATCATAGCCTTTATCTTTGAGCATCGCCTGTACCGAAATTACATCCGGATGTACTTTACCCCACGACATAGGTTCCATAGCCACATCAATAATATCAGCCCCATTCTCACAAACTTCGAGAATAGATGCCATTGAAAGACCTGGTCCGCTATGCCCATGATACTGGATAATTATTTCAGGGTGTTTCTCCTTTATAGCTTTTGTCAGTCTGCCCAACATTCCGGGACGACCGATACCTGCCATATCTTTCAAACAGATTTCGGGTGCACCGGCTTCTATCAACTTATCGGCAATATCGGCGTAATATTCAACAGTATGTACCGGTGAATGGGTAATACAAAGAGTAGCCTGAGGAATCATCCCCCCTTCAAGAGCATACTTAATAGAAGGAATAATGTTACGCACCTCATTCAACCCACAAAATATCCGCGTAATATCCACTCCTTGAGCATGTTTTACTTTATACATCAACCGCCGTACATCAGCCGGTACGGGATACATACGCAGACCATTCAACCCGCGATCAAGCATATGAGTCTGAATACCTGCTTCGTTAAAAGGTTTGGTAAATGCACGTACGGCTTTATTCGGATTCTCTCCATACAGCAGATTTACTTGTTCAAAAGCTCCTCCGTTAGTTTCGACACGGGCAAAACAGCCCATTTCTATAATCAATGGAGCAATTCGCACTAATTGGTCTACGCGGGGTTGATATTTACCGGACGATTGCCACATGTCCCGATAGACGAGACTGAATTTAATTTCCTTTTTCATTGCCGTAATCTAATAAGGTGATTTTACATAATTTGGTTAACATGTCATCTATTACAAATATACAGAGTTATCTGACATAAAGACAAAATAAATCTAAAAAAGTTTAGTAAAAAGGATATGTTTTATATCATATTGTCACAAAACAAAAGAAATAAGAAGATTTTCACCTTCTTATTCCTTACAATTAAACAATAACAAGCCGTCTAAAACCACAGATTAAAATAAACACGGCTAATTCTCTTTCAATTTAAAATCTATCTAATTTATACCTATTGATTAAACAAAATCCTTCAATTCCTGTTGCAGTCTCTGACGTGTGAAAAAGATACGGCTTTTTACGGTACCTAATGGTAAATCAAGCTTCTCAGCAATCTCACGATATTTAAATCCTGAAACATGCATAGAAAAAGGTACTTTATATTCCTTGGGCAATGCATTAACAATGCGGCGCATCTCTTTGAGATCATAAGCTCCCTCGGTACTTTCAAATCCGGAATCTTGCGGCAAATTCAAATGATAAAGATTGTCTGTCTGGTCTACAAAAGTCTGATCGCGTACAATCTTACGATAATTATTAATAAAGATGTTACGCATGATGGTATACATCCATCCTTTGAAGTTTGTATCCGGGATATATTTGTCCTCGTTATCCAAGGCCTTAAGTGATGTTTCCTGCAACAAATCATTTGCTTCCTCACGGTTAGCTGTTAACTTATAAGCAAAACGAAGCAACTCTTCCTGAACTCCTATTAAATCTTTCTTAAAACTTAAACTTTTCATACTTAATGGTTTTTACGGTTAATATTTCGTTTCATTATCGATGTTGCAAGTTTAAAGGTATTTTTAGACTTTAGTAGGGGGGAATTCGTCTTTCTTTGGGGTGAAAACTATCAAAAAACAGTTTTTAGGTGCTTTTTGATAGTTATTGGGTGCTATTGATGATTTTTATTCTCTGTTCTATTGCAAGAATGATCACTTTCACCTATCTTTGAAAGTATTAATAACCCTAACAAATACACAAAATTATGACTCTATTAATCATTTTAGGAATTATCGTCATACTTGGAATCATGGTAGTTTCGATGTACAATTCACTGATAAAATTAAGAAATAACCGTGAAAATGCATTTGCAGATATAGATGTACAGTTAAAACAGCGTCATGATCTGATACCACAATTGGTAGATACCATAAAAGGTTACGCCACCCACGAAAAAGAGACATTAGACCGGGTGATACAGGCTCGTAACGGAGCAGTCAATGCATGTACGATCGACGATAAAATCAATGCGGAAAATCAATTGACATCTGCTCTTTCAGGATTGAAGATTACGTTGGAAGCTTATCCTGATTTAAAAGCCAATCAGAACTTTCTTCAGTTACAGGAAGAAATATCAGATATTGAAAACAAATTAGCATCAGTCCGCCGCTATTTCAACTCAGCTACAAAGGAACTGAACAATGCTGTTCAGACATTTCCTTCCAACCTGATTGCCGGTATATTTGGCTTCCACAAAGAAATTATGTTCGACCTGGGAACAGAACAGCGTGCCAATCTGGAACAAGCCCCTAAAATTAATTTCTAAACTCCTCACGGATAATTGATAAATCATGCAATACATCGGAATTCAAACACAACAGAACCGGAATAATATTCGTTCCGTATTTCTGCTGTTTCTGTTTCCTTGTTTAGTAGGGGTACTCTCCTATCTGTTCTGTTATTTGCTGGTAATGCTTACGCAAGAACAATATGTGGACTATAGTCGTATGGATATGGTGAATGACATATTCCTCCAATCTATACCTTATATAATAGGAGGTGTTACGATCTGGTTCCTTATTGCCTATTTTGCCAACACAAGCATTATCAAAGCTGCTACCGGAGCAAAGACACTGGAACGCAAAGAGAACAAGCGCATCTATAATCTGGTAGAGAACCTCTGTATGTCACAAGGTATGAAAATGCCGAAGATTAACATCATCAATGACTCTTCTCTGAACGCCTATGCCAGTGGAATTAATGAGCGTACTTACACTGTTACACTTTCCCGTGGGATTATTGAGAAACTAGACGATCAGGAGCTGGAAGGAGTCATAGCACATGAATTAAGTCATATCCGTAACCGGGATGTACGTTTGCTGATTGTTTCCATCGTATTCGTTGGTATCTTTTCTATGTTGGCGCAGATTGCCATACGTTCTATTTATTATAGTTCGCGTACACGTAGTAGCAATAGCAAAGGAAACGGTGTTATTGTGTTGATTCTGATTGCTCTCATTGTAGCTGCCATTGGCTATTTCTTTGCAAGTCTCATGCGTTTTGCCATCTCACGCAAACGTGAATACATGGCAGATGCAGGTGCTGCCGAAATGACAAAGAATCCGCTTGCTCTTGCCAGTGCGTTACGTAAGATTTCAGCCGATCCTGATATTGAAGCCGTAAAAAGGGAAGATGTAGCCCAACTTTTCATAGAACATCCGGGTAAACAGGCAAAGAGTAGTTTCAGCGGACTCAGTGGACTGTTTGCAACCCATCCTCCTATTAAAAAGAGAATTGAGGTATTGGAACAATTCTAAAAACGTCCATAACCTCATCTTTAAAGCATATAAAAACTTTTGCCATATAAATACGAATTTATTAAAACGCAAATGAACGCAGATTTTCACTAATTAGATTGCTGCGTTATGATTAAAAACAATATTCCATACAGAAAATCTGCGTTCATCCGCGTTTATCTGCGTTTCAATAATAATCCACTAAATAATCAATTGTGATATATTTACTGTATTTGTAATTACAATGTTATTTTTCCGAGGTTTTCGTAGTTCTTTTGTGATTTTTTCATAGCTTTGCCTACATATACATAAAAACACTTTATTTAATTATTTTATGAAACTAATCAAATCTCTCATCCTTTTGGCTGCGATAGCAGTTTCTGTCCCATCATTCGGACAAGGACTGAAAGCATTTAAGCTGAAAAACGGTCTTTCCGTATATATATGGGAAGACAACACGAAATCTGACGTATTCGGATTGGTAGGAGTACGTACAGGGGCAGTTAATGATCCTGCCGAGTATACGGGTTTGGCTCATTATCTGGAACATGTAATGTTTAAAGGAACCGACAAGATTGGTACACTCGACTGGACTACCGAAGAACCTATTTACCAACAAATCATCGCCAAGTATGATGAAATGGCCGACGAAGCTGATCCGGTAAAAAAAGAGGCTATCGGTAAAGAAATTAATGAATTGACTATTCAGGCCGGTAAGGTGAGTGTATCCAACGAGTTTTCTAATTTGATGGAAAGTATGGGAGGTAAAAACCTAAACGCTGCCACAGGTATGGATTTAACCTATTACCACAATTCTTTTCCTGCTTTCCAAATCAACAAATGGCTGGAAATCTCTTCTCAGCGTTTTCTGAATCCTGTATTCCGCACCTTCCAATCTGAGCTGGAAACGGTATATGAAGAATACAACCGCGGACAGGATAATCCCTGGCGTGTGCAATACGATTTTATTCAAAGTAAAGCGTACGAAGGACACCCCTACTCACGTTCGGTACTTGGTTTGCCCGAACATCTGAAAAACCCTCGGTTAAGCCAGTTAATCAAGTTCTACAATGACTGGTACACAGCAGAAAACATGGTATTGGTTTTGGTAGGTAACGTAAATGCCAACCAGATCAGTGGCAGAATAGCATCTACTTTCGGCCGTCTTCCTCAAAAAGCAACTCCCGAACGTAAAACCTATCCTGATCTGAATATTAAAGGCCGTACACAATATACGGCTAAAATTGGTCAATATCCATCAGTATGCATGATTTACAAAGGTGTACCAGCCGGACATCCGGATGAAAAACCCCTGGAAATAGCACTTGCATTATTACACAACAGTAGTGCTACCGGCGCACTCGATAAACTATCAATTGATGGTGAAATAACAAATGGTTCCGCATCTCTGGAAGCCAATCGTCAGCAAGGTCGTTGCAAAATAGCAGTAACTCCATTGTATGATGAAAACCAAAGACGTTTTGAATCAAACAAGAGTGCCGAAAAGAAAGCATTGAAAGCGATTCAGCAGATTGCTAATGGTGAAGTGGAAGATTGGATCATTAATGCCATCAAAACCAATATGTGCCGCGAATTCGATCAGGTCATGGAAGCAAGTGAAAACAAAGCACTCATTCTTTTACAAGCTTTTATCAATGAAGAAGATCTGGGACAGGTGCTCAACTACAAAGATGAAATCATGGCTATCAACATTGATGACATTAAGCGTGTAGCTAAACAATATCTGAGCAATGATTACTTAGCTCTTTATATAGAAAAAGGAAAATTGAGCAAAGATGCCAAAATAAAGAAACCAGGATACAAACCGATCGAACCTCCTGTAGGTAAACAGTCGCTCTATGCACAACAATTCAAGAGCTTACCTATTGGTCAGGTAGAAGAGAAGTTTATGAATTTTGGCGAAGTACAGACAAAACGGATCAACGACCGTTCTAAGCTGTTCTATACTGCCAACTCAGAGAATGAGGTATTCAGCCTGACACTGAAATATGGCGCGGGAGAACGTACATTCCCTAAAATTGGTATTGCTGCCAGCTTAATGAATAATGCAGGTATCATGGGGATTTACGAACCGCAAGAACTGAAAAAGGAACTTAGCAAATTGAACGTCAGCTGTAATGTATTTGCCGGTGATGACTATCTGTACATCTCAATGCGCGGATACGAAAACAATCTTCCGGAAGCCTGCCAGCTACTTGCCCGCCAGATCTTAATGCCAAAATTGGATGAGAAACAGTTAAGCCGTATCAAAGGTAGTACATTAGGATCACGTCAACAGCGTAAAGACAATGTACAGACCTTGGGAGTTGCTTTGAATCAGTACATCCGTTACGGAGATAAATCTCCTTTCATAGATGAACTGACCGACAAACAAATCCTGGAGTTACAGATATCAGAACTGACAGGTGATATCAATCGCGCTTCCAATTATGAAGCAGAAATCTACTATACAGGTACGTTGCCTTTCGACAATGTATATGAAATTCTGAGCAAAAACCTTCCGTTGGTGGCTAATGAGAAACCGACCGATTCACCACAGGTGAAACCGATAGCTCCCGTTACAGAAAACACAGTTTATTTCCTGCCGAACTCAGATGCAGAACAAGCTCAGATTTACTTCTTCATGCCGACAGCAAACTATGACAAAAAGGATGACGTATTGCGCGATGCATTCTACCAATACTTTTCCGGAGACTTCAACGGATTAGTGTTAAATGAGCTTCGTGAAAAACGTTCTATGGTCTATTCTGCATATGGGATAGTTACAACACCTATCCTTCCAGGGTATCCGACTACTTTCATCGGACAAATCGGCACACAAAACGACAAAGCCAATGAAGCATTAGCCCTCTACATGGATTTGTTGCGCAATATGCCGGAAAATCCGGATCGTATGGACAATATCAAGAGCTATCTACGCCAGGAAGCACTCACTACACATCCGGACTTCCGCGATAAAGCTCAATACTTTGAACAGTATAAGAGAGTGGGATATACACAAGACCCCGCTATTGAAAACATACCGAAAATTGATGCTTTGACTTTTGATGATATAATGAAGTATTATAAAGAAAACATCAAAGACAAACCAATTGCTATCGGTATCATGGGTAACCCCAAAGATATCAATGTAGAAGAACTGAAAAAATTCGGAAAAGTGGTAAGATTAACAGAGAAGAAACTGTTTAATACCAAAGATACATTGTTCTAAGAACTGAAAAGTAACTGATAATATGCAATCCCTGTTTGTAATACATTTATTACAGGCAGGGATTTCCATTTCCGGACATTAAAGCATTATAACGACCTCCTTCTTTTTTTGTTTAATTTCATTAAATAAAGTGCAGTTAATCTGTATTTTAGTATATTTGAATGTTAGTAATAAAAAAGAGTAGCGATATGAAAACGAATAAACGTACTATTACCTTAATGCTCCTGTTGATTATCGGTTTATCCGGAGTTTCTGCTCAAAGTAAGAAAAAGCAAAAAGAACAGAGAGAACAAGCTGTGAAAGAACAGATTGTATCGGAGAAGTATAAAATTAGTGTGAGTACCGCCTATCCTCGCCGTGGTAAGACCGTCTACTTATCTTCACCTTATTCACTGGAGATAAGAAATGATTCTGTTATTTCGTATCTACCTTTCTATGGACGCGCATACTCCATCCCTTATGGTGGAGGCGACGGATTGATATTTAAAGCACCTCTTGATGAATATGAAATGAAAATGAATAAAAAGGGAGCTGCAAAGATCGAATTTATAGCCCGTAGCCCGGAAGATAGGTTTAAGTTCAGCTTAATCATCTATCCCAATGGTTCAACCAGCATCAACGTCAATATGCAAAACCGTGAATCAATAAGTTTCTCGGGAGAAATGGCAGAGAAAGAGTTATAGGGAAAGTTATAGAGTGGTAAGGTTATAACCTTACCACTCTATAACCTTATAACTTTACATCTTCTTCCTCCTCCTCCCCTTTCAGAATCGGCAGGCAAATTTGATACTTTACTGCCAGAATGCGCGTTACAAAGACGCTGCATCCACTTATTATTTGCGTTACGACAGAGTCCAGTCCTAAAAGGTGACACATCCAATATACAACACCACCTACCACACATGCCATGGCATAAATCTCTTTACGAAATATCAAAGGAATCTCATTAATAAACACGTCACGAATCACACCGCCTGCCGCACCGGTAATGCTACCCATCATGATAGCAACCCAGAATGGGTATCCCAAAGCTATACTCTTTCCCACACCTACTACAGTAAACAGAGCCAGACCGACGCTATCAAATACAAAGAATGTATTATGCAAATGAATCAGATGTTTACCAAAGAAAATCACCCATAACAGAGCCATTGCCGTACAGATCAGATAGACGGGATTTGTCATCCACCCGGGAGTAACCCCAAGCAATACATCACGAATAGTACCACCGCCAATGGCAGTAGCCAGACCCACCACATAAGCTCCGAACCAATCAAAACGTTTGGCAGAAGCCAGACGAATACCACTGATTGCAAAAGCAAACGTACCTATAAAATCCAGAATTTGAACGAATGTTGGCATATCCTACTTTTTTTGTCTGCAAAGGAACAAATAATTCCGCAAGAAAGCGTACTTTTGTTTTCAGAAAAATAGATAGAAGAGCGATATGAAAATAACTATTGTTGCCGGGGCCCGCCCTAACTTTATGAAAATAGCGCCTATCACACGTGCCATTGATGCTGCACGGGCGCAAGGTAGAAGTATCTCTTACCGGTTGGTATACACCGGAAGGTGCGATGATACCAGTTTGGACGCCTCTTTATTTGCCGATCTCCATATGAGGCAACCGGATGTTTTTCTAGGAGTAAATGATAGCAATGCGACTCAATTAGCTTCGGGCATTATGGTTGCTTTCGACAAGGAACTGACAGAGAATCCCGCACATATCGTTCTTGTAGTCGACGATCTTACAGCTACAATGAGCTGTGCCATCGTTGCCAAGAAACAGGGAACTAAAGTTGCGCACCTTGTAGCTGGTACCCGTTCATTTGATATGAACATGCCGAAGGAAGTAAACCGGATGATCACTGACGGACTGTCCGATTATCTGTTTACGGCAGGTATGGTAGCAAACCGCAATCTAAACCAGACCGGAACAGAGGAAGCCAATGTATATTATGTAGGAAATATTCTTATTGACAACATCCGTTACAATCGTAATCACTTTATTCGTCCGCTTTGGCTTTCCGTACTCGGTGTAGAAGAAGGTGATTATCTTCTGCTCACCCTCAACAGACGGGTATTGCTGAACAAAAAGGAAAATTTACGCCGACTGATGGAAACAATTGTAGAGAAAGCTGCCGGCATGCCAATTGTTGCTCCGGTACATACCTATGTACGTGATGCAATCAAAGAACTGAGTATCTCTGCTCCCAACCTTCATATCATGCCCCCGCAAAGCTATCTTTCTTTCGGGTATCTGATGAATAAGGCAAAAGGTATTATCACAGACTCAGGCAATCTGGCTGAAGAATCTACATTCCTGGGCGTTCCCTGCATCACACTGAACAGCTATTCGGAACATCCGGAAACATGGCGTATCGGAACCAACGAGTTGGTAGGTGAAGATCCCGCCGCATTAGGCAAAGCAATGGATACACTGATGAAGGGGGAATGGAAACATGGCGGACTGCCCGAACGCTGGGACGGACGGACAGCCGACAGAATTGTGCAAATATTATTGTCCTGATTGCTTTTCGGAAAGAAAGGTACAGAGATAACCTAACTTATAAAAAGCAAAAAGCTTCAATGAAGGATGCTGGCTGGTAAGATTGCTTACCAGCCTTTTTTCATTATGCTTGAATAAAAAAGCGACAACAGATACCATTTTCAAACGTTTTACAGTAGTATACCATCGTAACAGCTTTACATGCGAATGCATCTGGTCTATGTGTCCGTCGAGATTACGGACCGCCCTGCGTATTTTCATAAGAAACTGTTCACTGTTCTCTTCCACCAAATGATATACCACATTGTCTATATGCAGTATTTCTACTCCCGCCTGCTCCAATTGCATTCCGAACAATGTATCTTCATATCCCAAATGGAATGATTCATCAAAGCATACCTTTAGAAAAGCATCTCTGCATATCATGAAATTCATGCTGATAAAGCGGTTATAAGGCTCCCGGTTTCTTTGTTCTGCCCTCTGTTCTTCAACAGCCATTCCATATTTATAACGTAACACGGCATTGGCAGGAATACTTTTGCGTGGATAAACGAATCCACCACAAACCACCAGACCGGGACGAGCCACTTTAAGATACTCGGCAATGAAAGAGTCGGATACCGGCATGACATCCGAGTCTAAAAACAACAGATAAGGATATTGGGCTTCCGAAGCCAGATAGTTACGGATACGGGCAGGCCCCTGATTTTCTTCCTTTTGCAGATAGCGGCAACCTTGCCATTCTGTTATTTTCCGGTTTTGTTGACGAATGTCTTCACGAGAGGCATCATCAGCCAGCAAAATCTCAAACGGGATTTGCAAAGCAACTGCCTGACTATGTACTTTCTCTATTAATGGCAGACAGACAGCATTGTACGTTGGTATCAATATAGAAATCATTATCAATCACAATTATAGGAGACAAAAGTAATACAAAAAAGGTTATTAAGAACTACGTTTTCAAGAGTAATTTGTTAACTTTGCCCCCTCATGTTGAAGTATATGAAGCTACTATATAAAAAACTTATCCTATTATTTCTGCTCGTATTTGCTGCGTCACAGTCTTTTGCGCAGCTAAAGGGGGTTATTACAGACTCAATTACACACGAGCCACTGATGTATATTTCTGTTTACTACGAAGGAAAAGGCGTTGGCGGAGTGTCCAATGCCAATGGTGAATATCAGATAGAGACCCGTAAAAACTGGAACGAAGTAACCTTCTCATCCATTGGTTACCGTACTAAAGTCATCAAACTGACTCCCGGGCAGAAAGTATTGGATGTACAAATGGTACCGGACGATGTAATGTTGACTGAGGTCGTTGTGAAGCCAAAGAAAGAGAAGTACTCAAAGAAAAATAATCCGGCTGTAGACTTCATGCGAAAAGTAATAGAGCATAAGAAGGCGCAAAAGCTGGAGGTAAACAATTACTATCAATATGATCAGTACGAGAAGATGAAGATGTCTCTCAACGATATTACTCCCGAAAAGTTGGAGAAAGGTATCTACAAGAAATACTCTTTCCTTAAAGATCAGATTGAAGTGTCGGAGACTACTAACAGTCTGATTCTCCCCATATCTATTCAAGAGACATCCTCACAAACTGTATTCCGTAAAAGCCCGGAAAGTAAAAAGACAATTATCAAAGGAATGAACTCCAATGGTATCAATGAATTCTTTTCGACAGGAGATATGCTTGGAACTGTTTTGCAAGATGTATTTACCAATGTTAACATCTATGACGATGACATCCGCCTGCTGCAAAGACGCTTCACCAGTCCTATAGCCAAAGAGGGACTCAATTTCTATAAATACTATCTGATGGATACGCTGACGGTGGAACGGGATACCTGTGTACACCTCACGTTTGTGCCGCAAAACTCACAGGACTTTGGCTTTACGGGCCATCTGTATGTATTGAAAGATTCAACATATGCCGTCAAGAAGTGCGTTATGAACCTGCCCAAGAAAACAGGGGTCAACTTTGTCAATCAGCTGGATATTGTACAGCAGTACGAACAATTGCCCAACGGAAACTGGGTCTTAATGGATGACGATATGCTGGTAGACCTCTCTCTGGTAAAGTCAATGGGTGGGCTACAGGTACAGCGAACAACGAAATATAGCAATTATAAGTTCGATCCTATTGAACAAAGGCTTTTCCGTCTGAAAGGTTCGGTAATCAAAGAGGCCGATATGCTGTCAAAGAGTGATGAATACTGGGCGGAAGTTCGCCAGGTGCCGCTCACCAAAACAGAGAGCAGCATGGATGTGTTCATGAACCGGATAGAACAGATTCCGGGGTTCAAGTACATCATCTTCGGAGCCAAAGCATTGATTGAAAACTTTGTGGAAACTACCGGACCTAAAAAACCGAGTAAATTTGACTTCGGACCTATCAATACTACGATATCCAACAACTATGTGGACGGTCTGCGACTGCGATTGAGTGGTATGACTACCGCCAATCTCAACCCACACTGGTTCCTGAGTGGTTATGGAGCTTATGGTTTCAAAGATCATCGCTGGAAGTATAGCGGGACACTGACTTATTCGTTCAATAAACGCGATTATGTAGTCTGGGAATTTCCCAAACATTTCATCTCTGCCACTTACAGCTACGACGTGATGTCTCCAATGGATAAATTCCTATTTACGGATAAAGATAACGTGTTTGTGTCGTTTAAGACTACAACTGTAGACCAAATGTCGTATATGCGTGATGTTGCTATTAACTATGAACTGGAAACCCCAACAGGTTTTGGTGTAAAAAGCATGCTTCGTCATCGTAATGATGAACCGACAGGTAATTTGAAATATTGGGCGAACAACAGTAGCGCAGACAAGATGCCATTGCCCAATGAAAAACCAATTCACGACATCACCACTGCCGAAGCAAGCGTAACCTTACGATATGCGCCGGGAGAAGCTTTTGTAAATTCCAAGCAACGCCGTATCCCGGTATCACTGGACGCTCCCATCTTTACTCTGACCCATACGGCCGGTTTCAAAGGAGTATTGGGTGGCGAATATAACTTTAACCGTACCGAAGCAAGTATCTGGAAACGCGTATGGCTCCCTTCGTCCTGGGGTAAAGTAGATATCAGTCTCAAAGGGGGAGCCGAATGGAATACTGTTCCCTTCCCATTGCTGATATTGCCGGAAGCCAATCTTTCGTACATTACACAGCGCGAAACATTCTGCCTTATCAACAACATGGAGTTCCTGAATGACCGCTTCGCCTCCCTTTCATTGTCGTATGACATGAACGGAAAGCTATTCAACCGTATTCCTTTATTGAAGAAGCTAAAGTGGAGAGAAATGATCCGCTTCCGCACCTTGTGGGGTACACTCACAGATAAGAACAATCCCTTCAAAAGTAATAACCCCGACCTCTTCCTTTTCCCGATGCGCGACGGCCAGTACACAAGTCATGTAATGGATCCGAAGATACCTTATATGGAAGCAAGTGTAGGTGTCTACAACATTTTTAAGCTGTTACATGTTGAATATGTACACCGCCTGACATATCGTGATAATCCGGGTATCAACAAATGGGGAATACGGTTCATGGTATTAATGGTATTTTAAATAGTGATTAACGGAGTAGTGATAAATGATTAGCTCCATGCGGATATAGCGTAGCCCACTTATCACTAATCACTTATCACTTACCACTAAATCACTTATCACTAACAATATGCAACCATTAGCAGAACGACTTCGGCCAAAGACACTGGATGACTATATAGGTCAGAAACATTTAGTAGGACCTGGTGCTATCCTGCGCAAGATGATTGATGCAGGAAGAATCTCCTCTTTTATCCTCTGGGGACCTCCCGGGGTGGGGAAAACAACGTTAGCGCAGATCATCGCCAACAAACTGGAAACTCCGTTTTATACATTGAGTGCAGTTACTTCGGGGGTAAAGGATGTGCGCGAAGTGATAGACCGTGCCAAGAGTAACCGTTTCTTTTCGCAGGGAAGCCCGATACTTTTCATTGATGAAATACACCGTTTCAGCAAGTCGCAGCAAGATTCACTGTTAGGGGCTGTAGAACACGGAACGGTAACACTCATCGGTGCTACCACAGAGAATCCCTCTTTTGAAGTGATTCGCCCCCTCCTCTCCCGCTGCCAGCTTTATGTACTGAAGTCTCTCGAAAAAGAAGACTTACTGGAGTTGTTGCAACGTGCCATCACCACAGATACGATACTGAAAGAGCGCCGTATCGAACTAAAAGAGACCAACGCCATGCTCCGCTTCTCGGGAGGCGACGCCCGTAAGTTACTGAACATACTGGAACTGGTAGTAGAATCCGAAACAGAAGAAACTGTCATCATCACTGATGAGATAGTAACCGAACGTCTGCAACAAAACCCACTTGCTTATGACAAAGACGGAGAGATGCATTATGATATTATCTCTGCTTTTATCAAGTCTATTCGTGGTAGTGACCCCGATGGTGCTATCTATTGGCTGGCACGCATGGTAGAAGGTGGCGAAGATCCTGCTTTCATAGCCCGCCGCCTTGTTATTTCGGCAGCCGAAGATATCGGACTTGCCAACCCTAATGCTTTACTTATAGCCAATGCCTGTTTTGACGCACTGATGAAATTGGGCTGGCCCGAAGGTAGGATTCCATTAGCAGAAGCCACCATCTATCTGGCTACAAGCCCGAAGAGTAACTCTGCATACAGCGCCATTAATGATGCTCTTGCCATGGTACGCGAAACCGGTAATTTACCCGTTCCGCTCCACCTGCGTAATGCACCAACCAAACTGATGAAACAGTTGGGATACGGACAAGAATACAAATATGCCCACAGCTACGAAGGTAACTTTGTGAAGCAGCAATTCCTGCCGGACGAGTTGAAAGACCGCCGCATCTGGCAGCCGCAACACAATGCTGCGGAACAGAAGCATGCCGAACGAATGCAGCAGTTGTGGGGTGAGAGATATAAAGAAGGAAAATAACCAATCAAACGAAAGAATATGAAAATTGTAGTATTAGACGGTTATGCCGCCAACCCCGGCGATTTATGCTGGGAAGGCCTGAAGGCACTGGGTGAATGCACGATTTACGACCGTACTGCTCCCGAAGAAGTATTGGAACGTGCTGCCGGTGCAGAAGCCATTCTTACCAATAAAGTAGTGATTACCGCAGAACATATAGCAGCCCTGCCCGAATTGAAGTACATCGGAGTACTGGCTACCGGATATAATATCATAGATATTGACGCTGCCCGTGCACGCGGAATCATAGTAACCAATATCCCCGCATACAGCACGCCCTCTGTGGGGCAAATGGTATTTGCACATATCCTGAACATCACTCAACAGGTGCAACACCACTCCGAAGAGGTTCATAAAGGACGCTGGACCAACAGCCCTGACTTCTGCTTCTGGGATACTCCGCTCATTGAATTGCTTGGAAAGAAAATCGGCCTTATCGGTTTAGGACAAACAGGATACAATACAGCCCGTATTGCCATCGGTTTCGGTATGAAGGTATGGGCATACACTTCTAAGTCGCGTCTGCAACTGCCGCCGGAAATCAAGAAGATGGAACTTGACCAGATTTTCCGTGAGTGCGATATAGTGAGCCTGCACTGCCCGCTAACTGAACAGACACGTGAATTGGTAAATGCATGTAGACTGGCGTTGATGAAACCCACAGCTATACTTATTAATACCGGACGTGGCCTGTTGGTAAACGAACAAGACCTTGCCGACGCCCTCAATCAGAAAAAGATTTATGCAGCCGGCGTAGATGTACTTTCTACTGAACCGCCTCGTGCAGATAATCCGTTATTGACGGCACGCAATTGCTATATTACCCCACACATTGCCTGGGCTACCACCGCTGCCCGCGAACGGTTAATGGGAATTATGCTGGAAAACCTGAAAGCCTATATGGCAGGTAAACCAGTAAATAACGTAGCAAAATAACAGAGAACTGTTCTTTTTACTGACACACTCTTTTAAAAAAAGAGACGAAGTAGAGAGAAAACAGAGAACATTGCATCATAAAAAATAGAAAAAGGGGCGTTATACACCTGGAAAAGGTGGATATAATACCGGAATAATCACCGTTTCATGCCATGGAAAGTTCAGTTTTCTTGTGTGCAAAAAGTTCCTCGGCTCCGGGGAGGCACTTCCTCGGCTCCGAGGAGGGAACGGCTCGGCTCCGGGGAGGGAACGGCTCGGCTCCGGGGAGCAATAGGTTCGGCTCCGGGGAAGAAAAAAAGGATTATCCGATTCTATTTCTCTCTCGCTGAGAGAATATCTCCTGATAGCAAAATAAAGCCGAAAAACAAGAAGAAAGAACCTTTGGAAAATAAAACAGGATGAATGACGTTCCATTAGTCATCCATCCTGTTGTTTTATTATCAAACTGCAAAAAGTTTAACGCTCTACAGTCCATTCTTTTTATCCAGCATACAATGGGCAGGAAATAGAGCACTCCTTGACTTATAGAAATACAATTTGACAGTTATTCAATTGACAGTGGACAGTTGACAATTGACAGTTATTCAATTGACAATTTGATTAATTATGCAGCGGGAGTACATAGCCCATCCCCCTCTGAGAGGGGATACCCTTTAAGACGGGGAAAGTGCATTGCCCCATAGCGCAGCACACTGTCAATTGTCAATTGTCCACTGTCAATTAAATAACTGTCCACTCAATAAGCGTGTCCCCCTTCATCCATCTCCTCTGCATCTATTTTCTTCTTATCAATGCTACGCCATGCATAGAAAATATAAGCAATAACGAAAGGCACGAGAATAGATACATACGCCATTGTCTTCAGGGTAAACTGGCTGGAGCAACTGTTGCTCAACGTTAGTGAACTCTGGATATCAGTGAATGACGGATAGTAAGCAGTATTATTATATCCGGCTATAAGTAACAGAGCAAGCACTGTCAGTATCGTACCACCACCGGCAAACCAGATTCCTTTATCAAATGTCTTTTTCAGAAGGGTACGCAGAATACCGAATAATACCAGCACCACACCGATCAGGAAAGTAGCCAATACAGCAGGCATCGCCAGGAAGTTGTTCAGATACTTATATGGTTCCATATAAATCTCTTTAGTATCCGGATTTACAGCATATCCATCAGCCAATAGTGTACGAATAACGAAAGCCAGGAAAAAAACAAGGAAAAGCCCTGCATTGGCGTAAAGCGCCCGGCGACATTTAGTAATCAATGCATCATCTGCAATATTATTAATAAAATAAAGCAATCCTAAAACACGCGCCAGAAAGAACACTGCCAACCCCAGAACGACATTCCACGGATTAAGTAAAGCATCCAATCCGTGCCAACCGTTGCCCCACTGACTGATAACGGGCATCATTATATTGCCCATATTCGCTTTATTGATATAAAAATCAGAACCGGTAAAGAAAGTAGCCACAGCACCACCAAGCAGCAACGGACCTACTACCCCATTGATCACCAAAAACGTCTGATACGTCTTTTTGCCCAACAGGTTGCCTGCTTTACTCTGAAACTCATAACTGACAGCTTGCAGCACAAAGCTGAATAAAATAATCATCCACAGCCAGTATGCACCACCAAAGCTTGTGCTATAAAACAAAGGAAAAGAGGCAAAGAAAGCTCCGCCAAACGTTACCAGGGTAGTAAAAGTGAACTCCCACTTGCGCCCGGTAGAATTAACCATCATTTTACGGTGTTCTTCTGTCTTTCCCAGACAGAAAAGCAACGAATTTCCACCCTGCACAAACAGCAAGAATACGAGTATAGCCCCTAATAAAGAGACTATCAGCCACCAATAATGTTGTAGGAATATATATGTACTCATAATTTAAAGGAGTTAGAAGTTAGTAATTAGTAGCCAGAATCCTTTTCAGAAACCTGAGGTCCTTTCTTTATCTCACGCAACATGATACCGATCTCTGCAATCAGCATGACGGTGAACAACACCACAAAGATAAAGAACGTGGCTTGAACAGAACCAACATCCAGTTTGGAAATAGCCACTGAGGTAGGCATCATATCGCGTATCGCCCAAGGCTGACGACCACATTCTGCTACTACCCATCCCGCTTGTCCGGCAATATAGCCTAACGGAATAGTCCACAAAGCGATGTATTGCATCCAGCGCATCTTCGACAAGTCTTTCTTATAAACAAAGAAGAGAACCAGCATAAAGAACAGGATAAAATACCCTCCAAGCATTACCATCACGCGGAATGCATAGAAGTTTAACGGAACATTGGGCACTAACTCGTTCACATCCTTGATATATCCATAACCAAAATACGGAACATTCTCTTTTAATACCGAATAGGCAAGCTGTGCATCAGCTTCATTACCTGCCGCTTTTGCCGCTTTATAGGCCTCCAGTGCAGCAATCGCCGTTCGTCCACGTTCCATTTTTTCGGCAGCAGAAAGGGCTATCGTACCATCCTTCTGCATATATCCTCCTTCAATAATATTATTGATACCGGGAACAAAAGCATTCATCTCGCGTTCTGCCAGCAAAGAAAGCAGTTTGGGTACTTCAATGCGGAAGAGAAAAGGTTTCACCCCATCATCATAGGTCTTCTTCTCAGGGTTCAGCATACCGATAGCTACCAGTCCGGCACCCTCCTGTCCTTCATAATAGCCTTCTACAGCAGCCAGTTTCATGGGTTGCGTTTGTGCAATCTGATAGCCGGAACCATCGCCCGTCCACAAAGCAAGCAAAGAAGCCGTCAAACCAAAGATTGCTCCGATCTTGATACTCGACATGGCAAACTTCGTATTCCGCTTCTTTAAAAGATACCAGCAACTGACACCTACCACAAAGATAGCACCCAGTACCCATCCACTCAGCACCGTATGAAAGAATTTATTGACTGCCACAGGCGAAAGGGCCACTGCCCAAAAGTCCACCATCTCATTACGAACACTTTCCGGATTGAATTCCATCCCTACCGGATGCTGCATCCAAGCATTGGCAACTAAAATCCACCAGGCAGAGATTGTCGCTCCCAATCCGGTAAGCCAGGTAGAGGCAAGATGGAATCGTTTGCTTACTTTATCCCATCCAAAGAACATTACAGCAATAAACGTGGCTTCCATAAAAAAGGCCAGAATACCTTCAATGGCAAGCGGTGCTCCAAAGATATCCCCTACAAACCAGGAATAATTACTCCAGTTGGTTCCAAACTCAAATTCGAGAATTAATCCGGTAGCAACGCCGACGGCAAAGTTAATACCGAATAGTTTCATCCAAAACTTAGCTGTGTGCTTCCAGAATTCATTACCTGTCTTGTAATACAGTGTTTCCATGATAGCCATTACAACCGCAAGCCCAAGGGTGAGCGGAACAAAGATCCAATGGTACATGGCTGTCATCGCAAATTGGGCTCTCGACCAATCAATCAATGAGGTGTCAATACTTTCAATCATATTATTTTGTAGTTAGTTGTTATTAGCTCGAAGTAGTAAAGGTGATGAGAAAGAGAACGTAATCAGTCTTCCGGCGGAATAGCCCGCCGAATAAGTTCTGCGCCCACGTATTCACTTTTTTCTTTATCCGAAGACAGATGTCCCAGGAAGTTTGGAAAGAAAAATATTTTAAGAATAAAAAACATGATAAACAACTTCACGAGAATGATAAGCCACAAAGTACGACCTAAGGTCATGCTACGAAAGCCCTCAAGATAGAAGTTCCAGATATTCAGGAGTGTATTCTTCATAAACAAACACGTAGTTAAATGATAGCAAACGCTAAAGTACGTTTTATATGAAGAATAACAAACAAAAGGAAGAAAAAGTTTAAAAATAGTGAGTAGTGATAAGTGATTAGTGGCTGCGCTAATATGCCGCATGGCACTAATCACTCATCACTACTCACTTATCACTCATTTTTAATACTCTTCACCGGATTCTCATTCGCCACATTCCATGCACGAAAGACAACGGTGCATATAATCAGTGCCAATACAAAGAGTGCTACCCCGATATGTGCACAAATACCCAATTGTACGGAGTCACTGAACTGCTCCAACCATTTGTTACTGATAAGATGAGCAAGCAGTGCACCGATGATTACAGCCGGCAATGCAGTCCATAGGATATTTTCTGAAAGTAATCGTAAAATCCCCGAAGCTTCGGCCCCATTCACTTTACGAATGGCAATCTCTTTACTGCGGTAACGAACTTCGTCATTGGTATAGCCAATCAATCCCATTAATGCTATCAGGAAAATAGAGATGGAAGCCAAGACAACTGCATTCCGAAAACGACGGACATCCGTATATTGCTCCTCCAACATCTGGGGTAATGACAAGAACACAACATCATCGGTAGGAAAGGCTTCTGCCATCTGTTGGTTGAGATCTACAAGATTTTGCTCGAAAGGCTCTTTCAGACGAAGGTAATTAAAGCCGGGATTCTGGCTGGTCATTAATAATATAGGTTCTTGCGGATGATAAGCACTTCTTATGGCATAATCTCCTACAACACCTACCACAATGTAGTCTCTCCGTCCGTACTGAATCCTCTTCCCTATAGGACTATCCGTCCAGCGTGCCTGCCGCACAAATTCTTCATTCACCAGTATTTCACCTTCAACCGCAATATTCTTTCCCTCCAGCACAGGAATGCCCATCATAGGTACAAAATCCGTATTGATCCAGTCAACACGGGCATCAACTCCTCTGCTTTCACCCACATCAAAAGTATCGCCACTATAACCGTAACAAATCATTTGTGCAGCTGCTGCATAGTCTTCTACCATCGGGAGGTTCTTAAAGAAGCTTTTTGTATTCCCCTCTTCATTACCAAACTGATGCCAACACATGACTACCCTGTCAGGGTTATAGCCCAAATCTTTATTCATTACCGTTTGATACTGTCCAAGTACTATAATAAGGAAACCAAAGATAAACGTCATTCCCATAAACTGAATGAAAAGCAACGGGCGCTTCCATGCGGTTCTCCGTTCGGTATAACGATGGAATACCTGTGTCACAGGAATAGAAGAGAACAATCCTGCGGGCATAATACCAGCCAGCAAAAGTACAGCAATCACCACCAGAACCGGTACCCATAACGTACGCCATGTAAAGAGTGATACCAAACGGGCAGCTGTAGTTTCTTCAACAAAATCCCGGAACTGGAACATGAGCAATACCGTAAACAGGATAGCAAGCAAAACAATCAGAACAGTCTCTGTGAAAAACATCCGAAATACGGTACCTCCAGTAGCCCCACTACACTTATGTACTCCTACAGCTTTGGCACGCCTCGCCAGAGAGGCAACCGATATTAATACATAATTGAATGCTGCTATCAGCAAAATCACAATGGCAAGAACAGACATAACAAGCACCATTGTCCTCACCGTAGGATTGGTAGAGTGGAGATCGGACAAAGGCCGGAAAGAACATTCCCAACGATTATTTTCCCTCTTGTTAAAGTTCGGCATATACTTCTTCAACATATCAGGCAGACGGGCTTCTACTGTCTTCATACCGGTCTCATCACGAAAACGGATAATAGCCATATAACTAATATCATATCCCCAGCCAGCACGGTTGTCTCTCCACAGAGAAGCCATAGGCATTACTACATCAAAAGAAATATCTGTATTCTCCTTCAAGTCTTCAAACACTCCGCGAACCATCATGGGTTGTTTACGATCCTGATACAGATTCTTGCCTATGACGGAAGATAATTCACCATCCATCGCTCCTATCTTCTTTGCCAAAGTATGCGAGATGAAAATAACATCCGGAGACACCAGGTCCTCCGGTTTACCTACCAATACCTTCAAGCCCAATGTAGCAAACAGGTTTTCATCTCCATATGCCATATATTCCTGCAACCTGGTATCTCCATTATACAATACTACGTTCCCCCAGTCACGTAAGGTCGTAGCATCTTCTACTTCATTCGGGAAATTCTCTTTCAACGCAGCAGAAAGAGGCCCAAAAGTATGAGAGAATGCTTTCCCTTCTGCACCATTCAGAGTATTAGTCATATAAGTGAGATACAACTGTTCCGGCTGGCGAAAGAAGTTGTGGAAGCTCAACTGAAAAGCAACACTGGCAAAGAGCAGAATACCAACAAATAGCCCCAGAGTAAGAGAGATTATCTTAATAAGATTGGAACCTCTCCCACGAATAAGGTTCTGTATCGTGTAATAAAGTTGTCGCATGATCACTCATTTTTAATACTCTTTACCGGATTCTCATTAGCAATGTGCCATGCCTTGAGTACCACACAGGTAACGATGAGTAGCAACGTTACGAATGCAATACCCACGAAAAGCAATGGATTCAGATCAATCTGCTCGGCAAACTGATCAAGCCAGGCTCGCCCTATAAAGTAAGAAATAACCGTACCAAGTACTACAGCCAACACCGATACATACAGAATATCACCTGCCAGCAACCGCAGTATTTGTGAAGCCTCAGCACCGTTTACTTTCCGGATGGCTATCTCCTTACTGCGACGTTGCGTTTCATCATTCACGTAACCAATCAGTCCCATGATAACAATAAGCAGTATAAAGCCGGAAGTAATCCATACAGAATTGCGGAAACGGTATACATCTTTATATCCATCCTTCACCATACGGTCCACCGGAACAAAATGGAGAGATATATTAGGGAAAGTCTTTCCCATAAACTCGTTCAGGCGTTTCAGGTTCTCATCATAAGGTTCTTTCAGGCGGACATTGAATGCATGGAAATTCTGTTCTTCATTTCCTATCAGAACAATAGGCGACTGGGCAGAATAGAAACTTTCGTTGCGTACATCACGAAAGACTCCTACAATCGTTCCTTGCACATCATTCAGATTTTTTCCTACTCCTCCATCTGTCCACTTCATTAAGCGCACTAACTCTTCATTTACCAACAAATCTCCCTTTTTCTTCAAGGTGGAACCTTGCAGTATTTCCATTCCCATTACTTCGGGATAGTTGTAGTGACAGATATTAAAATTGAGTGTGGCAATGCGTTTACCTTCGTTACTCATCAAGCCCCGCGTCCAGTATTGTCCCAGCACACTATGCGTTGCAGCTGTCACATCCTCTACCATTGGCTGACGGCGTAATTCATCTTTAATGTGTTCTACCGTTTCGCTGTAAACCCAACTTTCGGCTTCTGTCAATCCCAAGGTCTTGATTCCCATATCACGATTCATCAGATGACTATATTGCAACAAAGTGACCAATAACAAACCGAGTACAAAAGATACTCCTATAAACTGTATAAACAGCAAGGAACGTTTCCAGCTCTTTTTACCGTCAGTATGCCGGCGAAACACCTGCGTAACGGGAATACGTGAAAACAAACGTCCCGGTATACATCCAGCCAGTACAAAAAGTATCCCAATAGTCAGTAGCGGAACCCAAAGCGTATCCCATACAAAAAGAGAAGAAAGACGAACTGAAAGCAGATCTTCAATAACCTCGCGTGCATTGACTATCAGCAACATGCTAATCAAAACCGAAATCAAGACAAGAATTCCTGTCTCTGCCAGAAACATACCAAATATGTTGGCTGAACTGGCACCGCTACATTTATGCACTCCTACGCCTTTGGCACGACGGCTCAGTGTAGCAATTGAGATCAGCATGTAGTTCATAATAGCCACAAAGAAAATGGCAAAGCCCAAGAAACCATAAATAATCAGCCGCTTTTGTACTTCGGAAGAATCCAAGTGGCGCTTTACAAGTGGAATAACGCTAAAGTCTATCTTCCAATCATCAAACTGGCTCTCCGTATATTTCTCTATTACCCGTTGGATATTATTATTCACCTCATCCACATCCGAAGCATGACGCAAGCGTAAGAATGCATAAAAGACGTCATTCCCTTTCCAGCCGTATCCACCCTGATATCCTCCATCCTTATGGACAGAGACTACAAAGTCATGAGTAAGCATTGTATTTTCGGGAACATCCTTATAGATACCACGAATGGTAAAATCATGCTGTTTGTCTGCAGAGAGAATTCTTCCGATAGGATCTGTGTCTCCAAAAGTTTCACGGGCAAAGTGCTCGGATACAAAAACACTTCCGGGCATAATCAGGTCTTTGGGGTTACCTTTCAATACCGGTATACCAAAAGTCTGAAAGAAGCAGGTATCCACAAATATATAATTCACATCAGGCAGCAGTTTATCTTCATTATATATATGGTACTCTTTGGCAGGATAAACACAACTGGCGCTCTCAATCTCTTTCGGCATATCTTGTGCCAATACAGCAGCTACCGGATCAAAAACGGTGTAATCGTAATTGGTTCCATCGTCTCCCATTACCTCACCTGTACTGAGATTGGTCATCTGGCAACGTACCATTGCCAGACGCTCTGCCTCCGGGTAGCACTTCTCATAACTCAGTTCGAAAGCTATTTGCGAAAAGAGCAGAATACCAATGGTAAGTCCCAGAGAAAGGGAGATAATCCTTATGATATTGGAGCCGCGTTCGCGCAATAGAGTTCGTATACTATAATAGATTTGTCTCATTGTTTTTCTTATTTTATGCCGTTACACTTGCCACAACACTACCATCGAAGAGGTGTACCGTACGATGTGCAAACGAAGCATCGTGCTGAGAGTGAGTTACCATAATGATAGTAGTTCCTTCCTTATTAAGTTCGGTAAGTAAAGCCATCACTTCGGCACCGTTTTTTGAGTCCAGATTACCGGTAGGCTCATCGGCAAGAATCAGTTTGGGGTTAGTGACTACCGCACGGGCAATGGCTACACGCTGTTGCTGTCCACCCGAGAGTTGCTGAGGAAAGTGTTTGGCACGATGGCTGATATTCATTCGTTTCAGGATGTCTTCTACCATGCGGCGACGTTCGGATGCCTTTATGCCGAGGTACGTCAGGGGGAGTTCCACATTCTCATAGACGTTCAGTTCGTCTATCAGGTTAAAACTCTGGAATACAAATCCCAGTTTGCCTTTACGCACGCGGGTACGTTCTTTTTCTTTCAGTCCGGCTACTTCTTCTCCTAACAATTTATAGGAGCCTTCAGTAGGGTTATCCAATAGCCCAAGAATATTCAATAGTGTAGACTTGCCACAACCCGAAGGTCCCATTATGGCAACAAACTCTCCTTCCTTAACATTTAGGTTAACATGATTCAATGCTACGGTTTCTACTTCTGAAGTGCGAAATACCTTACTAATGTTTTCAATCTGTATCATACTGCTATTTATTTTATTGATTTATCTTCTGTTTATTCACTCTTTATACTATTCACCGGATTTTCATTGGCTATGCGCCATGCCTTCCAGACAACACAGGCAACAATAACAATGAGGACACCTATAACCACCCATACATACACCATCCAGTTAAGCGGTACGTGTTCGGCAAACATATCCATCCACATCGTATTGACGTACCACGATGCTACGCTGCCGATAACTGTTGCCGGCAATGCCACATAGAGAACATCTTTGGACAGAAGTTCCAGAATACCGGATGCTTCGGCTCCATTCACTTTGCGGATGGCAATCTCTTTACTACGTCGGCGCACCTCATCTGCCGTGTAACCTATCAATCCCATCAGCATCACAAAGAACATGGCTATAGTTGCCATCAGTGTGGCATTGCGAAACACGCGTAATGCGTTATAATTCTCTGCCATACTCTGCTCCAGACTACGGAAACTGACTGTTTTATCGGGGAAAGCTTCAGAGGATTCCTCATTCAGCTTACGTAAATTCTCGGCAAAAGGTTCTTTCAAACGAACGTGGATACAATTACCAAAGTTTTTGTAACAATGGACAATGAGCGGTTCCTGTTCGTTATAAAAACTATTGGTACGAAAGTCTTTCAATACTCCCACAACTTTGTAAGTACTGCCTTCAGCATGAACGATACGACCTACTATCTCATTTCCCCAACGCATCCGTTCTGCAAAGTTCTCATTCACCACCACTTCATCCTTTTCGCGGGCCATACGTCCCTGTTTCATCTTCATTCCCATCATAGCGGGATAGTTTTCTTCTTCCTCACAAAAACGGGAAGAAAAAAGTGCCTGTCCACCCTCATTCTGTATCATCATACCGCTAAAACCAATGCACGGAGGGTATGAAGCTGATGAAACACTCTCCACATAGGGCAATCCTTTGAAGAACTGACGGGCATAATTACTGTCTTCTGATGTACCGCCAAAGGTGGAATAGCTATAAACAACCTGTTTCGGATTATAGCCCGTATCTTTGTTCAATACATATTTGTATTGAACCATCACTACACACATCAATCCGCATATAAAAGTTACTCCAGCAAACTGAATAAACAGCAACGGACGTTTCCAACCCTTTTTCCCCTCCGTATAGCGATGGAATACTTGCGACACAGGTATCCGCGCAAACATTCGTCCCGGCAATATGCCACCTACCAGAAACAATAGGAACACAGTAAATAACGGTACCCAAAGCCTGTCAAAAGCAAACAATGACTCCAGTTTGGCAGCGGTTGTATCTTCAAAAAACTCGCGGAAGTTCACTAATATCAGTAACATCAGCAACAGTGCCAGCAGAATAATGATACCGGTCTCCAGCAGGAACATTCCAAAAACCTTACCACCGCTCGCGCCACTACTCTTATGTACACCCACGGACTTGGCACGGTAAGCCAATGAAGAAATAGAAATAAGCACATAGTTCAATCCGGCAATGAAAAGAATCGCAAATCCTAAAATACTCATTATACTCTTCATCCGTTTTACCTCGTCATAATTACGGTATACGTCACGGATGGGTTTCACCACAGCTGTATAGCCATACATTCCCTCACCCTCTTTAGGAAGATATTTCTGTATCATACCGTCCAGACGTGCAATGACAGCTTCCTTATCTGCCCCGGGGCGGAAACGGATGTATTCAAAGTAACTGTCGCCACCATTCCAGGAATAGTTTCCTATATCACGACTCCACATGCTGGGCATAGATATCACAGCCTCAGGGCGTAAGGTTGTGTTTTCGGGTAAAGCGGCATAGGTACCTTTTACCGTCATTTCCATGGATTTATTATATCTGAGTACTTTACCGACAGGATTCTCTCCACCAAAGATTTTTGTAGCCAGACGATCGCTCAGGAAAATAACATCCTTCTGCATCAGATCTCTCGGATTACCGCTAAGCACCTCAATACCCATTGTCTGAAAGAAGAGCGAATCTGCCATTATCTTATTATCATCAAACCGGACGCTTCCGTTATATAGAGGTAATGATGCCGCCCATTTACAAATGCTGGTAGCAGCTTCTACCTCTTCAGGGAAATTATCAAGGATAGCACCTGCCACAGGACCGTAATTCATATCCTGCGGTTCGCTCTTTTCACCGTTAACAGTGAAAATAGAGAAAACCTGATAAAGGTTGTCATAATCTTTGTAGCATTTGTCGAAACTCTGTTCGAATGCCACACGGGCAAACAACAAAATGCTCATCGTCAATCCCAGTCCAAGAGAGATGATCTTGATAAGATTGGAACCGCGTCCCCGAAGCAATGTTCTAATTACATAATAAAGTTGTCTCATATATCTTGCAAAGTTAATTGTTCTTTTCAGAAACGGAGAAGAAACGTTTCACAACGTCACCTCTCCCGCTGGCAATGCATGAAGCCAGTTAATCTTAAAGAAATCATATTAATTGTTTTATTCATCAGCATTTGTTTCATAAAAACAGATTCTATGTTTCTCTTTATAAAGCAGAAAGTATGCCAAAGCAATTAAAACATTGAGAAACAAAGAAGTACAAGAAAACAGGTTTTGTACAGCTGTCTAATTATTAGACAACGTTCGTCTAATTATTAGACAATACTTCTCCAAAATTGTTCTATAACACTGAATCGGAGTAAGCATCTATTGTTCGCCAAGAAGAAAACTTTATCTTTGCGCGAAGTTTTCAATTAACGAATTAGGAGTATGAAGAAAAAAAAGATTAGCGGCTTCTTGATTTATCTGTTTCTACTTTCAGGATGCGATATGATAGATTATCATCCATACGATGTACATATCAAAGGAGAAACAGAGGTCAATGCCAAAAACATCAAAAGAATAGAAGCCAACTGTAAAGACAAAACAACCATCCGTTTTGTAGCCATGGGCGATTCGCAACGGTGGTATGACGAAACTGAGAAGTGTATAAGCTCCATCAACCAACTGAAAAACATAGACTTTGTCATTCACGGAGGAGATGTAAGCGATTTCGGTGTCACCAGTGAGTTTATATGGCAGCGCGATCTCATGAATAGCCTGAAAGTTCCCTATGTGGTTTTATTGGGAAACCATGATTGCTTAGGAACGGGAAGAGAAGCATATACCAAAATATTCGGTCCGGCAAATTTCTCTTTCATTGCAGGAAACACAAAGTTTGTTTGCCTCAACACAAATGCATTGGAGTTTGATTATTCTGAGCCGATACCTGATTTCAATTTTATTGAGAACCAACTGACGGAGCGACAAGATGAATTTGAGAAGACCGTAGTAGCAATGCACGCAAGACCCGGTTCCGACGTATTCAATAACAATGTTTCAAAAGTCTTTCAACGTTACATAACACAGTATCCCCAGTTACAGTTTTGCCTGAATGCACATGACCATAGAGTAAGCACGGACGATCTTTTTGACGATGGCGTTATATACTATGGAAGCGATTGCATGAAACACCGTAGCTACATGTTATTTACTATTACCCCTGACAATTATACTTATGAACTGGTCAACTTTTAAATATGCTCTTTGTGCCGGACTAATGCTTCTGCTATTCAGTCCCGGCAGCTTTGCACAACAAGATTCAATTGTAAAACCCAATAAATATGACAAACGTATCCACCGCTACCGTGGACACTGGGAAAAACTAATACCCACACACACCAAAGTACAGTTTGCCGGGAACATGGGATTACTGTCCTTTGGCACAGGATGGGATTACGGAAAAAAGAATCAGTGGGAAACGGATGTGTTTTTAGGATTTATACCCAAATATGATTCCAAGCGTACAAAGGTGACCATGACACTAAAACAAAACTATATGCCCTGGAGCCTCAACCTGGGCAGAGGTTTCTCTACTGAACCATTGACTTGCGGTATCTATTTCAACACGGTATTCGGTAATGAATTCTGGGTTCACGAACCAGACCGGTACCCCAAAGGATATTACGGTTTCTCCAGTAAGATACGTTCACATATCTTCCTGGGCCAACGGCTTACTTATGATATAGATCCCCAACGACGATATACAGCAAAATCAATTACTTTCTTCTACGAATTAAGTACCTGTGACCTGTATCTGATAAGTGCTGCAACAAATAGTTATCTTCGTCCCAGAGACTATCTTAGTCTTTCATTTGGATTGAAATTACAACTGTTTTAATAGGGGGTACGAATCGGTAGTTGACTATTCATTTATCACGAATCACTACTCACAAATCATTTTATTACGTATATTTGTTCCGATATTAACTCTCAAATTTATGAGTAAACAAGGAACTATTCTTATCGTCGATGATAATAAAGGAGTACTGACAGCCGTTCAGCTACTCCTGAAAAACTACTTTACAAAAGTTATCACTCTTCCTTCACCCGTCACTTTACCGGCTGTATTGCGCGAAGAAGCTCCCGAAGTGATTCTTCTTGATATGAACTTTACATCTGGTATCAACAGCGGAAATGAGGGACTTTTCTGGCTACATGAAATAAAGAAACTACGTCCGACACTACCCGTTATCCTTTTCACGGCTTATGCTGATATCGACCTTGCTGTAAAAGGTATTAAAGAAGGTGCTACAGACTTTATCGTAAAACCTTGGGACAACCAGAAACTGGTAGAAACCTTGCTATCTGCCGCCACCCAGGCAAAAGGTGGAAAGAAAAAACACACAAAGCAGGAAAACAATTCTTGTAATTCCATGTATTGGGGAGAAAGCAGCGCCATGCAACAACTGCGCCAGCTTATAGAGAAAGTAGCTGTCACCGATGCCAATATCCTCATCACCGGTGAAAACGGCACAGGTAAAGAGATGCTGGCAAGGGAAATACACGCCCTCTCCCAGCGAAAACAAGAGGAAATGATAGTAGTGGATATGGGTGCTATCACAGAATCATTGTTTGAGAGCGAACTATTCGGACATGTAAAAGGCTCATTCACGGATGCATATGCCGACCGTACCGGTAAATTTGAAGCTGCCAACCACAGTACACTCTTTCTGGATGAAATAGGAAACCTCCCCTACCACCTGCAAGCCAAACTATTGACTGCCATCCAACGACGGAGCATCGTCCGGGTAGGTAGTAACGAACCGTTACCGATAGACATACGTCTTATCTGTGCCACTAACCGTAATTTACAGGAAATGGTAAACCGGGATGAATTTCGTGAGGACCTACTCTACCGTATCAATACGATTCATGTAGAAATCCCTCCTCTACGTGAACGAAAGGAAGACATCGTTCCACTCGCCGAACGATTCATCGCCCGATTCTGCAAACAATATGATAAGACTTTGATAAGTCTCGGACCTTCTGCCAAAGATAAACTGACCGCTCATCCCTGGTATGGTAATATCCGCGAATTGGAACATGCTATCGAAAAAGCAATTATCATCTGTGACGGAGCAGTAATACCTGCTGAAATATTCCAACTCTCCCGCCGTACGGAAATGCCTGAAACAACCGCTTCCACTCTTGAAGAGATGGAAATGAAGATGATACAAAAAGCGTTGGAGAAATGCGGAGGAAATCTTTCCGCCGTTGCTGCTCAATTAGGCATTACACGGCAGACGTTGTACAACAAGATGAAAAAGTTCGGCTTATGAGTTCACTCCTCCGGCAACTAACAGACAAATACTGGTTTCGTACGCTGCTAAGCCTTTCTTTAGGGATCACCACAACCTTGCTTGCCGTAAATGGAACCTTCATCTGGATGGGTATATGCCTTTGTGCCCTGCTATGGAGTCTTTGGTGGCAGTTACGACTTTATCGCCATCATACCCGCCAGGTGCTTTTCATGATTGATGCGTTGGAAAACAATGATAACTCCTTTCATTTTCCCGAAGAAGAAAGTACATCCGATAACTGGGAAATAAACCGTGCCCTTAACCGTGTGGGACGTATATTATATAATGTAAAGGCAGACACGGCACAACAGGAAAAGTACTACGAACTCATACTCAACTGTATCAGTACCGGACTGCTGGTACTGAATGACAACGGTGCGGTCTATCAGAAAAATGAAGAAGCCCTCCGTTTGCTCGGATTGAGTGTATTCACCCACGTACAACAACTAAGTCAGATAGATACAGGATTAGTAGAAATACTCTCTTCCTGTCGCCCGGGAGATAAACTGCAAACCACTTTCAACAACGAACGGGAAACAGTGAATTTATCCATACGTGTATCAGACATCACCGTACGGAAAGAACACCTGCGCATCCTGACACTCAACAATATCAACACCGAACTGGATGATAAGGAAATAGACTCATGGATAGGCCTGACACGCGTACTGACTCACGAAATCATGAACTCAGTCACTCCTATTACCTCTTTGAGTGATACCTTGCTCTCTCTTGCCGATACAAAAGACGAAGAGATATGCAATGGTTTGCAAACAATCAGTTCGACCGGAAAAGGATTGCTTTCTTTTGTCGAATCCTACCGCCGTTTCACACGTATCCCCGTACCCGAACCATCGTTATTCTATGTCAAGGCTTTTATAGATCGCATGGTAGAGCTGGCAAAGCACCAGAATCCGGACGGTAACATCTCTTTCCGGACTGACGTATCACCCACCGACCTGATTCTGTATGCTGATGAAAACCTCATCTCACAAGTGGTTATCAATCTGTTGAAAAATGCTATACAGGCGATAGGTGACCAATCAGACGGTTGTATCTCCATCCATGCCTGTTGCAACGAGGCAGAAGAAGTAATCATAGAAGTAAAGAACAATGGACCTGTGATCCTGCCGGAAGTAGCAGAACATATTTTTATTCCTTTCTTTACCACCAAAGAAGGGGGAAGCGGCATTGGTCTTAGCATATCCAGACAGATCATGAGATTGTCCGGCGGAAGTATCACACTGTTGCCAGGAAAAGAAACCAGGTTCATACTGAAGTTTAAATAACCTCCGCAACAATGCTTCTTCAAACAAAAAAGTCCGGTCATCTATTTATATAAGTACAAATTAACAGAAACACCACTCATGATAATACTTGCCAACAACCCACTATTCAATGGTATTGCTCCCAATGTACTCACCGAAGATCTCAGAGAGATTAATTTTCATACCCGGTTTTATCGAAAAGGAGAAATTCTTGCCCACCAGGGCGATGTATGCAACCGCCTCGTAATTCTTATAAAAGGCAGTGTGCGCGGAGAGATGATTGACGACTCCGGAAGGTTGATAAAAGTAGAAGACATTGCCGCGCCAAGAGCAATAGCACCGCTTTTTCTTTTCGGAAACGAGAATCGTTATCCGGTAGAAGTTACCGCTAATGAGGCTACCGAAGTGATTGAGATACCCAAAGCAAGTGTCCTGAAACTATTCAGAAAGAACGAGAAGTTTCTGGAAAATTATATGAACCTCTCTGCTAATTACGCCCATACCCTCTCGGACAAATTGTTTTTCATGTCCTTCAAAACAATCCGGCAGAAACTGGCATCCTATCTGCTTCGCCTATCCAATCAACAGCAAAGTGAACATATCACACTCAATCGCTCCCAACAACAATTGAGTGATTACTTCGGAGTATCCCGCCCCTCACTGGCACGGGAACTGGCTCACATGCAAGAAGATAAGCTAATAATAGCAGATAGAAAACAAATAACAATCCTACAAAAACAAGCGTTGATTCAATTGACGATGAGTGCTTCCCACACGGAGAAGTGCCATTCGAATGACAGGGAGGAATAAAGTTACTCCTACACTACAACCCGCGCAGCCCATTTTCAACTTTTAACTTTCTATTTTCCACTAACTTGTAACATTGGTTACAGAATTGCCTTAAACCATTCCTCTACCTTTGCGTTCAATTAATAACCAATAAATACGTAGAAATTATGAACATGTTCTGTTATCAATGCCAGGAGACAGCAAAAGGCACTGGCTGCACCCTAAGAGGTGTTTGTGGAAAAACATCCGAAGTTGCTAATCTTCAAGACCTTCTGCTCTTTGTAGTAAGAGGTATTGCCGTGTATAACCAGAAATTACGTTGGGAGAAGCGTCCTTCGGACGAAGCGGACCGCTTTATCTTTGATGCCCTCTTTATAACGATCACCAATGCCAACTTTGATAAAAAAGCCATCATTCGTAAAATCAAGGAAGGATTGAAGCTCAAAAGTAAACTCGCCCAGGAAGTGACTATTGAACATGCCCCCGATGAATGCACCTGGAATGGCAACGAAGACGAATTTGAAGAAAAAGCCCAAAGCGTAGGAGTGCTCCGCACATCGGACGAAGACATTCGTTCTTTAAAAGAACTGGTACATTACGGGCTAAAAGGTATGGCAGCTTACGTAGAACATGCCCACAACTTAGGGTATGAATCCCCGGAAATATTCGCTTTCATGCAACATGCTCTTGCCGAACTAACCCGTGACGACATCACCGTAGACGAACTTACCAGCCTGGTACTTGAAACCGGAAAACAGGGCGTATCAGCCATGGCGCAACTGGATGCTGCCAATACAGAAACCTATGGTAACCCGGAACTGTCGGAAGTTAATATCGGTGTACGAAATAACCCGAGTATCCTCGTCAGCGGACATGACCTGAAAGACCTGGAAGAGTTGTTACAGCAGACAGAAGGTACGGGCATTGATATCTATACTCACAGTGAAATGTTACCGGCACACTACTATCCGCAACTAAAAAAGTATAAACACCTTGCCGGAAACTACGGGAACGCCTGGTGGAAGCAGAAAGAAGAGTTTGAAAGCTTCAACGGTCCGATACTGTTTACCAGCAACTGCATTGTACCTCCCCGCCCGGATGCAAACTACAAAGACCGTATCTACATTACCGGTGCCTGCGGACTGGAGGGTGCAACTTATATTCCCGAAGCTAAAGACGGAGGACAAAAGGATTTCTCTGCTATCATTGAACATGCCAAACGCTGCCAGCCACCCGTAGCCATAGAGAGCGGTAAGATCGTTGGCGGATTTGCACACGCACAGGTTATTGCACTGGCAGACAAAGTGGTAGAAGCTGTCAAGAGCGGAGCCATCCGCAAATTCTTTGTTATGGCAGGTTGTGACGGACGTATGAAGAGCCGTGAGTATTATACTGAATTTGCTGAGAAATTACCTCACGATACAGTAATCCTTACCGCCGGATGCGCCAAATACCGTTACAATAAATTGCCATTGGGAGATATTAATGGAATTCCCCGCGTTCTGGATGCAGGGCAGTGTAATGACAGTTACTCATTGGCAGTAATCGCCATGAAACTGAAAGAAGTATTCGGACTGAAAGATATCAATGAGTTACCAATCATATACAATATTGCCTGGTATGAACAGAAGGCTGTGATCGTACTCCTTGCCTTATTGTCTTTAGGAGTGAAAAATATACATCTCGGCCCTACTCTTCCGGCCTTCCTTTCGCCTAACATAAGGAAAGTACTGATTGATAACTTCGGAATAGCCACAATAAGTACAGCAGACGAAGATATTATGAAGTTTCTGAGCTAAAAGAAGACTATTCTAACCGGTACTTCCCGCACGGGGAGGTTCGGCAAACGATACGGTGGCGAAGGTTTCCGGCACACCGTTTTGCTCACCTCCCCTCTCCGTTCTCTTCCTCCCTCTCAATAGATAACTTCTAAAACACAGCAGTTTTCAACAGAAGCCAGACCTCTGCGATAATCTGTGTTTTAATAATAAAACAGGTAGAAATATAACATTTTTAAACTATTTAACCTCCTTCCGGGATACAAAATACATCCAAAAGGGGGTTTTATTTGTTATCTAAATTACGTAACTTCGCACGGTGAAGCAAAAAAAGACTTATTTATAACCCTTATAATATATAGCCCATGTTATTCACTGCAGAAAATATTCTACTTGTAGGTTCTATCTTACTTTTCGTCAGTATCATTGTTGGTAAAACCGGATATCGTTTCGGAGTGCCCGCCCTGTTATTATTCCTTGTTGTTGGTATGCTTTTTGGAAGCGACGGTCTGGGCTTTCAATTCCATAGTGCAAAAACCGCACAATTCATAGGTATGGTGGCACTTAGCATTATCCTCTTTTCCGGTGGTATGGATACTAAGTTTACAGAAATACGTCCGATATTAACTCCGGGTATCGTGCTCTCCACCGTTGGAGTGCTACTTACGGCTCTGTTCACAGGGCTATTTATCTGGTGGCTCTCCGGCATGAGCTGGAGTAATATCTACCTGCCAATCACGACTTCACTACTACTCGCATCTACTATGTCATCAACAGATTCAGCTTCGGTCTTTGCCATTCTCCGCTCACAGAAAATGAATCTGAAACACAACCTTCGTCCGATGCTTGAGTTGGAAAGTGGTAGCAACGATCCTATGGCTTATATGCTTACGATTGTTCTCATACAGTTCGTTCAGTCTTCCGGCATGGGAGCCGGTGCCATATTAGGCTCTTTCTTTATTCAGTTTCTGGTAGGTGCTGCTGCCGGTTATGTACTGGGTAAACTGGCTATATTGATCCTCAACAAAATCAACATTGATAACCAGTCACTCTACCCCATCCTCCTTCTGTCATTTGTATTCTTCACGTTTGCTATCACCGACAGACTACATGGAAACGGTTATCTGGCAGTATACATTGCCGGTATAATGGTAGGTAATAATAAGATCATGTTTCGAAAAGAGATTGCTACCTTCATGGACGGACTCACCTGGCTTTTCCAGATCATCATGTTCCTCATGCTCGGCTTGCTTGTCAATCCGCACGAAATGCTCGAAGTAGCTTGTGTAGCATTGCTTATCGGGGTATTTATGATTGTCATCGGTCGTCCGCTAAGTGTGTTTCTCTGCCTGCTCCCATTCCGGAAAATAACATTCAAGTCGCGGTTATTCGTGTCATGGGTAGGATTGCGCGGAGCTGTTCCGATTATCTTTGCCACCTATCCGGTAGTAGCCAATGTGGAAGGATCAAATGCTATATTCAATATCGTATTCTTTATTACCATCATCTCTCTGGTAGTACAGGGAACTACTGTTTCCTATGTAGCACGTTTGCTTCATCTCTCCACTCCGCTCGAGAAAACCGGAAATGACTTTGGAGTAGAATTGCCCGAAGAGATAGACTCCGATCTTCGCGACATGACTGTAACACAAGAAATGATAGAGAAAGCCGATACGCTGAAAGATATGAATCTTCCGAAAGGTACACTCGTCATGATCGTAAAACGTGGAGACGAATTCCTTATACCAAACGGAAGTCTGAAACTACATGTAGATGATAAGCTACTACTCATTTCAGAGAAGAGTAAAGAATAAAAAGCCCTCTTCGATGAAGATAGTGTCAAAAGCCGGATAAAGCTATCAATATCTGACTTTAGGAACGCAGATGATCGCTAATTAACGCAGATACAATTTAATCTTTGCGCTACTTAGCGATCATCTGCGTTTTAATGTGACTTCTATATGCAATTACGTAATTACTCTATTTTCGCATTAGTTACCCGTTCCAGCAGGAAGCGGCTTTTGTTCCAGTGAAACGGCTTATACTCCGTATTCATCCGGATGTTATTATTACGGAATACAAGTCCGTCCACCGACTTGGCATAAAGAATCGGTGCATCAAAGGTATCGAATTCATTGTCTTCAATCACAATGCCTTCATCAACTCCACCATGAAAATACTTTTGTTGCGATTTCAGGTCAGGAATTTCAGGGTAGATAGAAATTACAGCATTTGTGAACTGAAACATATTTGTAAGTGCATTCACAAAACGATTTTTCCGGATAATTACATTCCGGCAAGCTCCTGTTTCATACCAACCATTGCAATCACCACACAGCAGAATGGCTGTACCGGATGTATGGTCAAACAAGTTATTCTCTGCAATCGTTTTCTTAGGAGTACTAAACAGCGCACCGCGAGCACGGTTGTTACGGATCACATTATCAGCAAATAGCACTTCCGGAGTCCAGGTGAGGTTCTCAATACCAAAACCACTTTCAGCATTAATAACCGCTTCAACAGGATCACGGAAAGAAATAACAAACTCACGCGCCCCCTGAACTTCCTCTTTATCATAGGAAGCAATCGCCGTAATGCTATTCTGGCTTCCCACGAGCTCCATTGTTGACGAACGTACAAACTGCACTTCATCCTCCGGTCGTCCCCACTCAAATCCCCAGGCCTGGTCGTGCATATACCGTCCTACCAAAGTACGGTCGTCTATCCGCTTGATAACTTTCAGGTAAGTACCATGCACATTGATAGCATCGTCCATCATGCCTTCATAAAGGCCGTTCCGGGATATAATCTTTCCTTTACAACCCGAAAAATGAGTGGCGTCGGCCTGAGTAGTGAAATAACGGGGATCATTCTCCCCACGAAGACAGACGTTAAATCCATCTAAGGTTATATTCTCACACAATTGTGCCAATAATCCCATTCCTTCGGCATAATGTACTTTCACATTTAATAATTGCGTATCTACATCATGCGAAAGAAATATTCCGGGAGTAGGCCGGAAATAAGTGCGCAGAGCAATTACCGTACCCGGAACAAGCCGGTTGTCCTTCCAGTTCTTTATATTGAGACGACGTGAAGCCACCTGGATAACTCCCTTATTCGGATAAGCTAAATCACTGGTGTTATAGACTATATGACGGCTTTTAGGATCAAAAGCAATGCCAGAAGAAGGACGAAGTTTCCAACCTTCCCCCAATGTCTCAAAAACTGAATCTTTACTGATCTGATAGTTCACCCAGGGAGCTACTTCAAAAGTAATACCATTCTCTACAGAATTCTCTACTATTTGTATCTGTGCTATATGCGGATTCTCAAAGTCAATATTAAAATCTTTCAGTATACAGTTTTCCGAATACAATAGAGAAACCGGAATCATGCGACCATGAAAAATAAAGTCAGACCCTTGTCCATCCAAAGTCAGATTTTTCATATTCTCAATAGCAATACCTACCTTCTTCGGATTTGTCTGGTCATGGTTGGAAATATAATATTGGCGAGACGCCGCATTCTTTTCAAAGAAATGATACCTGCCTGTCGGGAAACGTAATATGATGTTATCCCCCTCCTGGTAGTCGCTTTTGATCTTCTCTAAAATCTTTTGCAAGACAGGTGATGCATCTTTCTTCCCATTGGCTTTCAGGCCAAAATCAGAGACATCATACACACGATTGGCAGCGTATATATTAGCGGGAGGTAAAACTCCTAACAGAAGTACAAGCAGAGATGTAAGAATTGTTTTCATAGTAATCTTTTTATTAGACAAGTTTAGTATCCGGATGCAAAGATATACCTTTTGATTATAATTACATTCAGTTCTTGCTTTAATTCGTACGGTTTTGAGTATATTTCACCACAGAGTAACACAGAGTTTAAATCTTTATTGAAACGCAGAATGCAGACTTTCATCTAAGAGAACTACAGTCTTTTAATCTGTGTTTATCTGTGTTAATCCGCGTTTCATCAGATAAATACTACTCTGTGGTGAGTTTTACTCATTTCCGATCAGTTCCGCCTCCCGTTAATTTACTGTAAAACTTTTCAGGAGAATTCGGTTTTTGTTAATGAAATATTAATTTTGCGCAATTTTAATACAAATGTGCAAAAAACAAAATGGAACAACAACAAGGGTTCATAGATTATATTGAGCAAAGTATTGTAAACAATTGGGATCTCAATGCCCTGACAGATTACAAAGGAGTCACCCTTCAATATAAGGATGTTGCCCGCAAAATAGCAAAATTTCATATTGTACTTGAGAGTGCCGGTATTCAGCCCGGTGACAAAATAGCTGTTTGCGGACGCAACAGTGCGCATTGGGCAGTTGCCTTTCTGGCAACAGTTACTTATGGAGCTGTTATCGTTCCCATTCTCCATGAATTCAAAGCCGACAATATACATAACATTGTTAATCACTCCGAAGCAAAACTTCTATTCGTTGGCGATCAGGCATGGGAAAACCTGAATGAGGACGCCATGCCTTTATTAAAAGGAATCGCCTCTTTGAAAGACTTCTCTGCACTTGTTTCCCGTTGTGATCAACTGACTTATGCCTTTGAGCATCGGAATGAGATTTATGGACGACGTTATCCCAAATGCTTCCGAAAAGAACACATTTCATATCGCAAAAGCGATCCCGAAGAATTAGTAATAATCAACTATACCTCTGGGACTACCGGTTATTCCAAAGGAGTAATGCTTCCTGCCCGTAGTATGTGGTCCAATATAACCTACTGTTATGAAACGCGTCCTCTACAAGCCGGAGATACTATTGTATCTATGCTTCCGTTAGGTCATGTATTCGGTATGACCTATGATTTCCTGTATGGTTTCTCGGCAGGAGCACATCTCTATTTTCTCACCCGGATGCCCTCTCCCAAAATTATAGCACAGTCTTTTGCCGAAATCAAACCGAAACTGATTTCATGCGTACCCCTGATTGTAGAAAAGATCATCAAAAAAGAGGTGCTGCTCCGGCTGGACAACAGGATAGGCAAACTATTACTAAGGGTTCCTATCCTCAACGATAAGCTGAAAGCAGCCGCCCGGCAAACAGCCATGGAGATTTTTGGTGGTAACTTTAATGATATTATCATCGGTGGTGCTCCTTTTAATGCTGAAATCGAGGATTTCTTAAAAAAGATAAGTTTTCCTTATACAATTGCTTATGGGATGACCGAATGTGGCCCTATTATTTGTTCGGACTGTTGGCAAAACCTCAAAAAAGCTTCATGTGGAAAAGCAGCCAACCGAATGGAAGTAAAAATTGACTCACCCGACCCCAACACCCACGCGGGAGAAATCATCTGTAGAGGAGACAATCTCATGCTGGGATATTATAAAAACGCTGAAGCTACTGCACAAATTATTGATAAAGACGGATGGCTACACACAGGTGATCTTGCTACAATAGACGAGCAAGGTTATGTAACAATACGTGGGCGCAGCAAAAATCTTTTGCTTAATTCAAGCGGGCAAAACATTTACCCTGAAGAAATTGAAAGTAAACTGAACAATATGCCGTATGTAGCAGAGTCATTGATTGTATTACAGAATGATAAACTTGTTGCGCTCATATATCCTGACTTTGACGATGCGTTTGCACACGGTTTACAACAACCGGATATTGAAAAAGCAATGGAAGCAAACCGTTTGGAGCTAAACCTTCAATTACCTGCATTCAGCCAGATAAGCAAAGTAAAAATACACTTTGAAGAGTTTGAAAAGACAGCTAAGAAAAGTATCAAACGGTTTATGTATCAAGAAGCGAAAGGTTGATTACCCTTTCGCTTCTTGATACATCTTTATTATTATAATGCCACTGCGATGCAATTAAATCGAGCGGTTATTCGACCGAAAGACCACACGAGTCTAATTCGGTACAATTAAAATACATACTATGATTTCCGGTTTTTACTACTTATTCCACCAATTCTTGAAATAAATCATTCAGTGTCTGATCCAGATTGGCAGAAAAACCTACGTGTGGCCTTGAAGTCTGGATGCAGGAACTTCTCAGAGCCGTCAGCCACCGGAAACGTTCCGGAATATCCAACAGAGCAATTGTTCCTCCAGTCTCATGCCCCGAACAGACCTTACTAAAAGCCTCCATATGCTCGCGAAACGACTCTATATCCAGTTCCGGAGAAAAGGCTCTAAGCCTGTTTTCATTTATCTCATAACGCATTTTTATAAAGTCAGCCTGTTTTGAGAACAAGATAACTCCAACATTCATAAACTCCTCACGTTCCACCTTCGGTACAATGCGGATTACTGCATATTCATATAAGTGCTTTTCTGGCATCCTGTGCTTCTTTTACAAATAATTCGGAATGACGTATCCTTTCTGTTAGAAATTGAAAATAAATATCTCGTATATCCTGCTGTGTTTCTTCTTTATCCCGCCAATGCAACCAATCATCGGGTATCAAATCTACTATTTCCCGCAATATTTCATCAGTCAATATCTCTTTGTATTCCCGGTCCACTTCCTCCAGGTCACTCGCTTCGGCCAACAATGCATGCTCCTTTATCTGTGTAAAAGGACTCAGCGCATGTTTCTTCCAGTTCACCCACGAATGATGGAAAAACAGAGAAGCACCATGGTCTATCAGCCACAGTTCTTTATGCCACATTAACATATTGGTATTCTTGGCTGTACGATCCACATTAGTTAAGAAGGCATCCAGCCATACTATCTGTGAGGCTAATTTAGCATCCACTTTTGTCACCACAGGATCAAACGGTAATGCTCCCGACAGGAAATGCAACCCCAGGTTCAACCCACGACTTCCTTGCAACAGGTCTTGTATCTCTTCGTCTCCTTCCGAACGCCCGAAAGCTTCATCCAGATTTAGAAAAACAATTTCCGGAAGACGCAAACCCAACACATGGGCTACCTCTCCTCCTATTAGCTCGGCAATAAGAGCTTTTGTCCCATGCCCCGCCCCACGAAACTTTACCACATACTTAAATCCATCATCAGCTTCGGCAAGAGCTGGCAACGAACCTCCCTCACGTAAAGGCATGATATAACGAATTACATCAACGGTTCGTATATCGATCTCATTTCCTCTTATTATCATAATGTTTCTCTCCTTTCTGTTTATATCATATTTCTTTAAACAGTTGTGCTTTCAAATAGTTTCAGTTAAAACCTTAATGAAAACAGAAAGACAAATATACTAATAAAAGGCAAACAACATTGTTTTATCCTCATCTTTATAGTATACAAATATTAAAGATGCGATGGAAGTAAAACACACATAGATAGTGAAAAAACATGATTATACATGCAATATTAGCGTGTATAATGCAAAAATTATATACGTATTACATTCAATCTGATGGATAAAATAAAAACAAGGGATTATTACTACGATATTTTTTATAGTTATTAAAATAGGCACTAAAACGTTTTCGATGGATGAAGTAATAGAGTAGTAAGAGCAGAAAAACGATATATCAGGCAGGTATCTTATTAGAAATCAAGCATTTCAATATAGATATTTATTGCATACAAAAGTACTATTTTAAGTATGCGTTAAATAGGTAATTAATAGTGACTTAAATACGTACTTTTATACCCATAAAGTACGTATTTTCACAATGCTTATTTAGTATGTTTATACTTCAAAGAATTTGTATCCTTTATTAGCAGCCACATACACCACATACATTTGTATATTATAGTATGGGAATTGTACACGAATTGTTTTCGCATATTGCTTCACCTGTTCCACATCTTCGCGACGTGGAGCATTGAGTGCCAGTACTTTCTTTGCTTCGCTTGCTTTGAAATACTTGAACTCTACAATCCGGTGATCCTTATAATATTCCGTTCCGGGAATTCCTGTCATCTCAAAATCCGAACGTCCGGCAGGATGGTTCTGTTCTAATGCAAAGGTGTAGCATTGGCTCAGATAACGCGAACACAGTTCAAAGAACGAACAACGAATGAAATTCTCATTCATCTTATCGAATACCTGTGCGGGAAACTGCCCAAGGTATTGATCGTAGTAGTTATGGAAAATACCTTCCATACGCCGGTCGTGAGTAAATTGTTCAAAGGCAGGAACGTAGCGGTTTGCAAAGTTATCAATGTCATTCAACTGGTTATAATAATCCATATAAATGCTACGCATGGTCAGGTTGGGCAACGTCATTCGGAAGGAATTCTTCAATGTCGTCATGCCCAAATAAAACAAGGAGACAGGATAGAAATTCTTGTCGAAAAACTTCTGCTTATTGAACTTGCTTCGCAAATCAGGCTGTGCATAAGCTATTTCATCTTCCATCACCAATGTATTGAGCAACTGTTTGGCATTCTCCTGACTCAACGCAAGCCGACGAATCCAATGGATGTCTGTACGCAAATTCTCATCAATCATTTCATCGGGAACAATACCATTGACAGCAAACTTTTTAAGAAAGTAAGTCAGTATGGTAGAATTAAACAAAGGCTCCGCATTAGGCTGAAACCGGTAACCGTCATAGTTGCTCACGATCAGTTTCCATATTTCATCGAATTGTTCTTCGTTACCGGAATATTTTCGGAGTACATAGCGTAGGTACACTTCTGCCTCTGCATGAGTAAAGCCAAGCATATTTAGAAAGTCAGGTTCGAGTGTCAAGATCTCCGCAATGTTGTATCCACTGGTCAAATCGTCCATTGTGACGGGAAGTACTCCTGTACAGAAACAGGTACGTATGCTTCCCTCACCGATACCTGCCTTTATTATTTTAAAGAAAGTACGTAAGAAACTGTCGGCAGTAGTCACTTGCTCATAGAGCGGATCTTTGTAAGCAGTCAACAACTGGTTGGTAAAATTGTCATATTCATCAATAAGAAGATATACCGGAGGAAGATTATGGGACGATACGTAACGCAACATATCCTCCAACATCTTTGTGACATCGGTTTTATCACTAAATTCAAAATCCGGGAATAAACGTGCATACCTGGCATCGGCTTTCACCATATCATAGATGACTCCGCAATTCAAATCATTAAAGTTCTTTTGTAACCCTTCCAGTGTATCGGTTACTACCATTTTAGAAAAGTCAAAGCGAAGCACGAGATATTTATTATGCTCTTTTGTAGGATTACTTCCAACAGATGTACCTTCAAACAGTTCCTTGAAACGATCTGCCATATTCAAATCATAGTAAGCGGCCAACATGGACACTAACAAGCTCTTTCCGAAACGGCGCGGACGCAAAAAGACAGGAGCTTTATATAGTTCCAGATCGGGAATAAACATTGTCTTGTCCACATAGTAAAATCCGCGTTCGCGCATTTCTACATAGTTTGCCACAGCATAAGGCACAGTGATTCTTACTGTTGATTTCATAACCTACTCTTCTTATATGAATTTGATATTGCGAATATACACCTTTTGGATGAGATAATTTAAGTTTATTCGTATTTTTGCATTTTAATTGAAAAAGCATGAACTCCATAAAACCACGTATCACTAAGCTTCTCAATGCCCTCAACGAAGGCGTGTTTGAGAAAGAACACACCATAGCCCTTTCCCTTCTGGCAGCCATTGCCGGAGAAAGTATCTTTCTGTTAGGTCCTCCGGGAGTTGCCAAGAGCTTGGTAGCCCGAAGACTAAAATATGCATTCAAAGAAAACAGTGCATTTGAGTACCTGATGTCCAGGTTTAGTACACCGGATGAGATATTCGGTCCGGTTTCCATCTCTAAGCTGAAAGATGAAGACACCTATGAACGAATTACAGAGGGATATCTGCCTACGGCCTCGGTAGTCTTTCTGGATGAAATATGGAAAGCCGGTCCGGCAATTCAGAACTCTTTGCTGACTGTTATCAATGAAAAGATATACCGTAACGGGCAGTTCACAGTAAAAGTCCCCCTGAAAGTATTGATTGCGGCTTCTAACGAATTACCAGCCAAAGGAGAAGGGCTGGAAGCTCTCTATGACCGCTTTCTGATCCGGCAGTTCGTGGGATGTATTGAACAGGAATTTGCTTTCGATCGCATGATTGCTTCTACACGGGACACAGAACCTTGCATTCCGGAGAAACTGACAATCAGTCCTAAAGAATACTCAGCCCTGCAGGAGGAGGCGGAAAAAGTAACATTACATTATACCTTCTTTGAACTGATACATACCATCAAACGAACCGTAGAACAGTATAATACACAACGGGAGGCGAATCTTCCTCCTATTTATATATCAGACCGCCGCTGGAAGAAAATGGTTGGGTTGCTACGTACTTCGGCCTATCTGAACGAATCATCAACGGTCTGCTTTGCCGATTGCCTGCTGATCCCCTATTGCATCTGGGACGAGGTAAGCCAATTTCCCATTGCCGAAGATATTGTACAGCGGGCCATCACTGATAGTATCAACACCTATCTGTTAGGCGAAAAACAGCTGGAACAAAAACTGGATGCACTCAAAGAAGATATGAAAGCAGAACACAGTCTGCGGGAAATCAGCGACCCTGCTATTCAGGTGGTAGATACTTTCTATCATCGCATCGAAGGATATCGCATTGCCGGAAACCTGCTTATGTTTGCGTCCGACTATCAGAATCTGAAAAAAGACAGTAACCGCCTGTTTTATATCCAGCAGGATAAATTCCGTCCGGTAAACAAAGTACTGAAGGTATATGATTTTGTAAAAAACCGCAGTATCGCTCAGAAAGATATTTATTCCCTGCGAAAAGGAAACCGTTCCGTGTTTGTCAATAACCAGGAGTATCCGCTACTCTGCTATGACGATTGTGCTCCATTACCCGAACAGAATGAAGATGCGAGTACCCCCTTTGAGTTCCGGTTACAAGAGGTAATAGATTTACTGCATAACATGGAAACAGAATTTAAAAAACTATCTGAACGGGAAAACGAATATGCCAAGGAACACCTCTTTCTGAACGCCAAACAAAAAGGGGATCTGAAACGAATCCTGAATGGTACAGCCCATATCATTGAAAATTACCGGAACGAGTTGCGAATCATTGCTCATGCCCATGAACAAGAGAACAGGGACTATTAGGCTGAAAGAACTGCAAGACAGGTATTATGACCGTTTGCAGGATATTGCCTACGAGGTATATGATGAGCAGTTGCACAACCTCATCGTCAAGCCCGAAGAACTGGAAACCGACATCCGGCAATACTTTCGTCATACCCTGCCCTCTCTGCAAGAATTTTATTCAAGGTATGCCAGTCAGTGGGAGTATTTTCATGAAACAGATGAAGCTTCGGATACAAAGTTTCTACGTTTTCTGGAGAATAGTGCTTATCCACTTTCCATGAAATATAATCTGGTAGATCTCAATGTGAAATACTATTTGGAGCGATTTCATGCCCTCAAACCCCGTTCTAAAGAGTGGAAAGCATTGCGAATACTTTTCTTCGACAAATGGCACCAACTGTTATCCAACAATGAGTTCAATTACCAGATGGAGCATATCAACCGCCTGTGCGAAGAGTTTTACCGCCTGCAATTATCGCTCTCTAAGAATCTGCCTGTCCGGGGAGGTTCCCGGTTGGTATGGTTGCTCCGAAACCATAAACAAATAGCGGAACAGATACTGGAGTATGATGAGACAATCAAAAAAACTCCTGCCATACAAGAGTTAATTGAGAAATTAGGCAAACGGCATCAAGGTATACAGAAACGTTTTAAGATGACAGCCGGAATCCATAAAGAACAGATCATCACTCACTCTACCCGGAGTGACATTACCGGTATTTGTGAAGGTAATGATCTGAACAGCCTGTTACCAATTGAATATTGTTATCTGGCAGAAAAAGCCCTGCAACCTGTTTTCTTTGAGCGATATGCCGAGAAAAAGCTTCAAATGATTGATTATGCCTCACGTGAGCTACGGACCATGGATGATAAAAAGATGCCGGGTAACCAGGTTTCCGAGGAAGCTGAAGGTCCCTTTATTGTCTGTATTGACACCTCCGGATCAATGGCAGGAAAAAGAGAGAAACTGGCCAAATCGGCTCTGCTCGCTATAGCCGAACTAACGGAAAAACAACATCGCAAATGCTATATCATAATCTTCTCTGACGATGTGGAATGTATCGAAATAACTGACTTAGGAAGCAGTTTCGATCGTCTGGTAGATTTCCTGTGCCAATCTTTTCACGGAGGTACAGATCTTGCTCCTGCCATAGCTCATACGATCCGGATGATTGAAACACAAGGATATCAGGAGGCAGATATGGTGATGATATCCGACTTTGAGATGATGCCAATAGATAAAGAATTATCAGCCCACATCCGACATATAAAAGAGAATCAAACAAAAATATATGCCTTGTCTATGGGAGAAGAACCCAAACAAAGCTACCTGGATATTTGCGATAAATACTGGGAGGTGCTTCCCGCACGGGGAGATACGCCGGACGATGGAAAATGAAGAAAATTATGTGAAAGAGAAGAAAAATAGACGATTTAATTATTAAAACATGTTATATAACAGAAGAATTTTCTTGGTTAATTTGCAAATGTACAAAAAGGCCGTACCTTTGTAATGTGTTTTTCATAGTATTAGATTTAAGGTTAACAAAGGTTGGAGCAAGGCGTTGCTCCTTTTTTTATGCCCATACCTGAAAAACATAAATTCTTTATAAATTTTACATTTATCTATATGGATCTGTACTTTAATGATAATCCAATTTGTAAATAACCACCATTATATTAATAAAATAACCGGATGAGAATCCGGCAAAGTACATCACCACCCAAAATTCCAATAGCAGCTACTATCCACAAATGAGACTTCTTTAGATTACAAGACACTTTCAATGCCTGCACCATCCAAATAATAGAAAAGACCAGAAACGGGAAACCAATCAGCGACAAAACTATTGCCAAGTGAAAATAAGGCATAGAGAGTATTTCCGCCGGTGACATCGTAGGATCTATTTGTGACAATACTTGCATGGGTGGTAGGAAATTTATCAAATTCATCACAAGCATCGGGAGCTGAGCAAACAATACAGTACCAAACACATCTATAATCCGAATTTTAGAGTGTGAGAAAATAAGACCACCCAAATAGAATAAGGTAGCCGGAACTAACCACACAATAAGATGTTCTGCCAAATAGCACCACCAGGCGGGATTGGGAGCGGGACCAAAATGAAGCAAGCCGTGATAATGGTAGCCGGATGCCCAGCTCAATAATGCAGAAATTACCAGTCCCAGTATCCCCCAGGCTAATGCCTGCATTCCTGCAATCCGAATAAACGGATTAATAAGTATTTCTATTCTTTTCTTCATTTTATATATTCATTTTAGTTAGTTTTTCAATCAAATCATCCAATATATTGCGTACGGTTGGATAACTCACTCCCATACTTTTGGCCATATCTTTCAGGCTTCCACTGGATTTCACAAAATCAATAATAAACTGTTGCTCTTTCTCTGGCAAACGAGCCAATAAAGGTAATTCAAAACTACCACAGACTTCTGTGGCACATTGCTCACAAAACATACGTCCTACTTTCAGTGGGGCTTCACAAGAAGGACATTTCAACGGTAGACGTTTCTTTAGTTCACTCATTTTTTATTATATTTCCTTATAAAAGTATTCAGTGACGATATAAGAGTCGCATTGACTGGTAAAGAAGGGTTTGTATATATAGACATTTGCTTCTGAGGTTCCATTGTCTCACAATCTTTTAATATGTGATTCATTGAGTCAATCAGAAGTAATTCTGCTGTAGGCTTTGATTTCTTCAACAGTTCGGCATCTTTTACAGAGACCTGAATATCCTTTTTGCCCTGAACGATCAATACCGGTATCTTTAGAGAGGCAATAACCGTCTGAGGGTTGTATTTATACCAGGAAATTAAATAAGGCTGAACCGAAGCACGAAACAGAGACTGCACATACATAGACACTTGCTCTACTGTTTTACCACTTTTCAAAGATTCATTGATAGAAGCAACTTCTTTCTTTATCATTTCCGGCTGAGAAGCAACCTGCTCTTCAATCACTTCATAAGCCGGACGCCCTGCCCCTGCCAGAGAAACCAAAGCTTTCACTTCAGGCTGATTCACACAAGCCAACATCCCGATCAGAGAACCTTCGCTATGCCCTATCACAGTAATACCAGTAAACCTTTTATCTTTGGCCAGATAATTAATCCACCCTTTTACATCGTTTACATAGTCTTCAAAACGCAGCAGAGATTCTTCTTTTCCGGCAGCCGCACTGGTAGCTATCCCCCGCTTATCAAAGCGCAGTGAAGCGATTCCATTGGCAGCCAGTCCTTCTGCAAGAAACTTTAATGAGTTGTTTTTCATATTACCAATAGTCGAATTCCCATCCATATCCGTCGGACCGGAACCAGCAATTAATAACACGACCGGATATGTCTTCCCACCATTGGGAAGAAGCAATTCTCCATTAATATCTCCTTCCTTGGTATCCAGAGTTACGGTCTCACCATTCAATGGCATCAATTGTGCCTGACAAAGAAAGCAACAACAAGAAAATAAACTAACGAAGATTAAACTGATACGTTTCATGATATTTTTCTTTAGAAGTTCATCATTATATTTGCAAATATAGTTAGATAATTAAATAAATCAAATATATTTTTGAATAAAATTAAATATGATATTAATTTTATTCAAAGTCAATTCTTCATTATGAGTCAAACACCATACTAGTTATTCTCACCAAAATACTTTGTTGATGGAGCAATCAGTTTATCTTATAAGAGTAATGATCAGCTTTTCGGATCTTTCAACTATAGAACTCTACACATAGCAGGTCACTACCTGATTGATTTCATCCTAACACATAAATCATATAAAATAGCATAGGAATATACATTTATAAAACACTGATAATCAATATCTAAAAGGCTATTCACTTTTACATATCAGGATTGTACACTTTAGTATAACAAGACTGTACAATCCTGTTATTCTTCTTCAATTCAAGATAAATTCCATAGAAATTGGGAGTCATTAATCATAAAAAAAGGTCATCTCAGTTTTACCTGAGACAACCTTCTATTTTTCCCCCAAAAAGGAAGATTCCTTTATTTCTTAATCACTTTAACAGTACTTGTACCATCTTCCGTAGTAACTTTAACAATATACTGTCCGTTTATCAAATCAGATACATTTAAGTTCGACACGTTCTCAGCCTGTTTCACTGTTACTCCCATTAAGTTAATGACAGCAACATTACAAGGAGTTGTAAAGTTCAATACATCAACTACCGGATTAGGATAAACAGATACACCAGCTCCCTGCTCAGTAGAAGAGATACCTGTGCCACCGCCACCTGTAACTTCGTTTAATGAGAAGATGTTTTCCAACTTATCATTAGCAACTTTTGTCTGAGCAGTAGCCAATTTAGTTCCTAAAGTAGTTACACCGGTAGTAAGATTGGCAGGGCTTGATTGAGTCATGGTACCATTAGAGATATTAACCCAGAAAGCAAGAGGAGTTTCGGCAACATGAGATTTTGCATCTGCTGTATACCCAACCATATAAGCATAATCACCACAAATAGTCATACCTCCGAATTCTTCATTCTTCTGATTCTGTTCACCTTCATTTACTTTTGAGGTTACTGTAGAAGTGACTTCCAAAGAACTTTTATTTAGGACAGCAAGGTATAAATCATTAGTAGAAACAGACTCTTTACTTGAATCAAATGCTAACTTTGTGTTAAATGAACCAGCAATTAATAAAGCATCGCCTTTTACTTCCATAGATTTTATAAAACAGTAATTACCTATACTATGAGTGGTTGAATATTTTTTGGTAGAAGATGTATTATTATCCAAATTAATAGCAGAAATAATATGTCCATATTCTATAGTACCATCTTCGGACATAGTTAGTTCAAATTTCTCATCTTTTGAGTCTATTGTCAATGTAACATTACCTACAGCCATAAATCCTGAATAAAGTTCATTGCCTGCAACCGTAAATGTGGCAGACTTAACAAACATCTGCTTTTCCGTTTGAGATTCCGATACAGCCATAGAGGCGACAATACCATTAACATTCATTTCTTCATTCAAAGCAAATACAGCACCAGAAGACAGGTCTGAATATATTCCCCATCCAAAAGTATCCAAATAATTTCCCTTAAACGAAAAACCGTTATTTTGAGTTAATCCAGTGTAAAGTGCTGAAGCATATAATTTTCCATTATTATATTCTAATTTATTAATATCAAAATATAAAGCCCCTGGTTCTGGTTCATACATTCCACCTGCCACCAACTCTGGCAATCCTTGTGGTACAAAGCTCTGTATAGCCTTCAACACACCATTCACATCATACTTTGCAACAAAACCGGCAGCCTGTTCAGCAACATATGCATCGCCCTTTTTCATTCCTTCCTTCTCTACCGCATTTCCATCTGTACTACCAAACTCTACTACATCTGCAAAGTTACCTGCAATATAAACATTCCCAGACGCATCAGTAGTTATAGCCTTAATAGTAGCAGCACCAGCTAAAGCTACCCCCCACTTTTCTGTGCCATCGGCGCCATACTTCAACAAGTAGGAACTCACGGCAATCGGAGCCAAATCTGTACCCGCAAATGAAAAACCATCTCCAGCAAATAAACCCGTTACGTACATATCTCCCTGTGCAGAAAGAGCTACAGGATTACTGTTATTTACATCCTTAACAGGAAGAATACCCATCTGAGACTTTGTCCAACTGTTATTTACAGTCGGCTGTGCCTGTGCTACAACTGATGCAGCCACACATAAAGCAAAAAGTAATACTTTTCTCATAAACAATCTTTGTTAAAAATTAGACATAAAAAAAAATATATATAAGTCTTTGTTATGGCTAAATGAAAAACATTACAGCCATAACAAAGATACCTCCAACTTAGTTTGCCAACCCAGGATTGGCTTCTATTGCTTCACTTGGAATACGAATGGTATAGCGAGAATCATTTTCCTCAAGTACATAACTTGTTCCACCAAATGTTTTTTCCAAACGGGGACGTGTTGTCCTACGAAGATCAAACCAACGATGTCCTTCAAAAGCCAATTCACGGGTACGTTCATTATATATCTCCTGCAATAACTCATCGCGGCCCATAGCATTTACGGCTGCTTCTTTTGTTGCATAAGCATTGGCCGTATATCTTTTCTCCATAAGAGTAAGTAAGTTTTCACGAGCTACATCTATTGCAGCCTCACCTGTCATCAAAGCAGCCTCAGCAGCATTCAAATATATTTCACCAGTTCTAAAAGAACATGCGTATTGATTACTTCCTCCTTTAGCTACTAAAATATTGGAGGCGGTCACCTGATTGAAATATTTTGATCTACGTAAATCGCTCGAACTATACATTCTCCATAAAGTTGTATTCACTTTGGCTGCACGTACATATGCAGAAGTCATCACCTGCTCCAATGCCAAAATATTCTCCGAAGAGTTATATTCATTAGGTAATACAGTAGAAATAGCCATATCTACCAAATCATGTTTAACCTCCAATACGGCCTGTGATGCTTCAAGAGATTTTGCCCATTCGCCCATATACAAATAAACACGCGAACGAAGAGCATTTACACTCAATGTATTGAAACGGTAATTGTATCCTAAATCCCACTCATCTGCATTCAGATACTTTTCGGCCTCCGTGAGATCAGAAAGTATGGAAGTATAAACTTCAGCAACAGTGTTACGGGATAACGTAGCCTCCGTATCGCTATTCAATTTTAACGGAATAGCTTTCGAGGTAGCAGGATCGCAATTTGTATAAGGCTCACCATATAAATTCACCAATAAGAAATGCATATAAGCACGAAGCATATAAGACTCTCCTACCATTTGATTCACCTCATCAACGGTTCCATCTTCTATATTATCCTTAGATTCAATTGTATAATTAGCAATAAATGATGTATGATAATACCGACGCCAATTGAATTGTGCAGTATTTTCTGACGGACTTACATCATTCCAAATCCAAATATCCTTGTAAGAATTCAAATCTTCAGCTGCAAGCGTTCCATCCATTACCATCTCGTCTGACCGGAAAGCAGCCAGTCCCCTATCATCCGGAACATAACTATATGCTTGAGTCAACAAGGCTCTGAATTCCTTTGCTGTCCGGGGAATTACTTTTCCTACCGGCTGTATATCCAGATATTTATCACAACTGTATAAAGTAGCTATACAAAGCATAGCACACAGTAGTTTTATATTCTTTAGTATCTTCATAATCTGTTAAAAATTCACGTTAAGACTAAAAGTAAATGACTTGGGTATAGGTTGTGCAAACTGATTACTCATCGTTTCGGGATCCATGAAGTTCTTGTAATTAGCACCGAAAACCAACAGGTTACGACCTTCAAGAGCTACTGTAGCTGAACGGATACCCAATGTATGCATCAGCGTTTCGGGAAGCTTATAGCCCACCCGGATATTTTGCAACCTCACATGATCGGAACGCTTCACCCAAGTATCCATCATTTCATAAGTCTGGAATAAACTATAATGTGAATATTCGGCAGTCCGCTTTTTATCCGACATTAATGCCGGAAGAGTTGTATTCGTATTTGTAGGCGTCCACCTGTTTAATATATCTTTATTAGTATTCATTCCTCTATCAAATCCGGTGAGCGAGTAAGATGGAGAAACCCGTGAATACATTTTCAGATTAAAGATAAAATTGACTACTACTTCAAAACGTTTTATATTGAATGTATTCACAAAACCACCAGAAAATAACGGATCACTCGAGCCAATATACGAATACAGATTACGCTGTTCTTCAGCAGATAATGTACTGGCACCTGCATTGTTAAGTTTCAACAGTTCTACTGCAGTTACTTTCTCACCCTCTTTGTTATAAAACAAAGGATACCCTTCATCATCCAGCCCTGCCGACTTATAAGCGAAAAGAGCACCAACCGGATAACCTTCACGTCCGGGAGTTGTTTGATTAGCCGGAACTGTCTCACGCAACACTTTGTTTTGATTATAACCTAAATTAAAATTCGTAAACCAGGTAAAACCATTACGATTAATGTTACGAGTAGTCAAAGCTACTTCAAAACCATCATTGCGCATACTTGCCCAGTTTACATAAGTCGACATAAATCCTGTTTCAAGAGGCAACATTTGCAAAGCGATAAGATCAGTACCTTTACGACGATAATAGTCTACTGTTATATTCAATGCATTATTAAACAATGCGATATCCGTTCCAAAGTTCATCGTTTTTGTCTTTTCCCAACGCAAACGCTTATTAGGAGGATTACTCATCACTATGATTTCTTCAGTTACGCCTGGCAATATACTTACATTACCATAATCTCCCATTACATATGAAGAGGTAGTCTTATCTATATTTCCCTGTACGCCATAAGAAGCTCTGACTACCAGATTATCAATTTTCTTAAAATCCTTCATGAATGGTTCGTTATTAATTCTCCACAGTCCACTAAACGAATACAATGGTAAGAAACGGTACTTCTTAGAAACTCCAAAGATATCAGACCCATCAAAACGCACACTACCACCTACTGTATAACGTTGCAGCAAAGAGTAAGACGCTGTAGAGAAGAAAGATGCATAAGCATTCTCCACATAATTTTTTGTATGCAAGGGATATAGACGAGCCCATGATTCATTCGGAAAAATAACAGGTTTTGTAGTCAAGGTTTTACGATCAAATCCATAACCAGTACTGTTCAAAGCACTATACCAGGTTTTACGTATTTCAGTTCCCACCATCATCTCAAACTCATGAATATCATTATAAGAATCACGATATTCAGCCTGACTTTTCCAGTTCACCTGAGAATTGGTAGTAGCAGCCTCTGTATGCTTCCCTCCCTCCGGCAAAAAAGACTTATTATCAAGAGAAGACAATGTAGTGCGTTCCTTGTCCTTACGCATTGCATATGTATCATGATCGGCAATAGACTCTTTTGAAACAGCGTCCAACTGCAAACCAACCTGTGAAGTAGCTTTAAATTTATCATTAAAACGAAGCTCCACATCGAAGATAGCAGATAAAGCATTAGTAGTCTGTTCATAAGAAGTATTATTTCTTTCTTCAAATACATTGAACTGCAAATCAGAGTCCCCTTTTCCTTGAATATCGATATCGTAAACATAATTACCATTTTCATCATAAGGTGTCTGATAAGGATTTGCCCTACGCGAATAATAGACCGGATTTGAATAACCATCCGAATCTGTCAGATTAGATTTACTGGTCCTGCGATTAGCAAATAAAGCCGCACCGACTTTCAACATCTTATTGACTTTATAAGATGTCTTCAACACCATATTCAGACGATCGGCCTCTACTCCTTTTACATTACCTTTCTCATCATAATAACCTAAAGAAGTATAATAGGTTGCCTTTTCCGTACCTCCGGAAAGACTTACATTGTATTCCTGGTTAAAAGTTCCACGGAAAAGGATATCATTCCAATCTGTATTTATTGACCGCAATTTATTAATATCATTTTGTGCATCAGAACTAAGCGCATTCCATCCGCCATTCTTATAAGCACTTGTCAAGCCATAACGAGATATGATGCGTGCTACTTCACCTTTATTTTCACGATAGGTATAATCACTTCCCAATAGATCAAGTTCCAGATTTACTTTTTCATCCGAACTTAATAAGTTTAAACGATCAATATCGAATTTAGGAGAATAAGACAACTTGGTAGAGAAGGTTATCTGAGGTTTACCAGCTCTACCACTCTTCGTTGTAATCACAATCACACCGTTAGCTGCACGTGCACCATAAATGGCCGTTGCTGCAGCATCCTTCAATACTGTAATACTTTCAATATCCGCAGGATTCAAACCCGCAATAGCCGACTGATATATATTGTCTATATCTTTCAAGTCTTCCATTGTCGGAATCTCTGTTCCTGTCATCGGCACACCGTCAAGCACCCAAAGAGGGTCTTGCGTACCATTCAAAGAGGCAGTACCACGAATACGGATCTTAGGAGCTGCCCCAGGAGCTCCCGAAGATGCAATAGAAGACAATCCGGCTACCTGGCCGGAAAGTGCCTGATCAATACTCATTACCGAACCAATCTTATCATCTGTAATATCCAGTTTAGTAACCGCAGCTGTCAATTTACGGCGTTCAATCGTTTGATATCCTGTTACAACAACCGCATCGAGCATATGCGCCGACGGTTGCAGAACAATCTCATAACTGCTTTTTCCGGCAACCAGATGTATGGTTTGTGATTCATATCCTACATAGCTGCACTGAAGAGTGGTCACTCCATCAGGCACGTTGATAGTGAACTTTCCGTCCATGTCCGTTATCACTCCTAAAGTAGCCTGGGAACTCCCTGCTTTCTTTAGGATCTCTGATGACACAAATACCGAGGCTCCAATCAGAGGCTCTTTGTAATCACCAGCAATAACCACACCTGTGATCTTCCTTTCCGCTGCATTTGCTCCAAAGGCAATGATGCAGCAGAGAGAAAATAATAAATAACTGATTATTCTTTTCATCAATAATTACGAATATAATTTTAATTAGCTACTATTTCAATGATTATTTCAAACCCAGCGCAGTGTTAATGCGCAGAATCATATCTTTATAATGATACTTTGTAGCTGTGTCTGATGTTCCCAGACGACTCTGCAACAAGTCTTTTATACGAAGCAACTCACCGCGTTTCACAGAGATTGCATCTGAAATACGATTCAACTGCGAACCGTAGAAGTTTAATTCGCGACGAGCCCCCATACGATCACTATCTAATGAATGATGTGCATACTCATCACAACTACACGCAGGCTCCTGATGATTCAACAAGAAATGATCATCCATCAGTTTTTTGTTGATCTTTACACCTTCACTTTCGGCAGCAGCAGTAATCAAGGCATCCAGGAAATTCTTCTGCAGGGCACGAGTCATAACGTCAGGTATTGCACCACGTTCGGTAGTAGCAAAAATACTACGATGCAAACCATCCATCAGGTCCACAGCAGTAAAAGCCTTCTTACCATTCACCGACTCATTTTCGAGCATACGCATCAAACGATTGTTTGATAACAAATCCCATAGAATATATGATTGTGCATTCTTTAGTATCAGCGTAGGAGCATTCTCTACTACACCCAACGGAGTGTTGCGGAGCAAATAAGTGTATTCTCCTACTTCTGTATCAAACAGCCATTTAGGATAAGTCAGAACTTCATCAAGCAAGAATTTCAATGCAGTTTGTTGTTTCTCTTTCTCTACGAAAGTATAAGTCTTCTGGCCATCACCAACAACCGTATTCTCAATATAGATACCACCAATGTTGGCCATCACATGATAAAGATAGTTGTTCCACTGATTGATAACAGCATAGTACAAACGTGAAGCTTCTTCGTAGGTTTGTCCTTTCTCGCCGGTAGTAGTCCACTGGATAATCTGTGGCACGATACGTTTCAGGTTCTCAATACCCAAAAGAGAAGAACGTACTGCATCATCACCTAAATCTTCGTTCTGAGCACGTGGATCTACAGCATCACGTACATCCTGCGCTTCGCTATACTTATAAAGGCGGTCAGTATGGCGACCTAAGAAATCATAAAGCAGCTCTTTTTCCGCTTCCGGAGTTTCCTTACCATACCAACGATATCCGTATTCAATAGCAAAGATATCATACGGACCAATATGCGGAGAAAGTACCGTCACCCCATCACCCGGCTGTGCCACATAGTTGAAACGGGCATAGTCCATGATAGAGGAAGAAGTGGAATTCATACGGTCTGTAAATGACTTGGAACGCAATGAGTCTGTAGGAAATGCCCATGACCCCATCATGTTATGACGAAGTCCCAAAGAGTGACCTACTTCATGGCACGCTACGAAGCGCATAGCATCTCCCATCAGTTCATCAGAGAGTTTCACTCCACGGGCCTCAGGACGGATAGCACCCGTCTGCACCGTAATCCATTCCTGCAACATACCCAATACATTGTGCCACCACATGATATCTGCTTCAAGAATTTCTCCCGAACGCGGATCAAGAATAGACGGTCCCATCGCATTGGCTTTTGTAGAAGCAGCATAAGTCAGCACAGAATAATTCACGTCATCCATATCTATCGTCATGCTATCTGTAACCTCTTTTGCGATAATGGCATTTTTAAAACCGGCACGTTCAAAAGCCATCTGCCAGTCTTCAATACCTTGTTTGATATACTTACGCCAACGGTAAGGAGTAGAATTTTCAATATAAAACACAATCGGTTTAGCAGGTTCTACCAACTCGCCACGCAAGTAACGTTCACGATCTTCCGGTTTCGGCTCCAATCGCCAACGAGTGATAAATCGTTTTGTATCCACTCGTTGTTGCCCGTCACTATAACTCAATAACGGATTCGTAAAATAGCCTACACGTGCATTATCCAGTCTGCCTGTCATTGGTTTCTCCGGAAGAAGCATCAGTGAAGAGCTTACTTCTACAGTGACATATACGGAAGTGGTTCCTTCTGTTACTTTCGTTGTTAACTCGGAGGTTGCTACCACATTGTTTTCAAACGACTTAATAGAAAGGATCCGTGATAAGTTCTTTATAGAAGATGTACCTAAATTAATATTGGTAAACACATTATTGATGCTTGTTTCCGTACCATCATAAATGTCGTTCACCTTAACAACCATCATTGTTGAGTCATTATTAAATGCCTCAATCTTAAAACCAGCGATCAATGGAGAAATATAATTATCACGTACCGATTGACTGATGGCATCTTCGGCAGGTGAAAGAGGCAACGGACGACTCTGACGGATAAGCAACTTATTGGTTGCTTTATCAAGTTCGAAACGTACCATCTGGTTTTCGTAGTTAACGCCACGGTTCACTCCCGCTTCATTCAATTCAGCAGGAACACGTTGCAGTTTATTCACTACCAACATATCTCTACCCAGCAAACTCGCCGGAACCTCAAAATAATAGTCGTTCTTTTTCTGATATACGTTAAACATACCACGACGAACGATACTACCATCTCCGGTCAGTTTCTCATACTCATTTTTGGATTTAATACTGTCGTTGGATTCACTTTTCTTTTTCTTGCGGAACCATCCCATAGAATCGGGAGTCGGATTTCCGGCATACAATACAACGGAAGGACCGCACAGGAAAGCACCTGTGGCCACCGTAATCAGCAGGCTTGTTCTAAATTTCATCAAGTTAATCTATCAATTATCTGTTATTTCATTCTACTCTATAGAAGAAAGGGGACGACAAAGATAATAAAACTATCAATATGAACTATTATCAGCAACAAGTTTTGACCTTTTTTCTTAATTAAAACGAATTTTACTTGCATTTTCATACAAATGAATCCTGTTCCCTATTACACTTTAACAAAGTTTCTCTAAATTGAAATATAAAAAGAGAAGAGATATCACATATCAATCCGCCAATAATGCGTATCAGTAATTGAAATTCTATTTTAACCTAATCAGTTTGGGGGTTAATAACCTCTACCGTTACTTTCTCTTGTATTGATAAAGTCCTGTCTCATAGAGTAACGTACGAAGTCCCGGTACAGGGCCGACGCATTAAAATGCGCTGTCCTGTAAAAGTGTTGACAGGTATTTTTCATCCCATCCTGCTTTC
>NZ_CAXSVC010000030.1:0-72113 GCF_964240755.1 Bacteroides sp. HPS0048 | reverse complement strand
ATATAGACCGCCAGACTCCGGCCGGACTTCCCTGCCCTGAACCTGAGAGCCTCGTAGCTGACGGGGGAGAACTTCACTGTCACTCCCTTGGTCAGCTTTCGCGTCCTGCCCAGTGCCGGACGCCCGCGTCTTTTCTTCATCCCATTCACATCCTTTGTCATATGTTTTTTCTTTTTCGTCCGTATTTCTTTCATTCCGGAATCTGCGACCGGCGGGAGCGGATTTGCCCTCTCTGCAACCACCGGGCGCGGGGAGCAAGGGTTTTCGGGAATCCGGAAACATAACCTTGCTCCCCCCACAGAAAAATCCCCCCGCATTTTCCACATTGAAGCGGGTACACAGGGGACTGTGCATACATCGGGTATACTCCACGCCCGGTAACAGGCTGTCAGATTTTTCTCCACTGCTCGATGTCCCCACGGTAGGCGGCAAGATGCTCCCTGGCAAGGTTCTCCAGCAGTCCGGAAACGCTCATGCCACGCCCGCCGAGCCTGCGGACGACGGCGTCCAGTTCGTCCCTCACATCCTCACTGACGAACACCGTCTTGCGGTTCCTGATCTTCGGGACGGTGAGGTACGTTTCCCGGTACTCCTCCAGCGAGGCCCTGCGTTGCCTGCCGCTCGTTCTTCTTCTCACGGGGTCTTCCGGTTCCGGCGGGGTGTCCTTTCTTCTCGCCTCCCCGGATACCTCCTCCGCAACGAGCCCGGATGGAATCATCGATTCCGTCACGGAAGCGTCCGTACCGGCGGATTCCCCCGGACCGGGTTCCATCATGAGTCTTTCCCACCACTCGTCGTGGCCGGGCTCGAGACTACGGCTGTTCTTTCTGTCTGCGGTTTCGGATACCACCGTTTTCTTTCTTCTCGGTTTTTCAGTCGGTTCACTTTTCATTGTACATGGATTTTAGCTGGTTGATACTGTGGGCACGGTCTACCCGTTTGCCCGGTTGTCGGAAGCAAATAAAACGATAATAACAGACGGTGTGAAACGGACGGGTCCGATTGGCGGGGTTTGCCGCGTTATTCATATTGTTGGATCAGTCTGACAGTGATGACTTCACAAATATACGCACCGGAAATTTTCCACTCTTCGGGAACGGATCTGAACATCTGTTTACTAAAAACAAATGAATGTTAAAATCAGATTTCCATGACATCTGATGACATATAATGACATCTGATGAAGGGCCGGAACCATATCCGGGAACAATCATTTACTTTGCGGATGAAACAAGTACGCATATGGTGTCAAAGGTAGTCATCCTGTCTTGAAATTCAGGATGTTCCGCCGGAATTCACTAAATTGCGGCACGGAATCCGGATCCGAAAAGAGAATGAAACAGATGTCAAACCTGAAATTACATTAATTATGGAAATAGTGAACATTGAAGCAAGGACCTTCGAGGCGATGCTCTCGGCCTTCCGGACGTTCGCGGATCGGCTGGACACCCTTTGCCGGCTGTACGGTGACATGGAAGAGAAGAAATGGCTGGACAACCAGGAGGTGTGCCTACTGCTGAAGGTCAGCCCGAGAACCCTGCAGACCCTGCGTGACAATGGCACGCTGGCATATACACAGATCTGCCATAAGACTTATTACAAGCCCGAGGACGTAGAAAGTATCATCCGGATAGTGGAGGAGCGCCGCAAGCGGGCTGAAAGCATGGGAAAATCAATTTGAAAAGCCATGGGAAACGAAAGGATGATACTTTCTCCCGGCAGTCTGGCAGGCGGCTGGGAAAGTCTGGACGGCAGTCCCGATTTCTACATCTTCAGGGATTCCAGCGGGGACTACCGCCTGCTGGCCTACAGCCTTGACGCGGAGTACGGGCGGGGAAGTTTCTCGCTCTACAGGATAGACGGGGACGGGGAGGGATGCCATATCCGTATCGGTACGAAAGAGTGCCGGTTCATGTCGGAGGGATGCCCCCATATCCTCCATGTCATGGGGTGGGGCCGATATATGAGAAACTGAAAAAGTAAATGTCAAACCAACAAACAGATGAGATTTATGATGAATACCGATAACCGTCTGCTCACCCGTGAGAGCAGCGAGCATATAAGAGAGTTCTTCTCTACCGTCGAACGTCTCTCCGTTTCCATGGAGCGTCTCTTTGCCGGCAGGTCACCGGCGATGGCGGGCGAGAACTTCTATACGGACCGCGAACTGGCTGAAAAGCTGAAAGTGAGCCGCCGCAGCCTGCAACAGTACCGTGACAGCGGCCTGCTTGCATTTACCCGGCTGGGCGGCAAGATATTGTACCGTTCTTCCGATATCGAGAAGTTGCTTGACGGCTGCTACCGGAAGGCGAGAACCAGGCCGGAGGAACTTTAGAAATGTTCCGTACGGGATCGTGAATAAAGGGGCGGTCGGTTGTCATACCGGTCGCCCCTTCGTTTTCTTTCCATCGGATGAACGACTTTAATTTGCTCATAAAGTATTTATACACAGAGTATTTCTCTTTATGAATTATGATCCGGTGACAACATTGGCATAACATGGCGGGACATGGAAACATTTTTCCGGTATGGCAATAAGATACGGGGATTCCATTATAAAAAAAGACCCTTATTTTATTATGTCATTATGTTATTCTGAAATTGGGGCGGGTCGTTCGTGTACCGGTGGGACGATCCATTCCCGTAATGACGGCATATTCCGTACCGGTATCATTATCCTCCGGCAATGCCGTTTCCCGGTCTTTTCGGAGTGACCTTATGCCGGCCGGTGACAACCGCATGTCCGTGTGTAAACATGACGGCACATAAAAACAGGCACATCCTCCGGGCTTTTGTCCCGTCGGATGCGCCTGTCTCCGTCATGTCATATACAGCCGGACTCCTCCGGCCCATGTCTCTATCTGAGTATCGGATTCGAGAGCAGTATCTTGTAATAGGCCACTCCGCCAATCTCTACCGGCATCCTCGCCATCATGAACTGCACGCTCTTCCTCTCCACCTTCGCCTGCCGCATGAGCCTCTGCACGATAAACCCCGCCGAGAACCTTGCGCATCTTTTGTCCTTCCAGACGATGAACCCCTCGCTGTCGTCGGCCCGGCAGATATACCAGTCACCCGTCTCGTCGTCGTGGGCGAAGTTCACCCGTCCGCCGCCGAGGATTCCTAATTCGATTGACATCGTCTTTGACAGATAGACAGTCCCCCTGCTGTCAAGGTTGATGGTCCGCTTACCCTTGTATGTGACTTCCTGCGGACGGGAGTTTTCCCTGTTGTATACTATCAGTGCCATAATTGTCCTTCTTTTATCGGTTGAACTGTTTTTGTTTTTCAATACATGAAGCTTTCCACCGCCAGCATCTGACTTCTCCATGCGAAACCGCTGTGGGTACGTACCGCGTCCACTATCCTGCATACTTTCTGCGATATGGCCGATGCCGAGATACCCATGCATTCCGCCAGCGCCTTGAACGAGAACTGCGCTTCATAGAACCTGAGCATGAACATCCGGTATTCCTCGTAGGAGAACTTCTGCCTTACGAAACGCAGTATGTCTCTTACCAGCCGCTCGCACCCGTTCAGGTCGTCCTCGGAAAGGAATTTTGCCTCCTCGCCACATCGGAGGAAGAAATCATCTTCAGGGTGTGCATACCGGTTCTCCCTTTTAATCTTTATCAAGGCCGCCTTTTTGTAGCATCCGATGAAATACGCGTCATAGTCCGTTATGTCCTTTCCGGGAACCAGCACCTGCCTTCTTACGAAAAGGTAGGTGTCATGGAAATTGTCCTCGTCCAGCATTCCGTACCGGCGTAACGTCCCTCTCAACCTGTCATAGGATTTTGTGAACCACTCGTTGAACAGTCTTTCCTTTTCTGCGCTCTTGTCTGCCATAACCTTATATTTTTTTGAGTTATACATGGCCTACACGGGTAGGCATTCTTATTTCTTGTGCTTCCTCCAGTTTGTTTTTCGGCGGTCTCCGGCAAGGCTTGCCGTGAAAAAATACGCTCACGCAAAGCGTGAGGAAGATTTTTTCACGAGCAACCAGCCCGCAGGGCCGCCTTGCGGGACCGGCCTGAAAAACAACTATTTTTGCCGCAAGAAATGAGGATGACGGATTCCTTCTGTCTATTGCCTGTCCGGTGAGAATCTAAAATACCATGCAGCTTTTCTGTCTTCGGCATACTTGGAGAAATATTCAAGGATATGGAATGAGAACGGCAATACGTGATATTGCAGAAGGAGCGGAAATGGGATTGGAAACAGGAAGCATGTCCGGGCTTTCATGCGGTTTATACGGCAGTGTTGATTTTGGGGAGGATTACAGGGAAGTGACAGGAAGGTTAGCCGTTCCGGAGAAATTGTATGTGTACGTTTGTTCCTTCTGGAATACGGAGTCTTTTAAAATCATGGAAGACCTCATTCGGGAATGTGTTCCGAACAATACCCCGCCACGGAACGGTTATGACACTTGATATCAGGCTGTAAGCCGTTCCGTAGCTTCAGTATCCCATATCCCATGCATGAATGTGGATCAGGCGGCATTTCACCTCCTTGCCCCGTTTACGGACATGCCGATGCGTTGCCTGCCGGAATTCTCATTCAAGCAGTTTTCGTCCGCCATCATCTTCCAACACACGCATTTGCTGGATGGCTATCCGGTTCAGTCTCACGAGCCGTTCGCCTTGCGGTATGCCCTGGTCTATGAATACGGCGTTCAGGTTTTCCATATTGGAGAGGCAGATCAGTTCATTGATGGAGGCATAGTCACGGATATTGCCCTTCAGACCGGGATTCTGCTCACGCCACATCCTGGCGGTCATCCCGAACATGGCTACGTTGAGCACGTCCGCCTCTTCCGCATAGATGACGCCGGCCTGTGCGGGGGTGACTTCCACCGGTATCAGGTTCTGCCTGATGGCATCGGTATGTATGCGGTAGTTGATCTTTGACAGTTCCCGTTTCGCACTCCAGCCGAGCTGGGCCTGTTCCTCCTCTTTCAACCGCTGGAACTCTTTCAGCAGGTACAGCTTGAATTGAGGGGATACCCACGTGGCGAACTCGAACGCGATATCCTTGTGTGCGTAAGTCCCTCCATAGCGTCCGGCCTTGGCGATGATACCTTTGGAGTTGGTCTTTTCCACCCATTGTTTGACGGAAAGGATGAAACGGTTCAATCCGGCCTCGTTTTTAATTCCCTCGAATTCGGGGGAATTAAAATCCGGATTGTACATCTCCTCCCATATGCCCAGAAACTCGACGGTATTCTTGTTACGCAACCACTTTTCAATAAGGGCGGGACCGTTTTCCATATTGCGGACCATGTCGGTCAGGGAGATATAATCCTTGTCATTGTACGTGATGACTGTCACTTCTGTATTTTGGACTTTAATTTTAACCATGTTCTTTTAACGGTTATTCGGTTATTATTGGTTCGATGTACAAATGTACGGTGTATTTTCCGGAATGGTCCTCCATATCCGGAAAAGTTTGTGTCACGCCGCCTGTTGCGACAAGCCGTTTCTACCAAGGAAAGGGCAGGCAATACCGGCTGACGTGGATACAGGCGGAACAACTCGCATATGCAATGCAGAGGGAGCAGGAGAGCCTTCACCACAGCCGGAGAGGAAAGCGGTCTCATGCCGGGGTACGGCATGAAAAGGGGCTCCCGGACAGTTCTTTTCCTTGTCGCACATGCACTACGTCGGTCGCAGTTTTCGCCTTCTGAATCCCTTTTACGTCCGTCCCTGCGCTTTCGGAGCGTTTTTCCGGTAGAAAATTTCACCATGCGGAAATTTTCTACCGGAAACCGAAGGGAAAACGCGGAGTCCCGCAGGGACGGACGAACTTTGATGAGGAAGGGGAAAATCGTCCGTTTCATAAATACCATTTCCTCATATGGCATCGCATATTTCCTTCTCCATCTTTTCCAGCTTATGGGACAGGATTTCCATGTCGCTGCTGATCTTCTGGTTGGTTATCCGGGCATATATCTGGGTGGTTTTCAAATCCGTATGCCCCAAAAGACGGCTTACGGTCTCGATGGGCACACCGTGCGAGAGCAGCACGGTGGTGGCGTTCGTATGCCGGGCAACATGATAGGTCAGCCTTATCTTGAAACCGCACTGCCTGCCAAGTTCCTTCAATATGGTGTTGCATCTGCCGTTGCTCGGTACCGGAAATACATGATCGTCCTTGGACAGCCCCTTGTACTTCTCTATGATGCGCTTGGGAACGTCCAGCAGGCGGATGTTGGACTCGGTGTTTGTCTTGCGCCGGCGGGTGATGATCCAGAGGTTGCCGTCGAAGAAGGTCTGGAGCCGGTCGGTCGTCAGCGCCTTCACGTCCGCGTATGCCAGTCCGGTGAACACAGAGAAGATGAAGAGGTCGCGTACCAGTTCGCAGGTCCCGCTTTTCACCGGGGCCTCCATCAGCGTCTGTATCTCACGCTCTGTTAGGTAGCCCCGGTCAACGCTTTCGGGGGAGTTGATGTACCCGGCGAAGGGGTTGAAGGGAAGCGCACCGCTGTTGCGGGCGATGGAGATGACGTGCTTGAGCCCGATCATGTAACCCCATACGGTATTGGTGCGGCATTTCTTCTCCGTACGCAGGAAATACTCGAAGTTGTTGATGAACGTCAGGTTGAGTTCCTTCAGGGGAATGTCGTCACGGCGGTACACTTTCGGGACGAACTCGCAAAGGTGCCTGTATATGGTACGGTAGCGGTTGTATGTTCCCTGCACGCGGCTGTGTCCCACTTTCTTGATGAACTCCTCGTTGTGCTGCTCGAAGAGTTTCAACAGCGTCTCGCGTTTCACGCCCAGCCCGAGGCAGGCGTCCCTCAGCCTGGCGGCGGTGACATAGCCGTCGGACTGCATCAGTTCCTGGTAACGGCGGTTCACGTCCACGCGTATCCGGTCAACCTCCGCATTGATTTTCTGCGCCTCGGCGCTCTTGCCCGTGGCACGTGCCGTTTTCACGTCCCAAAGTTTCGGAGGTACGTCCAGTTTACAACTGAACTGCTTGATTTCACCGTCCACCGTAAGACGGCACATTAGGGGGAGATAGCCGTTGGCTCTCTCGCTGCCCTTCTTCACGTAGAAGAGGATTTTGAAAGTCGATCTGCTCATACTCGTTTTCATACTTTTTTGATCGTTACAAAGTTAATATCAAGCGAGTTGTCCTCAGGTATGAAAAACTGTGCAAATTACTGAAATAGAACCCGTTGTGCCGTTTCTTATTCCCGTTATATCAGTAACGATATGGGAACTGAAGTCTTTCGCTGTTTTTAGCGGATCTCCTTTTTCAGCTTATGCAGTATTATGAGTTAAACACCTAACTGCTTAATAGACTGCATTCTTGCTGTATTATCATCAACCTTGCTTTTTCTTGCTGCGTTTACTTTATATTTTTTTATTTTGAGAATATCCCTCTTTATTTTTAGTTCCTTTGGTAAGAAATGCTTCTTTGAATGCTGATTATAAAACTAGCTTTAATAACCTTCACATAAAAAAGTATTTGTTGTTTTTGTTTTTTTATGCAGTCTACATCAGTAAATTGATTGGTCTGATTAACAGGAAGCTTCAATGACAGTCGATTCTATTTTTGAAAGATTTTTATAGGTCGCTTGGTCGTGTTTCTCCATATTGGTCAAGAAACGATGTTCGCTTTCGTAAAGTTGACAACGCTTTATGTTAGTAAAACCGTATTTATGTAATAACATTTCAAGTGTTTTATAATCATAAATCACCTGATGTCCCCAGTCACGGTAGAAATTATTAATAACCAATATCGGAGGGTATACTCCTGGTAAAATTTCGTTCACTTCGGGAATAGAACTATCGGTCGCTTTGTGAATATAATCGGTATATTCTTCCGGATGTTGGTAGAGGTCTTGTAGAAATTCAAAACATGGAAGAGTAATCCGTAATACTCCATTTTTTTTTAATACCCTTCTGCATTCTTTTAACATTTTCACTGCTTCAGTTAATTTTAAATGCTCAAACATATGTTCTGAGAAAATATAATCTATGCTTTTGTCAGGGAAGGGATATCGTTTGGTTGCATTCATATAATAATGCTTTCCATATATTGCAAAAGTTATATCTGTATTGAACCATTCTCTATTTATATTTTCTCCACATCCAAGGTTCAGACAATGAATGGAATGATGTTTGAGATACCTTTTGGCTGCTATATGACAACGTAACATCTGCAATGGGGTGGTGATGGTTTTAATACTTTCTTTTAAAATTCTTTTTATCATGATTGTGTCCGAGGATATATTAATAGATAGGCAAAGATAACTAATTATTGATATTATAGTGTAATTTTATCAATTCAAATAATAAAAGTTATAACGGACGAAGTTATACACTAACTATGATGTTCAAAATAGAAGAATATCATATATGATCTGTATATCAGATAATTACTTGTTCAAAGCCTGAGCTATGTCAACCGCACAAGCCATAGTATAACCTACCATCGGATTGTTATCAATACCCAAGAATTCCATCATTTCTACGTGAGCAGGAACTGAGGATGAACCAGTGAACTGAGCGTCTGAGTACGTATGCCCCATTGTATCTGTCATACCATAAGAAGCAGCGACACTGCATCCTTGTAAGACTTTGCAAGCTGTTATTAATCAATGCTATAATAGCAATGGGTAAACTCCTTGTTAATAAATAAAAGAACGAATTATCAAAAAGGGCTGCATCATGGGCAAATGCCTATGCGTTATCCTTTAGATGAGAGTACTCCTAATGAAGTTAAGACCGTAATCTAATCTGCGTATCAATGAAGTATAAATTTCCGTCTATGCCATAAAGTACATTATTGGGAACTGCATCAAACACTTCATAGTCCGAATTGTGGTATTCGTCGTAATAGTCCATTTCAAAGCCTAATGCTTGCATATAAGCGGCTATCTCATCTTCCGTAGCTTCTCGTTCAGCTAATATATAAGGTTGTACGAGAACTGCGCAAAATTCTTGCTGACTGTTATAAGCGAAGCCTATCATTTGATAAGGCACATTGCCAAAGAACTTGTTATGTGCAGCAATGCGGATGAAGAAGTTCTCTAAATCATCCCCTGCGTACTCAAAGTCGTTTAATTTTACAACAGACACATTACCATCATGGAACACTTCATTCTCACCACCTCTATCCATATAAGTAATGTTGAGGTGTGATAAGTCAATTCATAGACCATTGTCATTGGCAAACTTTATCAGTTCTTCTGTTTGTCTTCTCTTATAGCCCTCTGTTGATTCAGTTTCTCCTGCTGCTTCCTTACTTCTTCTGGCGATGCAGGTCGCTTGCTCCAAGAGGCTATTGATTGACGAGTGCGTTCTATCCATTCTTTGTGAAATTCGTTGATGTATTCCATAATTTGTTTGATTATGAGTTTAAGACAAAGGTAATCATTCCTCTTTTAATAGCAATGCTTTGGTTGTTATATTCTTGCGAATGGGGTGTTGTGGAACATTCTATAAAAGAGAAGCAGCATAAGAGTTCCCTCAAATGCTGCTCTGTCTTAAATTAGTTTGGCAATTAGTCAATTTTCTTGTAAGTGGTTGTTGTAATGTCGTCCAACTCCAAGCTACCATCGTCCAGATTGTCCCAGTCCTCAAAGGCAAGTACCAACTTAGTAGCTGTAAGTTCATTGATAGTAAGGACATCAGAATAGCCATCACTGTAAGAGAGGGTTAGTTTATTGTCTTTCAAAGACCAGCGGCTTGTTTCTGTATATCCACCTTCAACGCGGCTCTCTATGCAAGTACCATCAGCTTTGAACTCTAATAGGGCATTGGTATATGCTTCATCAGAAGTTACTACTTCTTTACCATTCTCCACTTTGTGAATCTTCTCCCAAGTGGACTGCCATTTACCTATAAGGTTAGCTTGTTCAATGATAGTCTGTTCTTCTTCTTCTTCATCACTACATGCTGTAAAGTTTACAGCCAAGATGACCATTAATAAGGTCATTCCAATTAATCTAAATGTTCTCATTTTGAATTAAAATATTTATTGTAAGTAATAATATATTCTGTAATCTGCCTAAACACATCACCTGCTATCAATCCACCACTTGCAGGTAGTCTCTCTTTATGGATGGAAACAATGATAGAATATTGGGGAGCATTGGCAGGAAAATAACCGCAGAACTCTACAATATAACTTCCATCTTCAAACTGTATTGTCCCTGTCTCACCTGCAACTTGTATCTTATTTGACTTGGCAGATTGTCCTAAGCCATCAGTCACCACATATTCCAATGCCTGTTTCAGACTGTCAATGTTGGCTTGACTTGCTATCTGTGGATTGATTACTGTTGTACTGTCTTTGTAAAGTTGAGGCTGTACCATCTTTCCACTATTAGCAATAGCATTATAAAAGGTTAGTGTTTGTATGGGAGTAATAGTCTGATTATATCCGATGCAGAACCATGCAAAAGCTGTATCACTCCAACCGCTATCTTTAGGAGTAACAAAGTATGCAGGTTTCAGATTAGCTATTCCTGCGATGCAGTCTGGTTTACCATAACTCATTCTATCTATCAGATTGAAGTATGCTTGTGCATCATCTCTAAATGCTTTCTCCATTGTTTTATAAACAGCAATGTTTGAACTTGAAGCTAAACCTTGCTTGATAGAGATTTCACCATATCCACTTCTATGCCAATTATGGTCTTTCAGTTCTCTGTCTTGTATAGAATAGATTCCATTGCCTACATCTACAGTATCAGATAGTTTCACCTTTCCTGTTTCTAATGCTGCCAATATGGATATAGGTTGTATCAGTGCTGATTCGTGTGTTTGAGAGAAGTTCTCACAAGATTGGTAGTCTGCACTGTCTTTCCTTTCAAGTCCAACCATAGCCTTTATATGCCCTGTTTGAACTTCCATAATGATAGTTTGTCCAGATAAGGCATTAAGTTCAATTAGTTTTTTTTCTAAGATAGAAGTAGCTTTGACTTGTAAAGTACTGTCTATGGTGGAAATTTGCTTATCTTCCTGCTGTTTGGATTGGCATGAGAAAAGACTTATGAACAAGATGCTATGAAATAATATATTCTTTCTCATATTGTAAATATTAATCTTTAAAACTACACATGATAATAACTATAATAAATCCTCCAATAAAAAATCCTGCTGTGAAAACTGAAAATATATCCATGTACTTTAAAATTCTAATTATATAGGTTCTTCAGAAAATCTTTTTGTGTACAAACATTTCCGTTTGCATCATAATATGTTGTATTGTCTTGTTTAGTAATTCCATCTGCATCGTAGGTAGTAACACGTTTATAGCCATTATTTGTAACCTATTCTTTCTTTACGACGACTCCAGACTCATAAAAAACTTTCATATTGGGATTTTTAGTTGGTATAGAGATACCAGTAAATGGGTTGTTATCACCTTTCTTATAAACTATATATTTCCCATTTTCATCTACTCTATCTTCTAAATCAGAGCTTTTTACCTCGTTGTTACAGGAACTAACTCCCATGCTTAATGCAACTAGCAGTGAGGTTGCTAATAATCTAAATATTTTCATTCTTAATTAATTGTTTATGGATTCAATGGAATTAATAGAATCGTTATTTATAGGCTTATTCTTTGATTGATAGACTGTCATTCTATCTTTAACAGACTGGTCGTTTACAATCTCTCTTAATCTTTCAACTCTTATTCCATAATTAAAACCTTGTGTACCATTAATGCCTGCAAAGTTTATAGCTACCAATTCTCCATATTGATTAACAACAGGGCTACCACTTGACCCTTGTAAGGCAGGTATTGAGTACATTATCTTAATGCTGTCAGTATTTTGGCTGATATAACCCTGTGTAATTTGTGCCTTAATTCCATCATTGGTTAATGCTAATGTTGGTCCTTGATTGTAACCTATCATATATAGTTTAATTTCTTCATCGTTATGAGTTTCATTATTATAAAGATTAAAAATGTATTTATCTTGTGGGATGGTGAACCAACTAATTGTTCCAGCATTATGAATGTTACTCCAACCTACTTCCATTTGCTCATAAGACCATTTAGGAGCTTCCTCTAACTTGCAAACATTCCAGAAGTTGTTACCATCAGCAATTTGGATTATTCCTAAATCATAATTAGGAACATCTTTTACTACGAAACAATCTATTAAATCATTACTTGATGTTATATGGCTTCCATTATATGCTATTTTGATTTCAGAACACAGCTCCACTTCAAAGTTACTTAATCCCATTTCCCTTAAACGGTTATCTCTGTATTCTGTGTATGCTTTTATTGTTTTCTTACACATTTGAATTCCTTCTATCATCATAGCATAGCCTTGTGAATTGAGTCTTTTATTATCTCTAATTTCCTTTTCAAATATATCTAAATCATGTTGCTCTATTGCAATTCGTTGGTTGCATTTATCTATTTCTTCTTTTAAGTATGTAATAAATGCTTGATAGATAAGAGCTTTGTTAGCAGTAGGATTGATTACGTGACTGTTAGTAACAATCGTTCCTCTTGGAGATATGATGAAACCTGTGCCAAATGTTGTACTCTTAATAGTGTCATTTACTTCATTAAAATTATTGGATATGGTATGAGATATGTTTTTAAGTTCCCCATCTTGTAATTTAGAGAAGACGTAGTTGGTTGAATAGAATCCATTATTTGATAATGTGATTTTATAATAATATGTATTCTGAATTAAGACAACTCCAGAAGAAGTTTGCTCATATAGTTGCTCTTGCGTGTAACTGTTCTTTTTAGATGTACACGCTACCATGCTAAGAATGATTAACCCATAAAGAAGATGCTTCATAATCTCTTGACAATTACGCTCACCTGTTCCCTATGGATAAGCTGTTATAAAAATAAAAGAGCATGGGAACTATTGAATATTACCCTATTTGAGGCTCTGGACTGCCCTAAGTTAAGTAATAGACAATAGCCCATGCTGAATGTATATATCCACTACTCCATAAAGATGAAGTAGGTATATAGCATTAGCATGAGCATATTGAACTACTATCCCTAACTTATGAAATTGTCCAGATTCCAAATAGAGGATAATTCGTTATGCTCTCATTAAATTATGTCCTTCCAACTCCCTATCTCATTAGTTCATTGGAATTGGTGCAAAGATAATGAAAGGTTCTAAATTAATAGGCATGAAGTGAGGATAAATAGTAATTATAGTGTCATTAAACATAGTCTGCATGAGATATTTAATCAGATTTGCATCCATACTCTGTAAATCCATGTGGGTATCAAAATGATAATTCCCATTATAAGAAGTGAATTTTAGAAATTGTTACCCACATGGATTTATAAAGCTAAAGTTAATTTCTTCGTCTGAATTTAAGGGTAGGACAAATTCAGATTGGGGCATATAAGACTGACCTTGCTCTAAATTTGTCCTGCTTTTCAAAGCGGATTCACGACATCAACCCTGCTCTGACAAGTAACCTCTTGACTTGTGTAATCTGAAACTTGCATCCCTTAGATGTAACGAAGCCTTGCTCATTCAACAGACAAGTCATTTCGGATAATGATTTGCCTTGTATTGACAGTGACCGTAACAGAGCCATTGCTCTCATGTTATTTGGATTGTTATCCGCTTTAGCCCTGTTGGTAACGATACTATGCTGAACAGCTTGTTCAAATTTATTCATCAAATTCTCCGCTTTACCAAGCTGCACACCCCTTGCTTTCTTGGCTTGAAGTGATTGCTTAGTTCTCTGACTGATTAACCCTGCTTCATATTCGGCTATGCTGCTGATGATATGCAGAATTAGTCTGTTGGCTTGTGGAAAGTCACAAAAGACAATCTCAACATCATTTTCTAACAGCTTGGAAGTAAATGCTACATTCCTTGACAGCCTATCCAATTTGGCTACGATTAGAATAGAGTTGGTTTTCCTGCACATTGCCAAAGCTGCAAGGAGTTGAGGTCTGTTAGACTTCTTCCCACTCTCCGTTTCAATGTATTCAGCAAGTATAAGCTTATTCTTTACATGGTTGTGTATAATCTCTCGTTGTGCTTCTACACCAAGACCAGAGATTTGCTGCTTCATGGTGGATTGTCTTAGATATGCTATGTATGTCTTCATAATTCACAATTATTAATAGTTGGTTACAAATGCTGAACGAACATTCAGCTTATGTAAGTAAGGACACCCAACTTAAAAATTGAATGTCCTTTTAAGATGATACGCTATAACTGTCCTTCATCAGCGAAGCTGTAATATCCTGCATCCGTTAATATGAGGTGGTCTGTTACTATGATTCTCATAAGTCTTGCAGCTTCTTTGACCTGCTTAGTAATCTCCATATCCTGCCTGCTTGGTTTCGTGTTACCGCTTGGGTGGTTATGAGCAAGAATGATAGCTACTGAATTGGTGAGCAATGCAGCTTGTAGAATTACTCTGACATCTACGGTCGTATCTGTTATTCCTCCCTCTGATATGAGAGTGTAGCCTAAAACTTGGTTGGATTGGTTTAGGAACAAGACTTTAAAATATTCCTTGTAACAGATTGTACCCTCCTTATAGGTAGGAAGCAAGTATTTATAAGCATCCTCTGAACTGACTACCTTATATATATTCTTGAATTTGGGTTTGTAGGATAGTTCCACTTCACCCACAGTATAATCTATATTCATAATGTCAAGTATTAGAATGGTCTATCTCCGTATTCATAAACGAGAATAGAATTACAAACTCTGTCATAGAATGAGAATCCACAGCAAGTATGGAAGTAGCTTTCATAAACTGTCGCATATTCACCATGCTGTCTGCTGTTCCTATCCAAAAATGAATCAAACTTATGTAGCCAATGTTTCAATGCTTGTAATCTCTTTATATATTGCAGATTGTTTTCTGCACAACATAATCTCTCCTGTAAAGTGGTTATGTGGTTAATTGCGTTCTCAATATCTTTAGTGTTCATAATGTATAATCTTTAGTAGTTAGTAGAAATAAAGAAAGGACACCAACTTAATGATGTCCCTTCCTCTTTCAATCAACAATCCACTCAGCCCAAGAACCAAGCGTATTCACTATCTCCTAATTTGGCACGTTGAATGCCTTGTACAAACTCTGTACAGTTAAGATTCCTCTCCAAAAAGTTATCTATGTAACTTGACTTTACAGAACCATTGAGCAGGTTTAAGAGCTGCCAACCAGTAATGCTGTCCCCTGTACTCTTGAAGTTCGCATCAGAAACGAATGCTCTGCAAGCTGCATTAATCTGACTGTCTCCTAATAATAGACGAGGTAAGCGTTTCTGTTGGTTGGGTGTAAGAGCTTGATATAATCTCATCCTGCCTATTATCTGACAAAACTCGCTTGTGTAGATTGACATCTGCCCAAGTGTTCTTAACAGGTGCAGGTCTTTGGATGGGTTGTAAGCGTGGAACAGATTCAATGCTGCTGCATATAGTTCCTGTACGCTTAGGACTTCTATCTTATCCTGTAAACCGTCAGTAGTAAGCATTAAATTTGAGCACACACGATTACGAAAGCCTATGAAGATTTTAAATCTCTCCACAGATTTCTTACTGTACAGATTAATCTCGTTATATGCTCTCACTCCACCAATGGATAATGCTAAACGATTACCGTATTCATCGTGTACAATGGATGGAATTTCAAAGCAGAAGCACATTCTCTGATAGAACAAAGTTTTCTCTTCATCAGTCAGTTCAGAAGCCTTCTTACCTAATGCACTTGGTATTCTACCATTGATAGGGTGTGAGATTCTAATCTCTGGCATATCAAACTGCTCTCCATGAAAGTAATCTTTAGCTGCATCCACTACTGCACCTATAAAGGATTGGTGGCTAATGGTTTCTTCCATTGATGCAAAACTTGGAATGATGCAGTCTTGTTGTAGATGCTGCAAGGTTACTTCCTGTGTATTTGCTTCAATGAAATGATTTACTCTTTTGGGTGCTGCAACTTCTTCTACAATGATTGCTTCTTCTGCAAACTCACCCATGTTTAATGATTCTCTACGCTGTGCCATAGCTGGCATAATTACTAAATCTCTCATAATGAAATTGAATTAAATGGTTATTGATTGAATGGATTTAACAAGAACAAACCCAAAACACAAGTGAATTACTTCGCTTGCATCTTAGGCTGTTCTATGTCTTTCCCTAAAGATTCTTTCAAAGGAAATGAGGAGCATTAGTAAATTAATGGTTGGCTATGGTAATAGTGCATCGTGCCTGCTCTCAGATTAAAAAGAATGCTTATTTCTGTCAGCAGTCAGACTGCATTGTTAAAGCATTCTTTTTTATTTAAGAGCTATAAGGGGGTGTTTATGTGGGTAGGGGTATCTCGCTTATAATTCAGTTAGATTAATTGGAGATATTATCTTTAAAGAACGAATCGTACTTTTCATTACCCATGTTTAGAATGAATAGATTGACTTGTGCCCTTGTTATTGCAGTGTATATGAGTTCTACAGATTCATTGTTACTATTTGATTTATCTTCTGGTTCTATGATAAGAATTACAGTATGAGATTCCCAACCTTTGTAACTATGGATAGATGATAGTTTAACAGTTCCTGTTTTCATCCAGAAATGATTCTTCTTATTGCGTCTGATATTTTCAATCTTTGTTTTAAACTCTAAATCGTTTTCTTGATAGGATGCCTTACATTTTTCATATTCTTCTTTTGTCTCAAAGGTGGTAGTTGTATTTTCTTTTAGTTGAGTGTTGATGTGATATTCAATATCTCTTAGAATTTCAATTTTAGATGATAGGAAAGTTACATCTGAAGGATGAATGTTGAATTTTCTAACACTTTCTACATATATTTTATATATTGAAAGGGCATTAGAATTAGCCCCTATATTTGCATATTTAATATGTTCTTGTTCAAAATTTAATGTAGGATTTTCTAGAATTTGCATTTCGTCTATCGTGTATTTTTGTTCTAAAAAATAGTGTTGAAAACTCATTGCTAAACGTCCTATTTTATTTGTAAATCTTCTGGATGTATTCAGTGACTTATTCCATTTTCCTTTAATGCCAATAGTCTTAGGTTCTTTATCATCATCCAATGGTCTGTTATATATATTTTGTTTCTCATCTCCAAAAACAACAAATTCTCCATTCTCTTCAAGGAAGTATGTGTGAATTATCTCCAACCACTCGGTTTTATAGTCTTGCACTTCATCAATAAGGATGACTTTGTATCTTTTTATTTGTCTTTTCACAGGCTCAAAGAATTTGGTATCAATGAAAGGTAATAGGCTCTTAACTTCCAGTCCATAATTATTTGCTTCTGCTTTAAAGAATTGGTGATAATTGGTGATATAGAATTTATCCCAAGGATAGTTCTCTCTGACATCATTTATTCTGTCATGTATATAATTTTTCAAGGAAAGGTTGTAGGTGAGAATTAATATAGTACTTTCAGTTCTTAAATAAGCATTAACAGCTCTTCTTGCTAAAACCAAAGTCTTGCCACTTCCTGCTATTCCTTTGATTTTTCTTCTTGGATTACTTTCACTTCTGATTAATTCAGTTTGTTCTTTTGAATAGACAATAGTCTTTCCTTCCTCTATTTGGTGATAAGGAGGAAGAAGATAACGTTTGAAACTTAGATATAGAGATTCGTCAAATAAAGTTAATGGTTTGTTTAATCTTATTTTCTCTAAATAGTTGTATAGCTTTTTAAAAGTTAGCGAATCCTTTCCCCAACACTCGATGTATTTTATGAAATTTCGATATCTCTTGTATCTATTTTTTGTATCTTGGGGTAAATCTTCTCTGTCTTCAAATTGTTCAAGCAAGAAGTTGGTAATTTGCTGTTCACTCTCATTATGGAAATAAACTATTGTGCTAATAGTATTTCTATAGTACCAGTTATTTAAGGTTTTAGATAGTAATGTATCTATATGCAGGTCTATAATATTGTCTCTATATTTTTTGACTTGTGATAAAGGAGAAAGGATTGGACAATCATTTTTATAAAGATGCCAATTGGTGTCTTCATCAATATAATAATTCTCTAAATTCCAGTCTTTCACTTCAATTATGATAGCACCACCATTCTTTTTTAGAATTACAATGTCTGGTCTATCGCCATTAATGAATGGTTGAAAGTATATCTCAAACTCTGGATTTAAATTCTTTTGTAAGAAGTCCAGTAATGCTAATTCTCCTTCTGTTGCTGGTTGGTGGAGATGTTGGATTGTATAAAAGTCTGGATATAATTGTGCCATGCTATTATTATATAAGGTTATATTGCAAAAATAGGATTTATGTGGGATTAGAAGAAAAAACTCCAAACTTTTTTAGTGGCTTGGAGCTTTTATTGCCTTATTTTTATAGAATAATGTCTGGAAGTTCCTCCTTGTCTTTTACTTTCTGCTTCCTGCCTACCAATCCACTTGATAATGATTTCATAAGAGCGTGCATATCCTTAACTCCCTCAAAGTTATTCTCCTTGTACTTCTTATAAATCATGCACTCCCTTGAAATGGGGTTTCCTCTGCTCTCGTTAAATGCTATCATGTGTTCAAAGTCAGCTTTCACTTCCTCCACATATTTATCTTTGGGTAGGTCTATAAGCAAACCTTTAGCCTTTAATATGATTGAATCTCCAACTTCATCTAACAAGTCCATATCCCTTAGTTGTTCTATGTGGTTAGAAATAGTACCATGTCCCATGTGGATTAGTTCTTTCAGTTTTCTTACAGATAAGGTAATTGTATGACTGTGTGGCTCTGCTGCACTGAATAGTTTGAGTATAAATCCTCTGAGCTTTAAATCCAGTGTACTGTTATATGAATCGTAGAACTCTCTGTTGATTCTTCTGTAATGCCCAAAGCTGACTGGAGAGAATATATAATCAGTCCAAGTCCTGTCATTCCTGCCACTGTCCTTATTCTGTATGGCAACTTCCCATGTGGCTCTTAACTTGTCATTGAATGATTTAGAACTCTTACCACTTTTATAGTTGGCAGGTTTATCACCAACAAATGATGCAAGTTGGTCTATCGTGGTGTCAGTAATCAATGTATTTTTGTCTGCTGTCAATAGTAACACGTATGTCCTGTAAACATCAGCACAACCTAACTTCTGAATCAGATTGTTGCTCATTACTGTATATTCCTTGAATGGTAGCTTCTCGTAACTCATAAGGCAATCGCTCAATATGCTTAATTAAAATGATTTGGTTGGTCTTTAATAAGAATCTCATTTTAGAGGAACTTAATTTGTTTGACTTCCTAAGTTCACTCAGCTTGTTATAGAAATGATTGTTATAAATCCACATATCATTGATTTTAGTCACTCCCAGCTTACAGATTACCTGTGCGGTGTCCGCAAGGACATTGCATAGGTCTTATTGGAATGTAGCGTAGGAGTGTAGAGAGGGGGTGTTTAGACACGCAGTAAAAAGTGAATAAGCACACCTCCCAAATTTGACAATATGAATCTCTCAGTTTCAATTTTTATCTTGTCAGTAAGCCAACTTCTGTAATGCGATATAATAAGTAGAAACCTTTCCATTCTTCTTTCTCCTTGTCTTTAGATAGTTGTTAAGATTAGCCCACAATCCAATGTGAACCTTGTTATCTTTTATTCCTTGTTTAAGAGCCTTAGTCCTTATCTGCTCATAAGTAAATTCTTCCATTTTAGATATTCTGAATAGTTTGTAAGTCCGTCAATCTGTGTGGTGGGATTATCTGTCTGTGGTACTGTAAAGATAGTAATTTCATGAGTGGGGAACTAATGATAAGACCACAATTCAGAAGTATTAAGTAGGCAGGGAAACCTCTCACATTTCCCTGCTTTTTGTCAATCCTCCTTGTCATGTTCAAAACATAGGACTAAGTGTATAATTCCATTCTCATTCTTAAAAGCTATTCTTGGATTATTAACTTCCTTATATGTAATGGAAGTTATAATAATGGGGAACAGTTCATTCTCATTATAAAGTTTGAGGCTATTTGCAATATATTCATTAGAACTATATTCTGGGAGAATGAAACTGAACAGATAGAGCTTGACATCATTATATTGCTGCATTTTAGCTCTTAGTATTTCTTGCTTAGCAATTATTGCTTCGTAGATAGTGCTTAGATATAAGCTGGATTGTATGATATATGGATTCATTGTTTTATTATTTAATTGGTTAAGAATTAAGCCCACCTGTCACATGGGCTTTGCTGTTAGTGGCTTATGCAGCCTGTTCTTCTTTAATCACTCCATGATTCTTTAGATATTGGGTAAGCATCTCAGAATAAATGGTATTCACATGGTCTGACTTTACTTCATTTATAATTTTAATGCTGCTCTCATTCAATGTCTTTATGGTACTTAAAGTTTCATCCAACCCAATCTTCTTGTTTTCACCGTTCGGTGCGTAATTGGCAAGCTGGGTAATTGCATCAATCATGTAGCGATGTCTTATAGTGTCCTTAGAAATCTTCATGTTGCTTAAAGTCTTGATAATTGTATCTCCTATTGTCAAGTCATATTCTTCAAGTTTGGCTTCACAAACTCCCTGCATGGCACTATTCCAGACTTTCAAACTTAGTGTCTTACCAAAATTATAGTATTTGGTGATTACGCTGATGTTTGCTTTCAATTCCAATGCCTTTTGGAACACTCTGTTAAAGAACTCCTGTTGAGTGGCTAATGCTGCATTACCAGCCTTCTCCAATCCATTGAAACCTCTGCTCAACACATTGTTCACTCCTCTGTACTTGCCAAACTCCTGTAAAGAATCAAACTTTTTAATTCTTACATTCTCTATGGTCAGTTTGGTGTCGTCCTTGACTATGGCATTAAGGTTGTGTTCATGGTAGCTTGCCCATTGCCAATATCCGTTTGCTGTATCAACAGGTACGTAAACATTGGGAGTGCCTTTAGGTACAATGTTTCCGTTAAGGTCTTTCAGCTCAATGTCTGCATTGTAAAACAGGGCGGCTTCTGTAATGTAGAGAGGAACTTTATCAAAATGTTCATTGGTTATCAAATCCTTACCACATTCAAGGTTTACCTTACTTACTGCCATGCTGTAAACAGATGTAGCGATGATGATTTCCTTTTCCTCTTTAGTAAAGACTACCTGTTTGTTTGTGTTCTTGCTTTCATTCCACAATTCTACTTTAGCAGTTGGTAGTTCTACCTTTTTAAGTGCTTCAAGATATGCAGTTTCAGCCTTGCCTACATTAACCAGTGCAGATTTCTTAATATTGGCTTCTGCATCCTTATTGGCTTCAAGCACGCTCTTGGCTTTCATCAAATTCTGACGGGCTTCTTCTACTGCTTGTAACTTAGTCTCTGCGGTTGTCATTTTTACTTCTTCCATGATTTCATTCTGATTTAAAGATTCAATTTCATTATTAATTTTCTCAGCTTTTACATTTACTAATTCGTTCATAGTTTTAATCTTTTAAGTTGTTGTTATTCATTTAGTGTAACCCTCAAACCTATGTACACTTGGTTATCTGATTACGTTGCAAAACTACTTGCTTCTGGGCTGATTAAAAGAGAGAAATTAATGAGTGGTTTTACTTTCCCTCTTAATTGGTAGCTCGTCCGCTATCGTTTTGACGGTGCAAAGATGGGATATAATGGCAGGATTAAAAGAGAGAAAAAAAGTCCTGCTTTCATGTACCCTCTTAATGGTATGAAGCAGGACTGTATTAATTATCAGATGTTTATTAGAAATATATGCTGTTCGCAGTATCAATTCTCTTGTCTTTATATTGCTTGATGTAGCCTTTTAAAACATCTTCATCATCTGAGAATTTACTATGTTTGGATAGTTTGGTGAAGTAGATAAGCTTTGATATGAGCAATGTCTTACTAAGTGATATGGTGCTTCCTTTCTTCTGTCTGACATTAAACTGCTTGTTATATGGAGATAGATTGAAGAAGTCATTGAACATCTTATAGAACAGCCATATCTGAACGGACTCCTTTTCTTCTGCATGGGTGCTTATGCTGACTTGTTGGCTCTGCATCCAAGGGTGTTCCTCTATCTCTTTTAGGTTATTGGCGATGGTAGTAGCTAAGTAACCTATTGCATTGGCATTATCAATTACTATCTGATGCTTACCCTCTACCTTTACAGATATAGTGATAGGTTTCTTAAAACTTACTCCAAATTGGTTAATCTCCTTATGGTTGTCAGCTATGGCTGTGGTGAATTTGGTGAGCTGTTCTATTCCAATGCCTGTAGCTTTCATTCCATCCAAGCACGTGCCACATGTATAATCAAAGATGAACAGAAGTAGAAACCAGAACTTGTCTATATCAACTCCCAAACCTTTTAAAGTATTTTGTATGTCCTCATTGGCTATATAATCTCCGTATGTGAAGTTGCCATATAGTTTATTCTGATTGTATCTTCTTATGAATAGAGGTAAGGCGGTAGTGCCACAGACGTATCTTTCTCCTGTGGCTGGGTCTATATCTACGTCTGGAACATATTTAACGGCTATGGCTTCCATGTATTCCAAACGGGTGTCAATGTTTATATAATCTTCCTTTAGCTTCTCCATAATCATTAGTTTAAGGCAAAGTTAAAAAATAATCCTCACCTGCATTTGCTGCAAGTGAGGAATTTGTGGATAGGATATGCCTTAGTAATTAGAATCTCCTGTGAACGTATCCATAAGTTTATCCATTTGTTCACCTATGCACTTGTCTATTAGCTTTGCATAGTGGGCAGTCATTCGTGTATTGGTATGTCCCAACATCTTAGAAACGACTTCCAGAGATATGTTATTAGCTAAAGTAACGGTACTTGCGAATGTGTGCCTACTTGTGTGAAAGCAAATCCGTTTATTGATTCCACAAAGTATAGCTATATCCTTTAGATATTTGTTGATGTCCGCAGGGTCTTGAATAGGGAGTAGTTTCTCTCCACCCTTGTACTTATCCAATATCAGTTTGGCGATAGGGAGTAGGGGGATGCGTGATAGAACTCCTGTTTTAACTCTACGCTTCTTAATCCATATTCTGCCTGTACTGTCTTTCTCAAAGTGCTCTGGTGTCAAGGTCTTAATGTCAATGTAACTAAGCCCAGTGAAGCACCCAAAGAGGAACATATCTTTAGCACGCTCCAATCGTGGCAGAGGAGTATCAAAGTTAATAATCTTCCTCAATTCTTCTTCATCCAAGAAATCCACTTCTACGGGTTCACGTTCTACTTTATAAGCATTTACAGGATTGTAGGATATATAAGAGTTGGCGACAGCTAAATTTAGTAACTTCTTTAAGAACTTTAAATGCTTGGTGCAGGAGTTTTGTCCCATCTTCTTCTCTCCTAAAAGGTAAGCATGGAATCCTTGAATGAAACCTAAGTTTATCTCTCTTAAATATAAGTCCTTACGTTCATATTTTTTCTGAATAAACTCTTTGAATAGTCTGCCTGTATATTCAAACACCCAATAAGTGGCAGGGGCAACAGTTTTACCTACCATTGCTTTGCGCTCTGTATTATGTTCATTCAGAACATCCAATAAAGTCTTCTCGTTCAGAGCTTCCACCTTATCTGTGATAGCTTCTTTTAATAGTTCAGCAGTGATAAGATAACCCTTTTGGAGTAGCTCAATTTCTTTTTGATATATCTTATTCCGTAGTTGAATCAGATAACCGTTGATTAGCTGCGCTTCTTCACTCTTGCCTTTTACAGCTTGCTTCTCTTTGTTCCAGTCAGCAGCAGGTACGTGTTTACCTGTACTAAAGTAGATTCTCTTTCCGTTAGTGGTGATTGAAACCTCAATAGGTGATAGACCTTTTTTGTTTTGCTTACTTTCTCTTAATGAAAAGTAAACCATTGTACAATGTTTCTCCATTTTAAATTGAATGTTATATGGAGTGTATCGCATTGTATTATAGTTGATTATGCCAATTCTTGCAGCCGTTTTTTAAGAATGGCAAATTCGGCTGCAAATCGGCTGCAAAAGTAACCTGTTTATGGCTTGATTTGAGGGGTAATTGGCTACTCTTTACATGAGTTGTTTGGACTTAAATAAAGCAGGATTTATCTTGTTATCTCCTTACTGATTCACCATTCATTCACTCTGAATAATGAGTGATGCAAGGTGCTTCAATCTGTTATCTAAGTCAAGTTACCATAAATAAAAAACTCCTGCAACCACAAGGATTACAGGAGCTTATCTATATTAAGTAACTTAAATTACTTGCTCAAGGCAGTAGCCACGTCAACCGCACAAGCCACTGTACATCCTACCATCGGGTTGTTACCAATTCCCAGGAATCCCATCATTTCTACGTGAGCAGGAACTGATGAAGAACCAGCGAACTGTGCATCAGAGTGCATACGACCCATCGTATCTGTCATACCATAAGAAGCAGGACCGGCAGCCATATTGTCCGGGTGAAGTGTACGACCTGTACCACCACCTGAAGCTACTGAGAAGTAAGGCTTACCTGCCAGTGTGCGTTCTTTTTTGTATGTACCTGCAACTGGGTGTTGGAAACGAGTAGGGTTAGTAGAGTTACCTGTGATAGATACGTCTACGCCTTCTTTCCACATGATAGCTACACCTTCGCGAACATCATCAGCACCGTAGCATTTTACTTTTGCACGTTCGCCATCAGAGTAAGCGATTTCGCGAACTACTTTCAATTCGCTTGTATAGTAATCAAACTGAGTCTGAACATAAGTAAAGCCATTGATACGAGAGATGATCTGAGCAGCGTCTTTTCCAAGACCGTTCAGGATACAGCGCAATGGTTCTTTACGTACTTTGTCAGCTTTTGCTGCAATTTTGATTGCACCTTCGGCAGCAGCGAATGATTCGTGACCTGCCAGGAATGCGAAACATTTAGTTTCTTCGCGCAACAACATAGCAGCCAGGTTACCATGACCGATACCAACCTTACGATCGTCGGCTACTGAACCCGGGATACAGAATGCCTGCAAACCGATACCGATAGCTTCGGCAGCATCAGCAGCATTTTTGCAACCTTTTTTGAGAGCGATAGCAACACCTACTACGTAAGCCCACTTTGCATTCTCAAAACAGATCGGCTGAGTTTCTTCACACGTTTTATAAGGATCAAGTCCGGCAGCTTCGCAGATTGCGTTAGCTTCCTCGATGTCTTTGATGCCGTTAGCGTTCAAGGCTTCAATGATACCTTTGATACGACGGTCTTGACTTTCAAATTTTACTTCTCTAATCATAGTTTCTTTTCCTCCTTATATTATTCGTGACGTGGATCAATGTGTTTAACTGCTCCCTGTTCTGCTGTTACGCGTCCGTATGTACCGGTTACTTTTTTCAAAGCTTCGTTAGCATCGGTTCCTTTTTTGATTTCGTCCATGAACTTACCCATGTGTACGAATTCATATCCGCAGATTTCATCGTTCTTATCCAAGAAAATATTCTTGATATAACCTTCAGCCATTTCAAGGTAACGAGGACCTTTAGCCAATGTACCATACAAAGTACCTACCTGGCTACGAAGACCTTTACCCAAATCTTCCAGACCGGCACCGATGATCAGACCACCTTCTGAGAAAGCTGACTGAGTACGTCCGTAAACAATCTGTAAGAAAAGTTCGCGCATAGCAGTATTGATTGCGTCGCAAACAAGGTCGGTATTCAATGCTTCGAGGATCGTTTTTCCCGGAAGAATTTCAGCAGCCATAGCAGCTGAGTGAGTCATACCCGAACATCCGATAGTTTCAACCAGAGCTTCCTGGATTACACCTTCTTTTACGTTCAGAGTAAGTTTACAAGCACCCTGCTGAGGAGCACACCAACCTACACCGTGTGTCAGACCTGAAATATCAACAATTTCTTTTGATTTTACCCATTTTCCTTCTTCGGGTATGGGAGCCGGTCCGTGGTTAGGACCCTTCTTTACAACACACATGTGTTCCACTTCGTGTGAATAAGTCATAATTAGCTCTTTTTTAAGTGATATAATTAAAAATACGTAGTCACGATTCTCAAATCGCACGCAAAGGTACTCGTTTTATTGGTTTTTGCAAATCGGCTTTTATTACTTTTTTATGAAAAGAATGAAATAGAAGAGACGGGGTTCGTATATTGTAATGTGGAGATTACATTTTAATATCTGAACTATTCCTCCAAGAGTTTGTTGTTTTTTGAAAAATGTAATTATGGAACTTAATCAGATAGATACACACTATTTAATAGCAGCCATTTCTGTTATAACAGCTGCTTTGGTTTTCTACACGATAGGAGTGTGGGGAGAACATGTGCAGGGGAAACTTAAATTCTGGCACATACTATTTTTTCTTTTCGGGCTGGTAGCAGATACCGTAGGAACGGGATTGATGAAGAGTATTGCTCATATGACTCATTTGCATGATGAGATACATACCGTGACAGGTATTATTGCCATTCTATTGATGCTGGTACACGCTATGTGGGCTATCTGGACTTATACGAAGGGATCTGCTGCGGCGAAGGCTCATTTCAACAGGTTCAGCATTTTTGTATGGTGTATCTGGTTGATTCCTTATTTTATTGGAATGTACTTAGGTATGTCGCTACATCATTAAGCTAAAATGTATTCTTTTTCGGATGACGGATAGTTGTCAAAAAAGTAATTATCTGCTGTCGAACGGAATAAAGAAGAACGATGGACTATCGTTCGTTTCTGTGTAACACATTGATTCTTAGCTTACAAACTATACTATTCTTTGAGTGTAAAAGTACGTATTTAATAGGATGTTAAATGCGTACTTTATGTATATAAACTATCGTATTTTTAGGATATAAAAGCACGTATTCTTGTCTGATAAAGATAGGAATGTGGATTCTTGTGTTAATAGTGTTAAAGGATTTACGATTGGACGATTGACTATTTACGATTGAAATTACTTTATTTGTAATTAAGAGTAACTCTTCAATCGTAAATAGTCAATCGTCCAATCGTAAATCCCTTAGTCCCTCATTAAAGGACTTTAAAACTTTTTGTTTGCCTGCTATCAGTTACTCTGATAATAGCAGGCTGAAGGAGAGTGAACTCTTGTAGTGTGCTGTTACTTGTCTGTGAACTTTGAAACCGTCCCATCAGATCATAAATCTCGATGATACTTTTTCCTTCTAATCCTGAAATTACAATCTTATTGCCTTCTTTATGGAGAGACAGGCCGGGGAGGCCTGTCGTTTTTTCTATCCCTGTTGGTGTTCCTTTTAACCCGAAGTCATCTTTGCTTGGCGACGATTCGGCATTTTCATATCCGGCTTTCATGAGTTCGTCTACCAGGCTGTTGATATATAGTTCCAGATAACAGTATCCGGTTTCAGGATCAATATCTTTGTAGGTCTTTCCTTTTGGAAGATATTTCGCTGCCCAATCATCGGGAATTCCGTCATTGTTACTGTCTGCAGGCTTAGCTGTCGAATGATATGTGATGTAACCTTCACTATTGGTTTGTGAATCAATGAGTCCGTTACTGCTCCCATTAGAACCTTCGAAAGTATAATTTCCATTTCTGACATCAGAGATAACACGAGCATCTATTACATCGCGTTTCAGACTTGCCCCGACATAGGCCAGTACTTTTTCATAGGCTGCGATTGCAGTATGGGTAGTGGTAGAAGCTGTTTCAAACTCTACGGGACTTTTGATATTTTCAATGTTTCCCCCAGGTAATGCACCATTGTTAGTGTTTGGATGAATGCCTACCCAATTGTCTGCATTTGTCTTGGCAATATTTGTTTTTGATTTACTGCTTAGCTTAGAACAGCTATCATCGAAATAGTTTCCTGATACATAGAATACTCCCCATACACCGGGCGCATTGGTTTGTGTCCCGTCGTCGGCATTCGGTGAAAAGATGCGGTAAGTTATATTGTCTTTAGTTGCTGTTGAAGGCCCCGGCTTATAGTAGTTATTGATGAAATTATAGTTACCTCCTTCTCCGGCATATCCGCCATTGGTAGGTCCCCAGTTATAAAATACGTTATTACGTAAATCTACCATTTCGTCATCTGGTCTTCCTGTATAACGACTACCACAAAGTCTGGGTACACGACTTTTATGATGTGCCAATAAGTTGTGGTGGAATGATGCTCCTTCGCCTCCCCAAATGCCACCGTATCCATGACTACCCTTACCGTGTACCGAATTAGTGAGGCTCTCGCTTAAAATGCACCATTGCATGGTGAAATTTTTGTTTCCGTAGAAAGAAGAACATTCGTCGGTACTCCAGCTCATAGTACAATGGTCTATGATTACATTACTCTGATTGCGTCCCCACATCGCATCATCTTCTGTTTTTTTCTCATCGCCCATTCGGCAACGAATGAAGCGGATGATTACATTGCTGGCTTTTATTACTACGGAATAGTTCTTGATACAAATACCATCTCCTGGAGCTGTTTGTCCGGCAATGGTTATATTATTATTTTTTATTTCGAGCGTACTTTCCAGAGCGATAGTTCCTGATACATCAAAAACAATAATACGGTTGCTACTTTTAAGTCCTTCCCGGAGTGATCCTGCTCCGCTATCGTTCAGGTTGGTAACGCGATAAACTGTTCCTCCTCGTCCACCTGTGGTGGTATACCGGGCAAATCCTTCTGCTCCTGGGAAAGCAGGTGTGTTTTGTGCATGGAGTCCACAGCTGGCTACCACTGCCATAACTAATATGGAAAATAGAGTAATGATTCGTTTCATAACTGATTAATACTTTTGTTTTCTGCAAAAATCGGCATTATTTCTTTTTTGTATGTGGATATATTATTCTTCTATGTGTAAGTTTTGGCTTTTGTAAGCAAAAAGCCAATATATGTAATGCTCCGTAACAATATATGTGGCAGAGCATTACATATATTGATGTGCGCCATTACATCTGCATCCTATTACCGATAACTTGAATATTCTTATAATAAAATCCCCGTGTAATTAATAGAGGGTAGGGTACCCTACCCTCTATTAATTACACGGGGATTATTCTTTTAAAAAAAGAAGAAAATACGCCTGCGCGCGTATGTAATAATGTGAATATAAAATTTATGGACAAAAAAAGGTATTTCATTGATAAAGTTCGTAACTTTGCAACATTATATAAACAGGAACACATTTATGATAGAAGTAACAGATGCTGCTCTGCAAAAAGCTGCGGGTGAAGGGATGGATGAGTTTATCCAGGTATTTACTGATAAATATAAAGAAGTGATAGGGGGTGAGCTGACTGCCGAAACGATGGCTTTGCTTACAGGTGAACAACATTCGCTGTTGGCCTATCAGATTTTTCGTGATGAGATTATGACGGGAGGTTTTTGCCAATTGATACAGAATGGTTATGGGGGATATATTTTTGATAATCCTTTTGCCAAAGTGATGCGTCTGTGGGGGGCTGAAGAATTTTCCAAATTGATTTACCGGGCGAAAAAGGTATATGATGCTCACCGTGCTGATCTTGAAAAAGAGCGAACCGAGGATGAATTCATGGCAATGTATGAGCAGTATGAAGCTTTTGACGAACTTGAAGAAGAATATTTTGAAATGGAAGAACAGGTAACTGCGACAGTAGCAGGGTATTTGGATGATCATTTGGAGTTATTTGCAAAAATAATAAAGTAGTCGGTGCAGTATTTTTTAAGTATCTGCATTTACTTATTGTGAATTGGAATTTATATCTTTGCAAACTCTAATAATAGATTTATGAAACAAGTGAAAATTTTGATGTTAGCCCTGGTTGTATTGATGGGCGTTGGTTTTACTTCATGTATGAATGGAGAGAATGATACTACGGTAAGGGAAGATGCTTTCGTTAAAGTTGTTTCTTATATGGGAAGTACTTGGTTTGAAGACACTAACGGATTTAGGTATTATCCTACTGACGCTTCTTTGGCTGCGATGAAGACTCAAATGGGCTTTGAACCGGTTAATGGTGGCATGGCATATGTGATCTATCAGTATGACTCAGCTACACAGACTAAAACGGCAACCTCAACTTCTTTGAAAGATTTGCAATTGTTGTATGCAACGAAGTTGGATGCTACTGTAGAATCAGTACAGCATAAACCTGAAGAAGGAGAGGAACCACTATCGAATGATTCAATAGCAAAAGCCCCTATCAGAGGTTTGGAGGGAACAATTAGTACTTCTTATGGAAATATTACGTACAAACCTATTATGTTTGATGAGAGTACATTATTGCTTCAGATTGATTACTTTATGGGACCGGAAGGTTTGTTATCTCACTATTTTACACTTGTTCATTATCGGGATGAGTCTGTTGATGAGAATACTATAAAGTTGTATTTGCGTCATAATAATGGAAAAGATACTTCTACCAGTTATACCAGCGTAAACTACTTAAATCAATATCCATTTGTATTCTATAAGGCATTCAATCTAAGAAAACTCGATGGGTCTATTAATGAAAATACAAAAATTATTATTGAGGTACAGGAGAATAATACCAATATAGATTTGGAGAGTGAGCAGACTAAAACTAAAACATATACAGTACAAATTAAGGCTAAAGAATAAATTTGGATTACAAAGAGTTATTTAAAATAGCAATGTCATTAATTTCCTCTCCGGCCAAGGCCTGGGAGGAAATTCGTTTGGAAGAGGATAGGCGAAAAGTCTTTGTGGCTTTTGTCTATCCTATGATTGGTTTATGCGGTCTCGCTGTCTTTATCGGTTCTTTATTGGCCAATGGATGGGGAGGTCCGCAAAGTTTTCAGATAGCCATGACGCAATGCTGTGCTGTGGCTGTAGCCTTGTTCGGTGGCTACTTTTTGGCGGCTTATGCCATCAACCAACTGAGGGTACAGATGTTTGGAATGTCAGATGATATCCCTCTGACTCAGCAGTTTGCAGGATACGCACTGGTTGTCAGTTTCCTGTTGAAAATAATTACCGGGCTGTTGCCTGATTTTAGCATCATCGGCTGGTTGTTGCAGTTCTATATCGTTTATGTGGTGTGGGAAGGTGCGCCGATTGTGATGCAGGTTGAAGAAAAGAACCGATTACGATTCACCATTTTGTCGTCTTTGTTGTTAATACTATGTCCGGCAGTGATTCAATTTGTGTTCAATAAACTAACAGCAATATTAAATTAAGAAAATAATGAAACTGGCTCCTGTAAATATAAAGAATAAACGTGCTACATTTGACTATGAGTTACTGGATACTTATACTGCGGGTATTGTGCTCACCGGAACGGAGATAAAGTCTATTCGCCTGGGAAAGGCAAGTCTGGTAGATACGTTTTGTTACTTTGCAAAAGGTGAGTTGTGGGTGAAGAATATGCACATTGCCGAATATTTCTATGGCTCGTACAATAATCATGCAGCCCGTAGAGACAGGAAGCTATTACTCAATAAGAAGGAGTTGAAGAAACTGGAACGGGGAACGAAGGAAACAGGATTTACCATTGTGCCCGTTCGTATGTTTGTCAACGAAAAAGGATTGGCTAAAGTTGTTGTGGCTTTGGCTAAAGGTAAAAAGCAATATGACAAACGTGAGTCTTTGAAGGAAAAAGATGATCGTCGTGATATGGACCGGATGTTTAAGAGATAGGGGATAAGGTTATAAAATTATAGGGTTATAATAGGGCTATAAAGGTTATAGAGGTATAAAAAGAGATGGCGAAAGCAACTATTCCACAATTAATATCCCAACGCATCCTTATATTGGATGGGGCGATGGGAACTATGATTCAGCAATACAACTTAAAGGAAGAAGATTTCCGTGGCGAACGTTTTGCACACATTCCCGGACAACTGAAAGGGAACAATGATTTGTTGTGCCTGACCCGTCCGGATGTAATTCAGGATATTCACCGTAAATACCTGGAGGCAGGTGCCGATATCATCGAAACCAATACCTTTAGTTCGACTACGGTTTCTATGGCCGATTATCACGTAGAAGAGTATGTACGTGAGATCAACCTTGCTGCTGTGAAACTGGCACGTGAAGTGGCGGATGAATATACTGCAAAGAATCCGCAAAAGCCTCGTTTTGTGGCAGGTTCGGTAGGGCCTACCAATAAGACCTGCTCTATGAGTCCTGATGTGAATAATCCGGCCTTTCGTGCATTAAGCTATGATGGATTGGCTACCGCTTATCAGCAGCAAATGGAAGCTATGCTCGAAGGAGGAGTGGATGCCATTCTGATTGAAACTATCTTTGATACGCTGAATGCCAAGGCAGCTATCTATGCAGCAGAACAGGCGATGAAAAAGACAGGTGTTGAAGTCCCCATTATGCTGTCTGTTACTGTTTCCGATACGGGTGGACGTACACTTTCGGGGCAGACATTAGATGCTTTCCTGGCTTCTGTGCAACATGCCAATATACTTTCGGTGGGACTGAATTGCTCGTTTGGTGCCAAACAATTAAAGCCATTTCTTGAGCAGCTTGCCAACCGTGCACCTTATTACATCAGTGCTTATCCGAATGCCGGACTTCCTAATAGTCTGGGTAAATATGATCAGACCCCGGCCGATATGGCTCATGAAGTAAAAGAATACATCCATGAAGGATTGATAAATATCATTGGTGGCTGTTGTGGTACTACTGATGCTTATATCGCAGAATATCCGGCCTTAATAGAAGGAGCAAAGCCCCATGTACCTGCTCCTAAGCCTGATTGTCTCTGGCTTTCGGGGTTGGAATTGCTGGAGGTGAAACCGGAAATCAATTTCGTAAATATCGGTGAGCGTTGCAATGTAGCCGGTTCGCGTAAGTTCTTGCGGCTTATTAATGAGAAGAAATATGATGAAGCACTTTCCATAGCCCGTCAGCAAGTAGAAGATGGTGCGTTGATCATTGACGTAAATATGGATGATGGGTTGTTGGATGCACGTCAGGAGATGACAACTTTCCTCAATCTGATAGCTTCGGAGCCTGATATAGCTCGTGTGCCTGTAATGATTGACTCTTCTAAGTGGGAGGTCATTGAAGCCGGACTGAAATGCCTGCAAGGTAAATCGGTAGTGAATTCTATCTCTTTAAAAGAAGGAGAAGAGAAGTTCTTAGAGCATGCCCGCATTATTAAACAATATGGTGCTGCTACTGTGGTAATGGCTTTCGACGAAAAAGGACAGGCAGATACTGCTGCCCGTAAAATAGAAGTCTGCGAGCGGGCTTACCGTTTGTTGGTTGATAAGATAGGATTCAATCCGCATGATATTATTTTTGACCCGAATGTTCTTGCTGTAGCTACGGGCATCGAAGAACACAATAATTACGCTGTCGACTTTATCAATGCAACCGGCTGGATTCGTAAAAATCTTCCCGGTGCACATGTGAGTGGTGGTATTAGTAATCTTTCATTCTCTTTCCGCGGAAACAATTACATCCGCGAAGCAATGCATGCTGTCTTTCTTTATCATGCTATTCAGCAAGGGATGGATATGGGAATTGTCAATCCGGCTACTTCCGTACTCTATACGGATATTCCGGCCGATGTGCTCGAAAAGATAGAGGATGTTGTTCTGAATCGTCGTCCTGATGCTGCCGAACGTCTGATCGAACTTGCCGAAGCATTAAAAGCTGAAAAGAACGGTGAACTTTCAACTCCCAACTCTCAGGTTTCAACTCATTTAGCCTGGAGAGAGGGTACTGTGCAGGAACGTTTGCAGTACGCATTAGTGAAGGGTATTGGTGACTTTCTGGAAGAAGATCTGGCGGAAGCATTGCCACTGTATGATAAGGCGGTGGATGTGATTGAGGGACCATTGATGGAGGGTATGAATCATGTAGGCGAACTGTTTGGAGCGGGGAAAATGTTTTTACCCCAAGTTGTGAAAACTGCACGTACCATGAAAAAGGCAGTGGCTATTTTACAACCGATTATTGAATCGGAGAAACAGGAAGGTGCTTCTACAGCCGGTAAGGTGCTGCTCGCTACTGTCAAAGGAGATGTGCATGATATCGGTAAGAATATTGTATCTGTAGTGATGGCTTGTAACGGTTATGATATTGTAGATTTAGGGGTAATGGTACCTGCCGAAACCATTGTACAGCATGCTATTGAAGAGAAAGTGGATATGATCGGTCTGAGCGGACTGATTACTCCTTCTTTGGAGGAGATGGTTCATGTAGCTATGGAATTGGAAAAAGCAGGTTTGGATATTCCTTTGTTGATTGGTGGCGCTACGACTTCGAAGATGCATACGGCTTTGAAAATAGCTCCTGTTTATCATGCTCCGGTAGTGCATTTGAAGGATGCATCTCAAAATGCCGGTGTAGCAGCACGGTTGCTTAATCCAAAGGCAAAAGAGGAACTGGTGGCAGAATTGGCAAAAGAATACAAGGATTTGCGTGATAAAAGCGGTATGAAGCGTCGTGAGACAGTATCGCTTGAAGAAGCACAAAAGAATAAACTGAATCTGTTTTAATTGATATGGACGTAAGAAAGATCTATTTTTTGTTGTTATCGACAGTTGTCCTACTGACTACTGTTTTTTCTTGCTCTTCTGTTTCGCAAAAAACAGAGTCTGTTTCTGCTAACGCTGCTTTGGATAATATCTTTGCGCGTAAGAGTGTGCGTACTTACTTGAACAAAGGAGTTGAAGAGGAAAAGATAGACTTGATGCTTCGTGCCGGTATGGCTGCTCCTTCGGGTAAAGATTTGCGTCCTTGGGAGTTTATTGTTGTAACCAAACGTGCTTCCCTTGATTCTATGGCTGCAGCTTTGCCTTATGCTAAGATGCTTACCGAAGCTCGTTATGCTATTGTTGTCTGTGGTGACTCTACCCGATCTTCTTATTGGTATTTGGATTGTTCGGCTGCTGCGCAAAATATTCTTTTAGCTGCCGAAAGTTTGGGATTAGGTGCTGTATGGACTGCTGCTTATCCTTATGAGGATCGTATGGAAGTAGTACGCAAGTATACTGCTCTTCCCAAAAACATTTTACCACTATGTGTCATACCTTTCGGATATCCTGCTATTCAACAGCAACCGAAGCAAAAGTATGACGCAAAGAAAATACATTATCAGTAAATATTGTAAATTCTCGTTGTTAGCTGTTTTTTTATATTGTTTTCTGTCTTAAAAAAAGGTAAGACCATTTGTTGTATGGACTAATTTTGAAAAACAGACTGATGAAAATAAATATTAAGGGTAAATATGAAGACCATTTAGCTTTGTTTTTCTATAAAAAAAGGAAAATATGAATAGAAACACTTGATTTATGGATAGTATTTATACGATATAAGCTACTAAATTTGTGCTTATTTATCGTATGAGCATTATGAAAAGATTACTATTCATTTTTTCTTTTTTCTACCTATCGGTTACGAGTGGAAGTGCACAAGATACTTTGACACTTGAAAACTGTCTTGAAATGGGTATAGAAAATAATCTGTCTTTACAGAGTAAGCGCAATGAAATACAGAAAGGTAGATATGGTATTTCTGAAAACCGCGCTAAGCTACTTCCACAAATTAATGGTTTCGCCAATTATAATGATAACATTGATCCGCCTGTATCTGTAACCGATGGTTCTGTATATGGTACCCCTTACAATGTAACTCATACTTTGCGGTATAATGCCAATGCTGGATTGCAGTTACAAATGCCACTCTATAATCAAACTCTTTATACTACTTTATCTATTGCCAGGACAATGGATGAGATGAATCGCCTTTCTTACGAAAAGGCGAGGGAAGACCTTATCCTGCAAATCTGTAAAATGTATTATTTGGGACAAGTTACTGCAGAGCAAATTGTACTGGTAAAAGCCAATATCATCCGTCTTGAAGAGTTAAAGGATATTACACAGGCATTTTACGATAACGGGATGGCTATGGAAGTAGATGTGAAACGGGTGAATATCAATTTGGAAAACTTGAAAGTACAGTATGACAACGCCCAGGCAATGTTAGAACAACAACTGAATCTTTTGAAATATATCATTGATTATCCGGCTGAGAAAAATATTGCATTGACACCTGTCAATACCGACAACATCATTCCGGTTGCTCTGACCGGTTTGTCAGAAAACCTCTATGAACTGCAGTTGCTACAATCTCAAAAGCAACTGGCTGAGCAACAGAAAAAGATGATCGGCTATGGTTATATGCCCTCACTGAACCTTACAGGCAGTTGGATGTTTTCGGCTTACACAGACAAAGCTTATCACTGGTTCCATTCCGGACCTTCCAATCATTGGTTTCGTTCGTATGGTTTGGGTTTGTCTTTGCGTGTACCAATATTCGACGGATTTGATAAACGCTATAAAAGTCGTAAAGCAGCTATTGATATTGAAAATATGAAGATAGCACAAGAAAATACCCGAAAGAATCTGCAAGTCCAATATTTGAATGCCACAAATGATTTGATGAACAATCAGCGTAATTTCAAAAAACAAAAGGACAATTATCTATTGGCTGAGGATGTTTATGCAGTCACTATGAATCGTTACCGGGAAGGGATTACTTCGATGACCGAAGTATTGCAGGATGAGATGCGCATGAGTGAAGCGCAAAATAACTATATAAGTGCACATTATAATTACCGTATCACTACTTTAATGTTACTTAAGCTTACCGGACGGATAGATTCCTTGGTAAATGATTAATTAAACAAGAATATTAAAACAATACAAAAGATATGAGAACAAAAGAAAACGACAGTGTAGCAAGTATACATCAGGAGAAAGCAAAAAAACTGAAAAAACTACGCCGTTGGCAAATAGTAGTCAGTATGTTGGGAATCGTGATCATTGCGTGGGGGATAATTCAGGTGGTGTGCCTTTTTCTGAATTACAAAAGTTGTGAGACCAGTAACGATGCTCAAATAGAGCAATATATATCCCCTATCAATTTGCGGGCATCGGGGTATATTAAAAAGATTTGTTTCACCGAACATCAGGAAATACATAAAGGGGATACATTATTGGTACTTGACGACCGTGAATACAAAATACGGGTAATGGAGGCCGAAGCAGCACTGAAAGACGCATTGGCAGGTGCTACTGTTATTGGAGCAACTTTGCAAACTACCCAAACCACAGCCTCTGTTTATGACGCTTCCATTGCAGAGATAGAAATACGTCTTGTCAAATTGGAGAAAGACCGTCAACGGTATCAGAACCTGGTTAAAAGAAATGCAGCTACTCCCATACAATTGGAGCAGATAGAAACGGAATATGAAGCAACTCATAAAAAACTTGAAGCAGTAAAGCGACAACAAAAGGCGGCTCTATCAGGAGTAAATGAAGTTTCACACCGTCGTGAGAATACAGAGGCTGCTATTCAACGAGCAACGGCAGCCCTCGAAATGGCAAAACTTAATCTCTCGTATACGGTAGTAACAGCTCCTTGTGACGGTAAGTTGGGGCGTCGTACTTTAGAAGAAGGACAGTTTATTACAGCAGGACAAACGATTACTTATATTCTTCCTGATACTCAAAAATGGATTATTGCCAACTATAAAGAGACTCAGATAGAGAACCTGCATCTGGGACAGGAGGTTATTGTTACAGTGGATGCCATCAGTGATAAAAAATTTACCGGAAAAATAACGGCGATTTCCGGTGCTACAGGATCCAAATATTCTTTGGTTCCCACGGATAATTCTGCCGGAAACTTCGTAAAAATACAACAACGTATACCGGTACGTATTGATTTTACTAATTTATCTAAAGAAGACAATGAGAGGTTGGCAGCAGGTATGATGGTAGTTGTAAAAGTAAAACTCTGAAGCTATGCCATCGTACCCTAAAAATTATCCTTTCTACAATTGGGTGCCGAAACCGGTAGGCATCATTATCCTAATATTGTTTTTCCTTCCGATACTTACGGTAGGAGGGACTTATTCGGTAAACAGTACTGAGATGATGAACGGATTGGGGATTATTTCCGAACATATCCAGTTCACTAATTTCGCCACTTCTATAGGTATGGCAGCTTTCTGTCCTTTTTTATATAGATTAGTACTCATTCGCAGAGAGAAAATGATGTGCATTGCCGGTTTCTCGTTGATGTACATATTCAGCTATATCTGCGCTAAGACAGACAGTGTATTTCTGTTGGCGCTTTGTAGTCTGTTTACGGGATTTCTCCGGATGGTATTGATGATGGTTAATCTTTTTACACTTATCAAGTATGCAGGGCATATTGAAGCTTATGAGAAAATCACTCCTGGTAATGAACCGGCAACCGGAGAAGGATGGGATAAACTGGATATCGAACGAAGTGCTGCACAGCCGGCCATTTACCTGTTCTTTATGATATTGGGACAAATAGGGACCTCGCTTACTGCATGGCTTGCTTTTGAATATGAATGGCAATATGTTTACTATTTCATGATGGGGCTGTTGTTACTTTGTATTCTCATTACATTTATTACGATGCCTTATCATAAATATGTTACACGGCGGTTCCCTATTAATTTCAAACAGTTCGGTAATGCTTCTATATTTAGTATTATGTTGCTCTGTATCACTTATATACTGACTTACGGTAAGGTGCTTGACTGGTATGATAATCCTACCATACAATGGGCTACGGTCGGTGCTATCATTACAGGGGGCATATTCATTTACATAGAAGCCACTCAGCGCAATCCTTACTATCAACTGGATGTATTCAAATTACGCACTATTCGTATTGGTTTTCTGCTATACTTTCTGTTGATGGTGTTGAATTCCAGTGCTATGTTTGTCAATGTATTTACAGGGATAAGCATGAAACTGGATAACTTCCAAAATGCTACATTGGGCAATTGGAGTATGTTGGGGTACTTTATTGGTGGTATTGTAACTATCTGGCTTAGTGTAAAAGGAGTGCATTTCAAATATTTATTTGCCGCTGGTTTTCTTTTATTGGGACTGTCTGCTATGTTTATGTATTTTGAAGTCCAAGGTGCCGGATTGTATGAACGTATGAAGTATCCGGTTATAATCCGTTCCACAGGTATGATGCTACTTTATTCGTTGATACCTACATTTGCAACCCAGCGCATGCCTTATAAGTTTCTGTCTTCTTGGATTTGTACTATGCTTACCGTACGTATGGTACTGGCCCCATCCATCGGTACGGCTCTCTATACTAATATATTGCAGGAAAGACAGCAATACTACATCACACGTTATGCACAGAATGTGGATATGTTACATCCCGAAGCATCCTCCTCTTTTATTCAGACCATGAAAGGAATGCAATATCAAGGAAAAAGCAGGACTGAATCTATAAACATGGCTGCCATATCCACTAAAGGGCGTATTCAAGTACAAGCCACGCTCTCGGCCGTAAAAGAGATGGCTGGCTGGACATTATATGCCTGCCTTATTTGTATGATATTTGCGGTTGTGATACCTTATCCTAAGCGAAAATTACTAACTTAGCACAGTTTTAATGTGAATCGGTAATTTTTATATGATGAATATTTTGCAAGAACGCTTATCCCGTCTTAATTATGCACTACTGAACAAGGAGAATATTTGCAGCTCGAAAGGTATGCTCCATACCTTTCCTGCTTCTTTAAAAGAGCCATTTCTTATTAATGGTGTAGGGTTGGTAATTTGCCGTCAGGGGAGTTTTATGTTTTCCCTCAATCAGAAAATTTATTCAGCAAAAGCTGGAGAAACTCTTTTTATACCGGAAGATTCTCTTTTTCAGGTGCTTCAGGAATCTGAGAATGTAGAACTGTTTATTCTCGTTTATCAGATAGAGCCGATACGGGATATTATAGGTAATTCTGTAGCTTCCATGTATTTGTACTCACAGCTCAGGACAGAGCCGTGTTATGTCTGGAATACTGGAGATGAAGAGGAAGTATTGAAATACATGTCCTTATTGGATAGTACTTTGGAAATGGAAGACAATACCTTCAGCCGGTACGAACAGAAGCTTCTGCTCTTAGGATTGACATACCGGATATGTTCCATTTATAATCGTAAACCCATTAATTTGAAATCTTCAGTAGGACGTAAGTATGAAATTTTTATTAAATTGATTCAGTTGATAGATGAGTATTATACAGAACAGCGTGGTGTAGAGTTTTATGCAGGTAAGCTCTGTTTATCCCCTAAATACATTTCTGTATTATCTAAGTCCATCTGTGGCTATACGGTACAGGAATTAATATTCAGGTCTATTACCCGAAAAAGTATTTCACTGCTTAAAAATACTCAAAAAAGTATTCAAGAGATTTCCGATTACTTCAATTTTCCGAATGCTTCTTATTTTGGTACATTTTTTAAAAAACAAACAGGACAGTCGCCACAACAATACCGTAAAGGATAGGTCTTAAATGATTATTCTTTTATTTTTTTCTTATATGACTCATACCTTGACATAATATCTTTCACGAAGTTATATGTTTCTATTCCACGGAAGTAACCGTTTTTACAAACGGGATCGGTAAAGTATTCTTCATTACTTTTCAGCAGGATATAGTTTTCTACATTGTTGTCCCATATATTTTTATTTTTTCCATACTTATCAGCCAGTGCAATGGCATCGTATACATGTCCTAATCCGGCATTGTAGGAAGCAAGAATGAACTTAATGCGTTCTTGTTTATCGGGAATCATTCTAAGACTCCTGTCAGTGCTTGCTATATACTTCACAGCTGCTTTAATGCTTTCTTCCGGATTTTGTTCTTTGCCGGGAGGTATTCCCATAGCACGTGCTGTTTGGGGCATAAGCTGCATCAAGCCTTTGGCTCCTGCCCATGATACAGCTGTTGTATCAAAGTTAGATTCCGTGTAGGCCAGTGATGCCAGTAAACGCCAGTCCCAATCTATCTCTTTTGCATACTTTTTAAATAGTTTATCGTAATGAGAAATTTTTCCTTCACGTAATGAGAGAATAGGGGAGTGAGGAACTGCCTTACTGATTTCAAAATATCGCTTCATACTGGCACTATAAGCCGGTGAAGTCATATTATCTTCGTGCCATTTGTCTGCGGCAGCAGCCAGTTGAGGGCAGTCTTTCCGTACAGCCCATGATGCCCGCTGATCAAAACTGATAGAGAGTTTGATATTCAGATTCGGATAATAAGTGGTGTTTAACTTTGCCAAATCGTTATCTGCCACTGTGTAGGGGATTTTTCCTTGTGCTACTTGCGTGATAAGATCTTCGGTTGTGATACTGTCACCTGTTATCTTGTGAATCTGTATGCCGCCTCCCAGTTCGCTGTTCAGATTGACGAGCCTGTCGTAATATTTACCGGGTTTTACATATACATCTTTACCGATAAGTTCCGTTACATCGGTTATTGGTTTTGTTTTACCATTGTTTCGCTGTACAATTACCTGATGTGTAATAACTTCCTCTCCACAATAGATCAGGCTATCTTTCAATTCTTTGGTGATAGGAAGATTGTATGCGATAAGATCACCCTCACCAGCCAGAAGCTTTTCAATTAGTTCAGATACATTTCGTGCTACTTCAATGCGTAACTTTACACCCAGGCTTTTGGCAAATTGTTCGCTCAACTCATATTGGAACCCCATTTCCTGGCCGCGGTAAATGAAATAGGTGGTTGAACTGTATAATGTCAGTACAACCAGTTCACCACTGTCTTTAATCTGTGCCAAATCATATTCTCCCACTTCTTCTGTCGGGTGGTGTCTGTGTCTACAGGCCAATACAGAAAAGAGGATGATGAGGAAGAAAGGCAGTATGGAGCGCCGGACTGTCATTCTTATTTCAAATGTTTCTTAATATACATTGTCAGGATATTAATTGCCACATTGTTGTTGCCTCCTTCGGGTACAATAAGATCGGCATATCTCTTACAAGGTTCGATAAACTGCTGATGCATTGGTTTTAATATACGCGTATAACGTTCCATAACAGCTTCAGCTGTACGTCCGCGTTCCACTACATCCCGTTGTATTACACGTATCAGACGTTCATCCGGATCGGCATCTACAAAAATTTTAAGATCCATCATATTGCGCAGTTTTTTATCGCAAAGGGCAAGAATCCCTTCAATAATAACCACTTCACGCGGTTCAATATGGATGGTTTCAGATTGGCGGGTACAAGTAAGATAGGAATAAGTAGGCTGTTCTATGCTTTTACCTTCCTTCAACATAGAAACATGTTTTGAGAGCAGGCTCCATTCAAATGCATCCGGATGGTCAAAGTTGATATTCTGTCGTTCCTCAACAGGGACATGGCTACTGTCTTTGTAATATGAATCCTGTGGAAGCAATACAACTTCACCGGCTGGGAGACTTTCAATAATTTTCCGTACGACGGTGGTCTTTCCCGAACCTGTTCCGCCTGCTATTCCTATTATTAACATCTGTTCATAGTGTATATTTAAAACAAATAGAGTAATTTTGCATTGAAAAGATAATGCAGCTTCGGCTGACAAATATATAAACAATAAATTAAAATAGCAACGTTATGGTGAAACACATTGTATTATTTAAGTTAAAGGATGAAGTGCCGGAAGCCGAGAAGCTGGTTGTGATGAATAAATTTAAGGAGGCGATAGAAGCTCTTCCTGCTGTAATTCCTGTTATTCGTAAAATCGAAGTGGGACTAAATACCAATCCGGGTGAGACGTGGCATATTGCATTATATAGTGAGTTTGATAACTTGGATGACGTGAAGTTCTATGCTACTCATCCTCTTCATGTAGCTGCCGGCAAAATCATAGCTGAGGCAAAAGAGAGCCGTGCCTGTGTGGACTATGAATAAGTAAGTGAACCAGAGCGTTTGCATAACTGTTATAATTTAAAATACTGAATAGAGAATGAGAAAATTATGTTCTTTTTTGTTGCTGATGTTTGTTGTCCTGGCGGCTCATGCACAGATTCAAGATCCTGTAAAGTTTAAGACAGAGTTGAAAGCACTGTCTGACACTGAGGGTGAAATAATATTTACTGCCGCCATTGATCCGGGATGGCATGTATATTCTACTAATTTAGGTGATGGCGGGCCTATCTCGGCAACATTCAATGTTGATAAAAAGAATGGTTTGGAATTGGTTGGCAAGCTGAAGCCGGTAGGAAATGAGATCTCAACATTTGATAAACTTTTCCAAATGAAAGTGCGCTATTTTGAGAGTACTGCACAGTTTGTTCAGAAGATAAAGTTTATTGCCAGTACATATACTATTGAAGGATATCTGGAATATGGGGCATGTGATGACGAAAGTTGTTTACCACCGACACAGGTTCCGTTTAATTTATCAGGCAAAACTACCTTAAAGGCTACAGAACCGGTAGCAGAGTCTAAAGTTGAGCTTCAAAAAGAGGTGGAGATTGAACCTGAAACAGTTGCTACATCTGCAGACACTGCTGCAGTTGTAAAACCGGCTGTTTCTGCTGACATCCTTTGGAAACCGGTAATTGACGATTTACAAGCTTATGGCGAAGAACATTCTCAGGAAGATATGTCATGGATTTATATCTTTATTACCGGATTCTTGGGAGGGTTGCTTGCACTGTTCACTCCTTGTGTATGGCCTATTATCCCGATGACCGTAAGTTTCTTCCTGAAACGTAGTAAAGATAGAAAGAAAGGTATCCGTGATGCTTGGACATATGGTGCTTCTATCGTTGTGATTTACGTTACATTGGGACTTGCTATTACGGCTATCTTTGGTGCGAGTGCATTGAACGCTTTGTCTACCAATGCTGTCTTTAATATTCTTTTCTGTTTGATGCTGATTGTATTTGCAGCTTCTTTCTTTGGTGCATTTGAGATTACGCTTCCTTCAAAATGGAGTAATGCAGTGGATAGTAAGGCAGAAGCTACAGGAGGTCTGATTAGTATCTTTTTGATGGCATTCACTCTGTCACTGGTATCTTTCTCTTGTACAGGTCCTATTATTGGATTTTTATTAGTACAGGTATCTACCACAGGTAGTGTGATAGCTCCTGCTATCGGCATGCTTGGTTTTGCCATTGCTTTGGCACTTCCGTTTACACTGTTTGCTCTTTTCCCATCCTGGTTGAAGTCTATGCCGAAGTCTGGTGGCTGGATGAATGTGATAAAAGTAACACTTGGTTTCCTCGAATTGGCTTTTGCTTTGAAGTTTTTATCTGTCGCCGATCTGGCTTACGGATGGAGAATTCTTGATCGCGAAACATTCCTGGCTTTGTGGATTGTGATATTTGCGTTACTTGGTTTCTACTTGTTGGGTAAGATTAAATTTCCTCACGATGATGATGATACCAAAATAGGCGTATCCCGTTTCTTTATGGCGCTCGTATCACTTGCTTTTGCAGTATATATGGTACCCGGTTTATGGGGAGCACCGTTGAAAGCCGTTAGTGCATTTGCTCCACCTATGAAAACGCAGGATTTCAATCTGTATACAAATGAGGTACATGCTAAATTTGATGATTATGATTTGGGGATGGAGTATGCCAGATTGCACAATAAGCCGGTCATGCTTGACTTTACAGGTTATGGTTGTGTTAACTGCCGTAAAATGGAGCTTGCTGTGTGGACTGATCCGACAGTAAGTAAAATTATTAATGATGACTATGTATTGATTACTCTGTATGTAGACAACAAGACTCCGCTTTCTGAACCGGTGAAGATTATGGAGAACGGAACGGAACGTACTTTGCGTACCGTAGGGGATAAATGGAGCTATCTGCAACGTGTGAAGTTTGGTGCCAATGCCCAACCCTTCTATGTGTTGATAGATAATGAAGGAAAGCCTTTGAATAAGTCTTATGCTTATAATGAAGATATTCCTAAATACATCGAATTCCTGAGAACTGGGCTTGAAAACTATCGGAAGGAAAAATAATATGCTGATTATTCGATATATGCCGATTGAATAATTTATTAATAGTGGAATCAGTAATTTCCTCTGATTCCACTATTAGGTAAGATCAGATAAATGAATATGATGGCAATTTTTCCCATCTAAATTTTAGCTCTTTTTGAAAGTCATAAATTAGAATAGTGAGTAAATTTGTTATTCTAAATATACTGACTTTCAATTCACCAAAAAGAGATGAATGAGATAGCTGAATAATAATGTTTTAACTTATTAAATCAGCAAATGATTTACGATTACTGATTAGCATTAACAATATAAAGAATGTCAACCTTTGAATCTTATAATGAACTGGACTTATGGAAATTGTTTCTTGAAGGGGATAAGGAAGCCTTTTCTGTCTTCTATCGTCACAATTATAGAAAACTCTATTCTTATGGTATAAGTTTAGGTATGGACAGTGAATTAATTGATGATATTATACAAGAATTATTTGTTAAACTTTATACTCGTCCTCAATTAATAAAAGATTTTTCTACCATTCAGGCATTTCTTTATGCAGCTATGAGAAATGCCTTTGTTAATCATGAAAAACAAAGGAAAAAGTATTTGTATCTGGATGAATTTGAAAACTTTGAACTACCTTATTTTGTTGAAAACACCCAAATTGAAGATGAAGAAGAATTAAAGGCTTTAAAGGAAAAGATACATAGAATAATTAATAGCTTGACTCCTCGACAAAAAGAAATCATTTATTTACGATTTTTACATCAAAAAGAATATGAAGAAATAGCCCAGATTATGGATATGTCTGAACAGGCCGCGCGCAATCTGACATATAGAGCTATGGAAAAGATCAGAAAAGAAAATAATGATTTCTTCGTATTACTATTCATGATCGCTTTGTTCTCGGACTATCATTTCTAATGAGAAAATAATCTCTTTTAAAAAACAATTTTATTTTTAATTGTATTAAGTTTATTTGCTGATAATAAGGTGATTAAATGATATATTTGTGCCTGTGGAAGATATTTTTGTAGTATAGCTATAAAAAATGTCTTGTATAGTGATTACAAAATAAAGATAGAATTGTACTACTAATAGAAATAAAGATAGAATGGAAAATAGAAACAACATAGAGTTTTGGATTTTTGATGAGAAACTTATCAATATTGCTAAGGAAAATGATCAAGAAGCCTTGAAGCAGATGATGCACCTTCATCCTGAGCAATGTGAAGTCATTGAAAATGCATTTCTTTTATTGCAGAATATGAAGGTTGAAGAAGCTGTTGTTTCTGATTTGCAAGTTGAACGTAGTCTTAAAGGTTTCTGGGATCGGGTTGATCGTAGAAAAAACAGAAGAAGGCTATATTGGATTTCAACGGCATGTGCTGCTTGTATATCCGTTATATTGGTAGTATCGTCATTATTATTAATAGGAAGAGATTATGTTGGTAATAAAGAAGAGGTATTAGCTTTGCTTGACTCAATACAAAGTACATCCAATGAAATTCTTATTATTTCGGGTGGTTTAAGAACTACTATTCCAAATAATGAAGTCATTAATCAGACGGCACAAGGAGATTTTGTTGTAGGCACTGAGAAGAAAATGAAATTTTCTGATTTGCAGGGAGAGATGATTCAGTTGGTTGTACCGGTGGGCAAACGTACTGCTATCAGATTTAATGATGGTACGGTTGCCTGGCTTAATGCCGGTAGTAAGTTGTTGTATCCGAAGACCTTTTTAGAAGACAGACGTGATATATATATAGAAGGAGAGACGTATCTGGAAGTAGAAAAAGATCAATCCCGTCCATTTTTTGTACATACAAAAGATTTTGATGTTTCTGTTTTAGGAACGAAGTTTAATGTGAGTGCGTATAAAGAAGATCTTCAAAAGTCTGTGGTATTAGTAGAAGGTAGTGTTGAAGTGGGACCGGATAATAACAAGTATAAATTGATTCCTAAGGAGGGCTTCTTTTATGCAAAGAATTCTTCGGTTGTAAAAAAGGTTGATACCTACGCTTATACCTGTTGGAAAGATGGTATTATGCAAATTCAGAATGAACCGTTGGAGCATATCTTTACCCGTTTAGAGAAATACTATGGAGTGAAAATTATATTTGATAGTTCCGTATCGAAAAAGAAATATATTGGGAATCTTAATCTTTACGATTCTATTAGTGAAGTATTACATAATTTGTCACATTCAACGCCCTTTACATTTGAATATAATAAAGAAACAAATGTTGTGAAGGTGTATCAGAAAAAGAAACGCTATAGCAAATAAATAACATCTAATTAATTTATTATTATTATGAGAAACTATCGTCTACCACCTTAGTATAGGGGATCGTATGCTTCTTTTGAAGCTTTTTTAGAGCTGTGATTTGAATTTATAAAATAAAAGCATAGATAACTATGAGGACACAAGTAAGTATTTATAAATGTAATTCCATTAAAAAATATATTGGATTTCAATTGCTCTGTTTCGTAATTAGTATTATAGGAAACACATTGAATGCACAAAACACTCTTTCCCAAACTAATATTTCACTACAAGTACGTGATATTACTATTAAAGAATTATTTTCTACCATAGAAAAACATACAAATTATGTAATTCTGTATGAGGAAGATGTCCCTGTGAAAGAAAGAGTATCTGTATTTGCTGAGAATAAAAGTGTAGAAAGTATTTTGAATGAAGTTTTAACTCCCCGTGGTATTAAATATTATTTGAACGGAAAGCAGATTATCGTAACGGTAGATAAGACTAAGCAGCAATCCAGGCAAAGTAATGCTAAGAAATCATGGGTTAGTGGTACGGTTGTTGATATTGCCGGTGAAGCTATGATTGGGGTGACCATTGCTGTACAGGGCGCTCAAACCGGTACAGTAACTGATGCGGATGGTAAATATAGAATTGAAGCCCAGCCGGGTGATATACTTGTATTTTCATTTGTCGGCATGAAAAAACAGGAAGTAACTTTTAACGGTAAAAAACAGGTTATTGATATAGTAATGGATGAGGAAACCAATTTGATGGATGAGGTTGTAGTTGTTGGTTTCGGAACTCAGAAAAAGGTAAATCTAACAGGTGCCGTAGGAGTGATAGAATCTAAATCTTTGGAGGCTCGTCCGGTAGGAAATGCAGTACAGGCTTTGCAGGGGTTACTTCCGGGACTTAATATTACTACTTCGAATAATGGTGCCGAATTAAATGCTACGCCTTCTATTAATATACGTGGAACGGCAACTATTGGTTCGACATCGAGTGGTAGTCCATTGGTGCTTATTGATGGTATGGAGGGGAGTCTTTCGAATATCAATCCGCAGGACATTGATAATATTTCAGTGTTGAAGGATGCGGCCGCTTCATCAATTTATGGTTCCAGAGCACCATTTGGTGTAATTTTGGTAACTACTAAATCCGGGAAGAAAGGTAAGTCTACTGTGAATTATAGCAATAACTTCCGTTTTAAAACTCCTGTAATGTTGCCAAAGATGGCTAGTTCATGGGATTATATAAATTATTTCAATGATGCCAATTTTAATAATGCCGGTGCTTATCTTTATGATGATACTCAGGTACAAAATGTTTGGGATTATATGCACGGTACATTGAATGATGGAGGCATTCAACCGAATAGTAATGGAAAGTGGGATACTGGTACAGCTTATGCCAATGTGGATTGGTTGAGAGAGTATTATAAGGATTGGTCACCATCTCAGGAGCATAATCTGAGTGTAAGTGGTGGAACAGATAAGCTGACATATTATGTGTCGGTTAATTATCAGACTCAAGATGGATTTTTGCGTTATGGCACTGATAATCAGAAACGATTTGCAACAACAGGTAAGATTTCATCTCAGGTAACAGATTTTATTAAGATGGATTATACAACCCGTTTTTCACGTACTGATTATGGGCGTCCGAGTCAGATGTCCAGTAATTTCTATAATGAAGTACTTCGTCGTTCGGTTCCGTTGATTCCGGTAACTGATCCGAATGGATATCGATTGGCAGATGTGACATATACAGAGCATTTAGAGAATGGAGGTAGAAGACAGGAGCAGAATGATGATTTATATCAGCAATTGAAACTGACAATTACTCCGGTTAAGAATTGGAATATAATGGCGGAAATGAATGCGCGTATTACCAATGACTGGCAACATGAAGTTTGGAATCTGGTATACGGGCATTATGCGACAGAGCCTTTGAAGACTTATGTATCCAATTTGAGCCAGAAGAAGAGTCGTGTATATGAGTATGCATATCGCGCTACTCACTTGACCCCTAATTTTTATTCTAATTATAATATTACGTTAGGAGAGCATAATCTGGCAGCAATGGTAGGATTCCAGTTAGAGTCTTATAAAAATCGTATGCTTAGCGGACAGCGCAATGATTTAATATCCGATGATATTCCGGTTTTAGATCAAACTACTGATGTTGAGAATGCTACGCTGAAAGGTAACTATAATGAATGGTGTACAGTAGGTTTCTTTGGCCGTGTTAATTATGATTATAAAGAGCGTTATCTACTGGAAGTAAATGTGCGTAGAGATGGTAGTTCGCGTTATCGTCGTGATAAACGCTGGATAACTTCTCCTTCTGCTTCTTTAGGTTGGAATATAGCGCGAGAAGAGTTTATGAAGGGTACGGCTGATTATATTCAACTGTTGAAGTTGAGAGCTTCTTATGGTGTTTTGGCCAATCAGAATGCTAAAAGTTATTACCCTACTTACCTCACAATGACAACCGCCGCAGGAAAGGGAGATTGGTTAATTGACGGTTTACGTCCTAATACAGCGGCTGCTCCAGGATTAATATCTACTTCTTTAACTTGGGAAAAGATTAAAACGTTGAACTTTGGTCTTGATTGGGGAGTACTAAATAATCGTTTGACAGGTTCTTTTGATATCTACAGCCGTACTACAAAAGATATGATGGGACCTGGAGTAGACCTACCCGGAACATTGGGAACAAGTGCTCCTGCAACCAATAACACAGATTTAGTAACTAAAGGTTGGGAATTGCAGATTGGCTGGAAAGATCGTATTAATGAGTTTCAATATGGAGTGTCATTCAATTTATCAGACAGTAGAACGAAAATATTGAAATATCCGAATCTGACAGGTTCATTGAGTACTTATTATGAAGGACAAATTCTGGGAGATATTTTTGGATATGAAACGATTGGAATAGCAAAAACCGATGAGGAGATGGAAGCACATTTAGCCTCATTACCCAATGGTGGACAAAATGCGTTAGGCAGTAAGTGGGCTGCCGGTGATATTATGTATGCCGATACTAACGGTGACGGAAAGGTAAGTAATGGCTCAAATACAATCTATGATATGGGTGATTTGAGGAAAATAGGGAATAGTACTCCGCGTTTCCGTACAGGCATTAGTTTGGATGCTTCCTGGCGAGGTTTTGCAATTTCAATGTTCTGGCAAGGAGTATTAAAGCGGGATTACTATCCGGACGCAAAGGTCGGTTCTGCATCTACTGATTTGAATTTTGTATTTTGGGGAGCAACATCAGGTGGAAAATCCTGGTCTGTCGTTTTTGATGAGCATATGAATTATTTCCGTGATGAAGATAGTCGTTTAGGGGCTAATTATGATGCGTATTATCCACGGCCTTTGTGGGCTAATAAGAATAAATCCACTCAGACACGCTATTTGCAGAATGCTTCGTATATGCGTTTGAAAAACTTGCAACTATCGTATACTTTCCCTGCAAAATGGATGAGGCGGGCATATATTCAAAATCTGCGTTTATTTGTCTCTGGTGAGAATCTGCTTACATTTACTAAACTGTCTAAGACTATGGATCCTGAAACTGCCGGCATCGGTCTTAAGGGTGGTATGGTATATCCGTTGTCAAAGACCTATTCATTTGGCTTAAGTGTGACCTTTTAATAGAATATAAACCAGAAAATTTACAAATATGAAAAATATATATAGTTCTATTGCGAAGATAATAGCAGTCAATACTTTATTGTTTGCTATGGTTGGATGTGATGATTTCCTGGATGTAACTCCTCCATCTACTATATCTCCTGAGAAATATTTATGGGAAGAATCGCATCTTGCTGCATATACGATTAATTACTATACAAAGCTGGATAGCTATACAGGTAATCCTGCTGATTCTCCTTATTGGAGTGATATATGTACGGACAATGCCGTAGGACGTAATGGGGATAACAAATTTATGCCAGGACAGATTAAAGTTGGTTCAACAGGAGGTTCATGGAGTTTTACAGATATCAGACCTTTGAATTTTTATTTGGAGACGGTTGTTCCTCGTTATGAGAAAGGGGAGTTGAAAGGAGATCCGGCCAATGTTAAACATTATATAGGTGAGGGATATTTTTTAAGAGCCTATGAATATTTTAAAAAATTGAAAGCTTTAGGAGATTTTCCTATAATAACGACTACTTTGCCGGATGATTTGGAAACATTGACAGAAGTTTCCAAACGTAGACCACGTAATGAAGTAGCCAGGTTTATTCTGAGCGATTTGGATAAGGCGATTGATATGATGAAAAATACAGCTCCGCAAGGAGGTCGTACACGTTTGAATAAAAATGCGGCTCTGATAATGAAATCCAGAGTAGCACTATTTGAAGGTACCTGGCTGAAACATCATAAAGGAACGGCACATGTGCCTCTGGGACCTAATTGGCCCGGTAACCAAAAAGAGTATCTGAAGGATTATCAATATCCAAGTGGCAGTATTGATGCGGAAATAGATTTTTTTCTGGACGCAGCGATGGATGCAGCTCAACAAGTAGCTGATAAAGTAACATTGACTGCCAACAATAAGACAATCAGAGAGTCTGCTTCTCAAGCTGTTAATCCTTACTATGATTTATTTGCAAGTAAAGATCCCGCAGCATATCCGGAAGCTGTGATGTACCGGACTTATTCCATTGATTTGGCAACTCCGGTGAAACATGGATACAATGGTGGAGTTTATTATGGTTATTCTGTAGGATATACCCAGCAGTTTGCCGATGTCTTTTTAATGGAGAATGGCCTTCCATATTATGCTACTGGCAGTAATTATAAAGGCGACGATTACATAGCTGATACTAAAGTGAACCGTGACTGGCGTTGGCGTTTGTTTATGAAGGCTCCGGGAGAGGTGCGTGTATTGGAGAATATGTTGGTTGAACATGATGAGTTTCCAAGTCCTGCTGAGATTTATAGTAAAGATTATACGAAATCTACAACGACCGGTTATCTGTTGGGTAAAGGACAATCTCATGATTTCAATATGGTGTCCAGTGATATAACAGCTTTCGTTGTATTCCGTGCTGTTGAGGCTTATTTGAACTATATGGAAGCCTGTTATGAGAAGACTGGAAGAATTGATGCTAAAGCGGAGAAATATTGGAAAGATATTCGTAGACGTGCGGGAGTTGATGTGAATTATCAGAATACCATTGACCATACTAATATGAATATTGAAGCTCAGAATGATTGGGGAGCTTATTCCCATGGAGTTCTTGTGGATAAGACATTGTATAATATTCGTCGGGAGAGGCGTTGTGAATTTATAGGAGAAGGACGTCGTTATGAAGATTTAATCCGTTGGAGAGCATTAGACCAATTAAATCAGAACCCTTGTCTTCTGAAAGGCTGTAAGGTATGGGGACCGATGCAATCGCTATATACATCAAAACAATTATTGCATGATCAGGCTGCTGATAGTAAGAATATTATGTCGTCTCCAAGTTTGAGTGATTACTTAATACCATTGTCTGTTACTAAAACCAATAATTTATTCTTTGATGGTTTACGTTATTGTAGTGCTCATTATCTGGACCCGATTGCAAGAAAGCACTTCTTGTTGACATCACCGGATTCTCAAACGGCAGAAAACTCGGTTATTTATCAAAATCCGGGATGGTCTTTAGAGGCCGGAGAAGGGCCATTAGACCTGTAATCTCTTTTTTAAAACAAGATAGGGCATCAGGCCCTATCTTATCTGATTTTATTTGCCAAACGGGAGGATACCTGTTATTGGTATCCCCCAATATATCCATATTTGAAGATGAATTACTTAAAACGAATATTAATATTTCTATTTGTTGGATTGAGTTGTATAAACCTGAATGCAAAAAAAAGTGATCCTAAGACGATATTGGTTGTCTCGGGGTGGCAGGATGTGAATATAGGTGATATTGCTCACACTCCGGGGCTACTACATATATTGGAAACCTATCTCCCGGACGCAAATATCATTGTTTGGGAAAAGAATGTTGGTAAAGAGGTGGAAGAATTCTTATATAAAAACTTTCCAAGAATAAGAATTGTGCATGGGACTGTTGATAAGAATGCACAAGTGGATGCGCAGGAAGTTCTTAAAGCATTTCAAACGGCAGATTTAATGATACATAGTTCGGGGCCTTATGTTGTGGGGCAGTATCATTTGGAAGCCTGGGTGAAATATACGAATGGAAAACCTTTTGGCATTTTCGGAACAACTATTCCCAAGGTAGATAACCGTTTAAAGAATCTTTTGGAACAGGCTGATTTTATTTATACCCGTGAGACGGCTTCCATAGATGTATTAAAGCAGGCGGGTATCACAGGTACTCATATCCGCTTTGTACCGGATGCTACATTTTTCTTTAATCTGCATGATAAGAAAAAAGGAAATGCTTTTTTGAAAGCAAATGGTCTGGAAAAGGGCAAATTTATCTGTGCCGTACCACGTTTACGCCGTACACCTTATTACCGGATAAAAAACAGGCATTTGTGGAGTGAAGCCAAAATATGCGAAGTGGAAGCATATAATAATAAATATAAAGAAGAAGATCATTCAAAATTGAGAGAAGCCATTATCAGTTGGGTACGTGAGACGAAAAATAAAGTGCTGGTTTGCCCTGAAATGACTTATCAGGTTGATTTTATGGATGAATTACTGATTGATTCTCTACCTGCTGATGTAAAACCATATGTTGTGAAAAGAGGATATTGGTTGCCGGATGAGGCTGCTTCTGTCTATGCTGCATCTTTTGCGGTATTAAGTTTTGAATGTCATTCTCCTATAATAGCGGCTGCTAATGGGATACCCTTCTTTTATTTAAGGCAACCGGATGATACCATTAAAGGACAAATGTATTATGATTTAGGATATTCGGATTGGATATTTGAAATAGAAGAGACAACCGGAACTCAAATAGCCAATCGATTGACTGAAGTAGAAATCCATTATCCCGATGCAAAAAGAAAAGTTATAACCAGCCAGCAAGAGATCTCGGATATATATAAGAAAGCATGTATGTCGATTAGAAATCTATTGTATCAGTGAATAATAACACAAAACACATCTATATATAATTGGTAATTTGAAGAATAAAAAATAAGGGGAATGAAAAGACGGGAATTCTTAAATATTGGTTTGTTGACTTTGGGTGGTGTATTGGTTGGAAGGAATTTTGCTTTTGCCGATGCACTTACTGAAACTCAGGAAGTGTTTCGGAAAGCCGATCCTGTGTCGTCATATGATATGATCATAAATGGAGCCGGTTTATGTGGCTTTTTTATTGCTTTGGAAGCTGTAAAAAAAGGGTTGAAAGTATTAATTGTAGATAAACGTACTTCTCCGGGATTTGATATTGCAGCCAAAAGAAAACTTTGGTTATCAGCAGAAGGGCTTGAAGAGTGGGATAAGAGTCTGCTTGATCTTTTTTTTCCGACAGATGAACAGGAAGAGAGTTTGAACAATACTTTGGAATCTCCGCGCAAGAGTCGTTCCGGAAACGAACTTCTTTTGTTTGCCGGTAGTATAAAGAAAGGCATGCTTCGTTCTTTACTGGTTAACCAGGTGGATGTGTTGCTAATGAATGATGTATGTGGTATATTAACGAATGACAGAAGTGAGACTTCCGGAGTGTTGGTTGCTTCCAAACATGGAGTTTTTTCTATTCCATGCAGGAGTTTTGTTGATGCTACTGATGGGGTTTTATTTACCCGGGAATTATTTGCTCAGAAATACCAGATACGTGAGGCCGGATTTGTTCTCGAAATGGATTCTGTTCACAAAAACTCACTTGGCAAACTACATTTATCAGGGCTTAATCTGTTAAATGATACTGTAAGTGTACATGCAGGTAAAAAGGACAAAGATCAATATTTCGTAGAATATCGGTTTGCTACGGAAGATAATGATTTAAGTCATATTGAACAACGGGCCCGCCTACTCTCAGCAATGGTAAGTAAGCAAATCCGGGAAGCGGACCCGGCTTTTTCTAAAGCACGAACGCGATATGCCGCATTAGAATGTTCTTTAAATATTGAAGGGGAAATAGATTCTCGAAAGATAGGGATAAAGAACTACTACTATATGGAAAATTCATCGGAATTTTATACCTGTAAGACTGTTTGTGGTATAAAGGAACAGGCGAAATCTTTAGTAGAAAAAATCGAAAAATCACCTGATATGAATTCTGTCTCTCAGGTTTATTATATTGGAGGGAAAGCCGAGTGCAATGTAGTACCCGAATGTTATAAAGAAAATGGGTTTATGACTCCGTTATCTCCCTTTCCGGTAGATATTCTGAAGTTGGATAAACACAAAACTGTATTATTGGTGGCAGGAGCCGGAACGGCAGGTGCAATGGCTGCTCTTTCAGCTTCTCAAAAACAGATTCAGACAGTTGTAGTTGAATATTTTAATGAACTTGGGGGAACCAAAACAGTAGCAGGAGTAAATGGTTATTATCGAGGATATCAGGAACATAAGTTTATAAAAGAGTTAGAGCAAAAAATTAAGACTGTAGCTGCTGAAACGAATTTAGTGACAACTTTACCGCGGAGTTACTACTATTTGCAATCGCTTTTGGAACATAAATGCAAAATCATCAATGGTGCCATATTATGTGCGGCAGAAGTTGATAAGACTAAACTTAAAAGTGTAACGGTTTGCCAGAATGGCAGGCTATATAAGATTTTGGCCGAGTTGACTATTGATGCAACAGGCGATGGAGATGTTGCTTATTTTGCAGGAGAAAATTATAGTGTAGGAGATTCGCGGATGGGAATTACCCAGAATTATAGTCATTGGGACATTCCTTTTAAACCTAAAATAAAGGATTATAACCGTGATTATGATATTATTAATAACTGTGAGATACTGGAGACTCAACGTGGTTTGTATTTATCTCATTATGAATCTCATTTTTATGATTTCTATCCTATGTTGGCTATCCGTGAGTCGCGTAGAATAAATGCCGTGTACAATCTTAGTACCAGAGATATTATTTCCGATACATGTTATGAAGATACGATTGCACAGGCAAGGAGTGATTATGACCCTCATTATTTTTCAAGTTCAGAGTCATCACGTTGTGGTTTTATGTTGCCTCATTTTGATAATATGTCCATGGTGAATATTCCTTATAGATCGATTGTGCCACGGAAAATAGATGGATTATTGCTTTCCGGAAAATCAATCGGACAGTCATATAAGGCTTTACAATTTACGCGTATGTCTGCTGATATAACTGTATTGGGATATGTGACTGGCATGCTTGCTGCTCAGATTTTAAAAAAGAAATGTAATGCGCGTGAACTTGATATAACTCCTGTACAAAAAGAATTAATAGCAAGCTCTTATTTACCAGCCGATGCAACAGTTGCCAGAAAAGTCGATTTACAGGATATAGTGGATAAACTGAGTACTGGAGACGAAACGGTTTTATTTAAATGTTGCATGCAGGAAAAAAAACTGATTCTTCCTCTTTTGCAAGCCGCTTTCGAAAAGAGACCGGAAGTATTTCTGGCAAAGGCATTGGCATGGTTTGGTGACACGTCGGGAAGTAACTATATTATTGATGAATTGAAGACACTCTATAGACAGGAACAGCAAGAAGGACATGCTTCGAGTTATTTTGAAAAATATGATGATAAGTTACTTTATTGGCAAATTAATAAAGACATAGCTTTGTTGGGAATGATGCCTGCCACAGAGGATGGCAATGAGATGATAAACTATATACTGGAAGAAACTAAGTCAGGAGGAGAAATGGTTGTATCCGATGATGCTTATACCAAGGGGCGTATTGATTTGCAATTAATCCCATATTATAACCGGATTGTGAATCTGTGTTTCTATCTGGAACGTAATCCGGATGTCAAGTTTATAGAGAATCTCGAGAAGCTGATGGATGATCCTAATATCAAAGGATATAAAACAAGCGAATACAATCAGACGCGCTGGCGAATATACGGAGCCAATTTGGAACTTTTATTAGCTGTTGCTGCTATCCGTTGCGGTTCAATGAAAGGAACCGAGTGTCTAATTAGCTATTTGGAAGATATCCACTCAAACTTCCGGTATTTTTCAAGAAATGAACTGTGTAGTGTTTACGGAAAAGACGGTGGGTATGATAGGGCTGCATGGCGTAAGTTGGTCAAGGATAAAAAGTCGCTCAAAGTATCACCCCTAAAGAAATCAATTGAAGTATAATAGACAAACTAATAAAAAACATGAAACGAATTATATGGGTGTTTTTTTTCACCTTGGTGGCTTTTCAGCTTTCGGCAAAGAAATTCTATCATATAGAATCACCGGATAAGATGATCTCTCTGAAAGTGTATATTACTGATAAGGTGGAATATACAGTTTCTCATGGTGAGGATACCGTTTTGGAGAAATCACCGGTGGCTATGTCATTGACGGATGGAACTGGTTTTGGGGTGAATCCTGTTCTCAGGAAAGCCGAGATCAAGACGGTCAAAGAATACATAGACGCTCCAATTTATAAAAAGAAGGTCGTTGCGGATATTTACAATGGATTGCTTCTTAAATTCAGGGGAGATTATGCTCTGGAATTCCGGGTATATGATGATGGGGTAGCTTATCGGTTCATTTCTGAAAAGAAAGTGTCTTTTTGTGTACAAAATGAACAGGCTGTTTTCAATTTTCCGAAACAATCCAAGGCGTATGTGGCTTATGTCAGAGAGAATGGATACCATGCTGATAACAGAGGGAATAAAGGAACTTTTGAGGAGCAGTTTTTTAAGTCATTCGTGAATACGTACTCTTACATGAATTTATCAGACTGGAATCCGAAACGTCTTGCTTTTATGCCTTTATTGGTAGAACTGGGGCATGGAAAGAAGGTTTGCCTGACTGAAGCTGACTTATTGAACTATCCGGGTATGTATCTAAATAATTCAGGAGATTCTGATACTTTGGAAGGTGTTTTTGCTCCTTATCCCCGTACTGTGAAACAAGGGGGAGTTGAGAATATGCAGGAAGTTGTATTGACACGTGAAAACTATATAGCCAAGTGTGAAGGACGTACGAATTTTCCATGGCGTACTCTGATTGTTTCCGTAAAAGATGCTGAGTTGGCAAATAGTGATATGGTATATCGTCTTTCAACACCTAATCAGTTGGGAGATCTTTCTTGGATAAAGCCTGGTAAGGCTGCATGGGAGTGGTGGAATAGTTGTAGTCTTTATGGAGTAGATTTTATTGCTGGTATCAATAATGAAACTTATAAGTATTATATCCGGTTTGCAGCCGATAACAATTTAGAGTATATCGTCATAGATGCCGGATGGTATAAAGGTACTGATATCCTGGATGTGGTAGATGAACTGAATTTGAAAGAGCTGGTCGAATATGGAAGAGAGCGTAATGTCGGTATCGTCCTTTGGACGGGTTCTTACCCGTTTATGCAGGATATTGAAAAAGTCTGTAAGCACTATTCTGCGATTGGAATAAAGGGTTTTAAAATTGATTTTATGGATCGGGATGATCAGTCTATGGTTAATTTTCATTATAGTGCAGCAAAGACTGCCGCAAAATATAACCTTATCATTGATTTTCATGGGACTTATAAACCAACCGGATTGAACCGGACCTGTCCGAATGTATTGACTTTTGAAGCTGTTCAGGGGCTTGAACACATGAAATGGGCGGCTCCTAATGTCGATCAGGTCACTTATGATGTGACTATGCCGTATATACGTATGGTTGCAGGTCCTTTGGATTATACTCAGGGCACAATGCGTAATGCGAGCAAGCAAAATTATCGTCCGGTGAACAGTGAACCTATGAGTCAGGGAACAAGATGTCGGCAGTTAGCTGAGTATGTTATTTTTGAATCTCCTTTCAGTATGCTTTGTGATTCACCTTCTGCTTATATGAAGGAAACGGAATGTACCGATTTTATTGCCGGAATTCCTGTTGTATGGGATACTACCCTCACTTTGAATGGAGAAATAACGAAGTTTTTGACTTTGGCCCGTAAAAAAGAGAATGTTTGGTATGTCGCGTCGATTAATAACTGGGATATACGTAGCATAGAACTGGATTTGAGCTTTTTAGGTGAAGGCAACTTTAAGGCTGAGATATTTCGGGACGGATTAAATGCCGATAAAGTAGCGCGAGACTATAAACGGGAAGTAGTAGATATACCTTCTGAACGAAAGTTGTCGTTTACAATGGCTCCGGGTGGCGGATATATAATGAAAATATTTAAAGATTAGAAAGCCGGATGAGAGGAATTAATATTATTTCTATGTTAATTGGTTTTTGGGGATTTAACATATTTCCCATATTGGCACAAACACAAGTAAAACCGGAAAGTATCGATAATCTGATATGCTTCTGGAGTTTTATGGAAGAGAGTGGGACCGAAAGAATCTCTTCCGGACGTTGTCAATATGCCTTACGAGAAGGAACTCCTTTTATAGAAAGAGTAAAAGAGGGTGTTTTTGGTGAATATTCTGCCCGGATAAAAGAGGGAGAATGGTTTTATATACCTCGTGCTCAATGTCCTGCATTGAACATTCATGGAAAGGATGGAGAGGTGACTGTTGTTGCATGGATTAAGCGTGATGTGAAACAATACAGCCAATGTGAAGCGGTTGCCGGGATGTGGGATGAAACCCGGAAAAAGAGACAATATTGTTTGTTTCTGGATTTACGGATATGGGGCAGTAGTCAGCAAGCAGGAGGACATGTGTCCGGAACGGGAGGTGCTACCGAAGGATATAAATATTGTATGGACGCTGCGATTGGTAAAAGTAAGATTCCGTATTCCGAATGGGAATGTATCGGATTTACTTATGATACGAAAAAAGTCAGCGTTTATGTAAACGGATATCTGGATGTACGAAAAGAGCGTAATCCTTATCAGTATGATTTGGGATTATTTGACGGAGGTTATCTGGGAAGTGATTTTACGGTTGGTGCGGTCAACCGTTCCGGGGAAATGGGAAATTTTTTTGTGGGACAAATCGGTGGACTGGCTGTATATGACCGTGCTTTGACGAAGGAAGAAATGCGCTATTTATCTTCAAATATAAATAAATAATTATTATGATACGGAAAATTCAATTATTGTTGGTTATCTCTTTTTTTTATGGGGTTAATGTATGGAGTCAAGAGAAACTTCCGGTTTATCTGGATGATTCAAAGAGTATAGAACAACGGGTAGAAGATGCTTTGTCCCGGATGACTTTGGAAGAAAAAGTGGCTATGATTCATGCGCAGTCTAAATTCAGTACACCTGGTTGTCCGCGTTTGGGTATCCCGGAACTTTGGATGAGTGATGGTCCTCACGGAATAAGAGCAGAAATCAGTTGGGACAGTTGGGGGCATGCCGGTTGGACAAATGATTCTTGTACGGCATTTCCGGCGTTAACTTGTCTGGCGGCAACCTTTAACCCTGCATTATCATTAGAATATGGAAAAGCTATAGGAGAAGAAGCACGGTTTCGGAAAAAAGAAGTATTACTGGGACCAGGTGTGAATATTTACCGAACTCCATTGAATGGACGAAATTTTGAATATATGGGTGAAGATCCATATCTGGCTTCTCAAATGGTGGTTCCTTATATTCATGGAGTGCAACAGAATGGGGTATCAGCTTGTCTGAAACATTTTGCTGCTAATAATCAGGAACTTTGGCGTAAACGTATCAATGTTATAGTCAGTGAAAGAGCTTTGCGTGAAATTTATTTTCCCGCTTTTAAAGCAGGAGTCGAAAAGGGACATGTATGGTCTGTAATGGGGTCTTATAATAAATATGAGAATCAATATTGTACACACAACGACTGGCTGGTTAATAAGGTATTGAAAGGAGAGTGGGGATTCGATGGAGTGTTTGTATCCGACTGGGGAAGTACTCATGATACGGATGAGGCAGCATCCAATGGATTGGATATTGAGATGGGAACCCGTACTGATGGATTGAATTATACAGAGAAAATGGCATATGATAATTATTATCTGGCAAAACCATATCTGGTAAAGTTACGAAACGGAGAGCTACCCATGAAAGATCTTAATGATAAAGTACGGCGTGTTTTAAGATTAAATTTCCGTACCAATATGAATCGTAATCGTGGTTATGGTAGTTTTAGTACTCCTGAACATCGTAACGTAGCACGTCGTATTGCCGAGGAAGGGGTGGTTTTATTAAAGAATCAAGCTGATTTCTTTCCGATACCGGTCGGGAAGTATCAGAAGATAGCAGTGATTGGGGATAATGCAGTGCGTTCTTTGACTTTAGGAGGCGGTTCTTCCGAATTAAAAGTAAAAAAAGAAATATCTCCTTTAGAAGGATTGAAGGCACTTTATGGAGATGATAAAATTATTTATTCTGTCGGGTATACTTCCGGACCCAGTAAGTTCCATCCGCATCTGTTACCTCAACAGAAGGCTGATTCGTTAATTCAGGCAGCAGTCAATGTAGCAAAAGATGCGGATATTGTATTGTACTTTGGTGGATTGAATAAAAATCTGTATCAGGACTGTGAAGAGGTAGATCGTTTGGATTATAATCTACCTTATAGACAAGATGAGTTGCTAACAGCACTTTTGAATGTCAATAAGAATGTCGGTGTAATAATAATCAGTGGCAATGCGGTAGCCATGCCTTGGGTTAATAAAGTTCCGGCATTGATTCAATCGTGGTATCTTGGCTCGGAAGCCGGTCATGCCATTGCTGATATAATAGCAGGAAACGTAATTCCAACAGGTAAGCTACCTTTCAGTATACCTGAAAAGTTGGCAGATAACGGCGCTCATTATTATGGACAAAAATCTTATCCCGGTGATACACTGAATGTGGTTTATCAGGAAGATATCTTGGTTGGGTATCGCTGGCATGATACGAAAAGAATTCCGGCATTATTCCCATTCGGTTATGGCTTGTCTTATACCACTTTTGAATATGGAAAAGTAACAACCGATAAGAAGGAATATTTTTCAGGTGATACAGTCCGAATCTGTTTTACTTTGACTAATACGGGTAAATCGGAAGGATCAGAAGTTGTTCAGTTATATGTAGGACAGAATAAGCCTTCTGTTTTACGTCCGGTGAAGGAATTGAAAGCGTTTGATAAAATAAGGCTTCTTCCCGGAGAAAGTAAGGAAGTATCTCTTGCAATACCAGTGAAAGAATTTGCCTATTTCGATGATGTTAGAAAGGCCTGGGTTGTAGAACCAGATTACTATACTTTATATTGTGGTGCTTCTTCAAGGGATATAAAGAGTATAATAAAGATAAAAGTAAGGCAATGAAATTTCTTGTATGTTTTATCGGGCTGTTGCTTGGGTTAGGAAATAAAGCCGATGCGCAGCAATGTGCTTCTATGGCAGATATAAAAAAAGTGCATGATTTCATTGCGGCTTCATGGAATAAAACGGTCCGTTTCAGCCCTGAAGATACGGGAACCCTGATTGGATTACCATATCGTTATACCGTTCCGAGCATGAATGACTCTTTTCAGGAAATGTACTATTGGGATACTTTTTTTACGGGGGAAGGATTGATAGCAGATGGTTATGGTGATTTGGCTCAGTCGAATGTAGAGAATATGCTTTATATGGTTGAGCGCTATGGGAAGATGTTGAACGGAAACCGGACTTTTTTTGAAAACCGTTCTCAACCCCCATATCTGAGCAAGATGATAGAACATATTTATCTGAAGACTCATGATAAAGAATGGTTGAAAAAAGTACTTCCAGGTTTGAAAAAAGAATATTTCTTTTGGATGACACGACGTCTCACTCCTATTGGATTGAACCGATATTCAAACGAAGCAACCACTTCTGATAAAAAGAGAATCCTTTCTGTTTTACAAAGGCGTTTGGGTGATGGCTTTCGTGATAAAATAGAACGAATGAGTGATGGAGAACGTATGGAAGTGGCCTCTCACTATATTGCTGAGTGTGAATCCGGATGGGATTTCAGTCCCCGCTTTCAGACACGTTGTGAACATTTTTGTCCGATAGACTTGAATGCCAACCTTTATGGATATGAAAAGAACTTTGAATTTTTTGCAAAAGAATTAGGTTTTGGAGAAGAAGCACGGCAATGGCACCAGAAAGCGGAGCAACGTAAGGCATTGATACGGAAATATTGTAGGGATGAGAATAGCGGACTCTATTATGATTATGATTTTTTCAATGAGAAGCGTTCCGATGTTCTTTCGGCAGCTGTATTCAGCCTTTTATTTAATGGAGTTTTGTCCGATGAAGAGGCGCGTCGGCTGATTCCTGCGATATTATGTCTATTGGAGTTCAGGTATGGTATATCTGCATGTGAGAATAAAGAGTATGGGATTGTTTATCAATGGTCGTATCCTAATGGGTGGGCACCACTGAATTATCTGGCAGTAAATGGGCTCGATCGATATGGTTATAAGGAAGAAGCATTCCGTATTGCCCGAAAATATCAAATGGCTGTTGTGAATATTTATAAGGCAACGGGTAATCTATGGGAGAAATATAATGTGAATGAAGGTAATGTGAATGTTACAAACGAGTATAAGCTGCCTGCAATGCTTGGTTGGACAGCCGGAACATTTGTCTGGGTTTCCCAATATTTAGCTTCAGACAAATGATGATCGGGATGATTTGCCCGGATTGATTACAAAAGCCTTTATTGTTTGTAATACATATATAAAGGGAAAAACACTTTAAAGATTTATCCAAAATGAAACACGCTTTATTATTTTTGGTTGGGTTACTATTTTCTTCTTTTTGTCAGGGGACGATTGATGAAAGGTATCTGGACCCGTCACTTCCGATAGATAAACGAGTACGTATTCTGATGCGGCAAATGACGTTGGAAGAGAAGGTTGCTCAATTGTGCCAGTACGTAGGATTACAATACGGACGCAAAGACAAACCGATTGCATTTGAAAGCACCGATCCGGATACTCTTATTCGGAGTTTGTTGGAATCCAATGGGATAGCCCGAAATATATCTTTGGGTAAAGTAGGGGCATGTTTACATGTATATAGTGTTGAAGAAGCGAATATCCTGCAGATGATAGCCCGAAAGAGCCGTCTGAGAATTCCTTTATTGATAGCTATCGATGCCATTCATGGAAATTGTATGCATAGAGGTTGTACGGTTTACCCTACTTCCATTGGAATGGCTTCTTCTTTTAACCCGGTTTTGCTGAAAGAAATAGGTCGGCAAACTGCTGTTGAAATGCGCTCTTCAGGAGTACACTGGACTTTTAACCCTAATATTGAATTGGCTCGTGATGCCCGTTGGGGGCGTGTAGGAGAGACCTTTGGAGAGGATACTTATCTGGTGACACAGATGGGGACGGCACTGATTCTCGGATTACAGGGAGAGAATGGTTTTGATGGTTCCGGAGTATTGGCTTGTGCCAAGCATTTTGTAGGTGGAGGAGAACCTGCCGGTGGAATCAATGCTGCACCTATGGATATGTCTGAACAGAAATTACGCGATTTGTATTTGTCCCCTTTTGCCGAGGCTATCAATAAAGCTTATGTGGCTACGGTTATGCCGGCTCACAATGAATTGAATGGCGTTCCTTGTCATGCCAATCATTATCTGTTACAAGAAATTCTGCGAAATGAATTAGGCTTTCAAGGATTTGTGATAAGTGACTGGATGGATATCGAACGTTTGCATGAGATGCATCATTATGCTCCTTCCCAAGAAGAAGCGTTTCGTATGGCCGTGAAAGCAGGAGTTGATATGCACATGCAGGGAGATGGCTTCTTGGAAGCGATTATAGAGGCAGTCAGGAATAAATATATTCCGGAAACAAGAATAGATTTAACAGTTTATAAAATCTTAGAGGCTAAATTCCGGTTGGGATTGTTTGAGAATCCGTTGGTTGATATTCCGGCTTCCCGTTCTCTTATCTATACAGAGGATCATCAGGCTACTGCATTAGAAGCAGCAAGACAATCAATTGTTTTGTTGAAGAATGATGATTGTTTACTTCCGTTGAAACAAGAGCGGTATAAAAAGATTCTTGTTACAGGACCCAATGCCAATAGTCCGACGATAATGGGAGATTGGACTACGCGACAGCCGGAAGAAAATGTGATAACTGTGTTGGCAGGAATACAACAACAGGTACCGGATGCTGTAATTGATACGGTTTGTTTTTCCAATAAAATAAGGAAAATGGATCGTTCATTGATTAAGACTGCTGCACAGAAAGCTGTTGAAGCGGATATTAATATTGTCGTGGTAGGAGAGAATTCTGAACGGTATAACAGTGATCGTACTTGTGGAGAAAATTGTGACCGTGATAATCTGGAATTACCTACTCATCAACAGGAATTATTGGAAGCTGTATATGCTTCGGGTAAACCTGTTATTTTGGTTCTTCTTAATGGGCGACCATTGAGTGTTACATGGGCACAGCAACATATACCGGCCATTGTCGAGGCTTGGGAACCCGGAGGAATGGGTGGACAGGCTATAGCCGAAATATTGTTCGGAAAGGTTAATCCAAGCGGAAAGTTACCCATCACTTTTCCCCGCAGCGTCGGGCAGATTCAGACTGTATACAACCATAAAGCATCTCAATATTCCCGTAAATTCGCATTGACTACTACCGGCCCATTATATCATTTCGGATATGGGCTTAGTTACACAACATTTGAATATGGAAATCCGGTTTTGTCAAAAGATACCATACATACCAATGAAGCAGTTACCGTATCTTTTGAATTAGCCAATACAGGTCTTTGTCAGGGTACGGAGATTGCTCAACTGTATATACAGGATGAGTATGGAACGGTTACTCGTCCGGTGAAGGAGTTGAAAGGGTTTCAGCGAATAACTTTAAACCCGGGAGAAAAGAAACGGGTGAGTTTCTTAATCACTCCTGATAAGTTAGCTTTTTTTACGTCGAGAAAGAAATATGAGGTTGAACCTGGTAGTTTTAAAATAATGGTGGGAGCCTCTTCGCGGGAGCAAGACTTAAAAACTGTTTCATTAATGGTCAAATGATAATAACTTAAACAATTATTATATGAAGAAATATGCAAAATCTATATGGGTATGGATCATTTGGGGGATATTCCTTCCGGTATGTCATGCTCAGGAGTGTCTTACAAAGTTTCCCGAAGAATGTAATCCGGAACGGATTGGTTTAAAACTTGCCGAACGTTTTTTGGCGAGTGGGCATATGAGTCCGAGATTAATATCCTATCCGGAAGTCTGTACCTGGTATGGAGCTTTGAGATTTGCTGATGTGACGAATAATAAGGAATTACAAGATCGTTTGGAAGCACGTTTTCAACCACTTTATACGACAGAAAAACATTTATTTCCAAAGAAGAATCATGTTGATTTTAATATGTTTGGTAGTCTCCCTCTTGAATTGTATAATTTGACGAAAAATGTGAAATACTACGATTTAGGTATATCTTACGCCGATGCACAATGGGAACTTCCGGAAGATGCTACTCCTGAACAAAGAGCTTATGCCGCGAGGGGGCTTTCCTGGCAGACACGTATGTGGATTGATGATATGTATATGATTACCATTTTACAGTCAAAAGCTTATCAGGTGACGGGTGATTCTAAATACATGGATCGTGCTGCCAAAGAGATGGTAGCCTATTTAGATAGCATTCAGCAGCCTAATGGTCTGTTTTATCATGCTCCGGATGTTCCGTTTTATTGGGCACGTGGTAATGGTTGGTTTGCTGTAGGCCTGGCTGAGATGTTGTCTTATTTACCTGAAAAACATCCTGATAGGCCCCGGATTCTGAAAGGATACCTGAAGATGATGGAAACGCTAAAGAATTATCAGAATCCCCAGGGTACATGGTATCAGCTGATTGATAAGCCGGATATCTGGGTTGAAACATCGGGTTCAGCCATGTTCGTATATGCTATGATCCAAGGTGTAAGAAATGGTTGGTTGGATGTAAACGTGTATGGGAGTGTGGCTCGTAAAGGTTGGACCGGGCTGGTTCCTTACATCAATGCCGACGGGGATGTAACTGAAGTATGTAAAGGTACAGGTAAGAAGAATGATGAACAGTATTATTACGATCGTCCTCGTATTGTTGGTGATTTTCATGGTCAGGCACCTATGCTATGGTGTGCATACTCTTTGACTGAAGTAAACAGATAAGAATTTATTTTACTTTTTTATCTGCTATTCTAAGTAATATCTTTCTAATTACAATTTAATTCGTTGATTATGAAATTATTAAAGGTAGAGTGTTTGTTGATGCTTTTTTGTTTTACTACAGGACTGTCTGCTTGCGGAGGAGATGAAGATGAACCGATCAAGAATGATGTTCCTATACCGGAACTTTATGGACCTAAGCATGGTACGGGGTGGGTGGAACATACGTATGATTATTATATTCAAAAGCCCTGGAATTTAAATCTGGAAGAGAGATACACGTATGATAAAGAGAATGACGAACATACATTTAAAATAATCAAGGGGGATGAACCTTTTAAGCAAGGTGATCATACTTCTCCCCGTTGTGAACTCCGTATGCGAAATGATTATACAGAAGGCAATCATCAATTTGAAGCCGATTATTATGTAGTGGAAGGAACACATCGTACCGCAGTGATGCAAATATTTGGTTATCCTGTTGCTATTAATATTAAAGCTTATGAAGAGAATGGAGGAACATTGAAGTGGCATGATTCTCATGATATTGTTTCTCCTGTCTACAATAAGTGGGTACATCTGAATGTAGTGCATATGTTTACAGAACGTCAGATTTATGTTTATGTGGATGGTAAATTAATCCGTTCTTTTAGAGTGAAGGAAGATGCTCCTTCTTATTATTTTAAATGTGGGGTTTATTCAACGGTAAGTGAAGTAAGCGAGGTAAAAATAAAGAATATCAAATATTATTTCAAACCATAATAGAGGTAATTAAACTGCATAAATAAGAAGATGATGAAAATGATTGTTGTGAGATTTTTGTTGCTTGTGCTGGGATGTGTAATCGTACCGAATAATATGTGGGGATTTGAGTTAGTGAGTACATCTACTCCGCTGACGGTATATCATTCACAGAATGAGGCCGATGTAGTTCATACTGCTGTAAATTTATTTATTGATGATATGGAAGCCGTGTCCGGACAACTACCGGTAAAGACTGATTTGTTGAGGAATGCCCGGCTTCTGATTGGGACTTTGGGGCAAGAATCTTCTTTTGACTGCTATTTGTCCGACTGGAATATTCCCACAGATGATATTGCAGGTAAATGGGAAGCTTTTAAAATAAAAGTAGTGGAACGAAAAGACGTACAATATTTACTTGTATTAGGAAGTGATGCTCGTGGGACAGCCTATGGAGTTTTAGAGCTATCACGTATTATGGGTGTTTCTCCCTGGTATTGGTGGGCTGATGTATCTATTGAGAAGCGTAAATCGTGTGTACTTCCTGCCGGATATGAAAATGTACAGTCTCCTTCGGTTCAGTTTCGAGGTTTCTTTATTAATGACGAAGATTGGGGATTAGTTCCCTGGAGTACGAAAAATTTTGATCCTCAACCTCATACTACACTTGGGACAAAAACGTATGAAAAAGTTTTTGAATTATTGCTTCGTTTGCGGGCAAACACTTTATGGCCGGCAATGCATGGTTGTTCCACTCCTTTTTACTTTATCGACGGTGCCAGAGAGATGGCTGATAAATATGGCATCGTAATGGGGACTTCCCATTGTGAGCCATTGATGCGAAACACAAATGGTGAATGGGATAAAACCCGGAGAGAAGCATATAATTATGTGACTAACAAGGAAGAAGTACAAACCTTTTGGATGGAACGTCTGAATGAGTTGAAGCATTCGGAAAATATATATACTATCGGGATGCGTGGAGTTCATGATGGTAAAATGCAGGGTACCGGGAGCTTGGACGAACAGACACAGGTATTGTCCCAGGTGATAGCTGACCAGAGAACTTTGCTTACTCAATCTTTGGAAACCGATATTACCCGGATTCCTCAGGCTTTCATGCCCTATAAAGAGGTGCTTGATATATATAATAACGGTCTTAAAGTACCGGAAGATGTAACGATTGTGTGGTGTGATGATAATTATGGTTATATAACCCGGCTGAATGATAAAGAAGAACAAAAAAGAAAGGGAGGAGCCGGCATCTATTATCACATTTCTTATTTTGGAAAACCCCATGATTATTTGTGGCTATATAGTACGCAACCGGCATTAATATATAAAGAAATGCGACAAGCCTGGGATTATGGAGTACGTAAGTTGTGGATATTAAATGCCGGTGATATAAAACCAGCCGAATATGGTATCGAATTTTTTCTTGATATGGCATGGAATATTAATAGTATTTGTCCAAATACAATTTCGGAACATATGACTCAATGGTTGAATCGTGAGTTCGGAAAGTCACTGGCCGGGCCATTGACAAAAGTCTTTGAAGAGTATTTTCATTTGGCAGGTATTCGTAAACCGGAATTTATGGGCTGGAGTAAAGTACAGGAGTATCAAAAAGCTAAACGTAAAGGGGGAATGACCGAAGTGCAGGATAGCGAATTTAATCCTTTTATGTTTGGAGACGAGCTTCAAAGTAGAGTGGACTGTTATGAAACTATGGTGCAATCCGTACTTGCATGTGCCGGACAGGTGCCTTTATCCCGTAAAGATGCTTACTTTGAACTGGTACAATATCCGGTTCTTGCTGCATCGGCAATGAATCGTAAACATTTGTATGCTCAAAAAGCCCGTTTATTTGCAACATATTACTATCCGGCGGCCAATGAATATGCCCGTAAAAGCCGTGAAGCATACAATGAAATAGCAGCTTTGACAAGGACATATAATAAAGATATTCAGAATGGGAAATGGGATGGAATGATGGACATGGCTCCTCGTAAACTACCTGTTTTTGAAGCGCCGCTCTTACCGGATGAAGTAAAGAGGAATCATTTGCTTCCGGCAGAAATCTGGATGGATGGGCACATAGGACCTTTGGTGCCGGATAGGGTAACAGAACTTCCTCTATGGAGTTTGGGACGGGATACAGAGTTACTTTTTTCCTTATTCAGCCGGGGAAACCGGAAGATTGACTGGAAAGTCATTGAACAACCGGTATGGCTGGATATTATAGAGAAAGAGCGGGATTTACTATATGAAAAGACTCTGGCATTGAAGGTGAAAGAGGAGAAAGTGCAACTATTGAAAAACACAAAACAGAAATTCCGTTTACAGGTGGACGGGCAAACTTATGATTTTAATATATCGTTTGCTCGGTTACCTGACGGAGTAAAAGTTGAGACACGGGGAATGATTGCATGGAATGCGTCGGATTACAACGGAGAACCGGATGCTCAAATAATAAAAGGACTTGGACACAGCCAGTCGGCCGTACTGCTTCCAAAAGGTAAAACATTGACTTACGAAGTGTATACTGCATCTTCTGGTAACGCAGTATTGCGTACTGCTTTATTACCCGGACATGCTGTGAATGGAGGTCATCTGCGATATTCGGTTTCTGTGGATGAACTACCTTCCCGGATTGTAGTCTATGATGCTGTAATAGGGACCGGAGAGTGGAAATCAAATGTTCTGAGAGGGCAAACCTTGAAAGAAACTTTCTTTCAGCTTGATACTCCCGGAAGACACATCATTCGTATCAAGGCATTGGATAATGATGTAGTTATTGACCAGTTAATGTTAGATTTTGATGTGGAACGAAAATTTTATCAGTTTCCTGTCAGATAGAGTGCTAAATACAAATTTAAAATAATGAACGATGAAAAGAAGAACTTACCGTACTCATCTGATTGGTTGTATTTTGATGGCATGTGTGCTTTTGTTGGGGATTATTTCTTGTGGGAATGATGATAATACTTTGGACGAAGCAGATCCGGAGTGCTCTGTATTGCCCGAAGTTGATTGGGAACACGATTCTTTTAAAATACTTAAAGGAGTAAATATTAGTGGCTGGTTGTCACAAACTTCTACGCGGAAAGTGGGGGTAGATGCTTTCTTTACTAAAAAAGATGCGCAGAAGTTGGCAGGCTGGGGATTCGACCATATCCGTTTACCGGTAGACGAGGTTGAGATCTTTACGGAAAAGGGGGAATGGAAAGAAAAAGAACGTGGGTTGATTCATAAAGCTGTTGAGTGGTGTAAAGATTTGAATATGCGTGTTATTCTCGACTTTCATATTCTTCGTTCTCATTATTTTAATGATACGGAAAATATGACTTTGTGGAGTAGTAAAGCTGAGCAGGATAAACTATCCGATATGTGGAAAAAACTGTCTGCAGAATTTAATCAATACCCCAACAGCCTTTTGGCATATGAACTTCTGAATGAACCGGTTCCGGATACTCCCGGACAATGGAATAAACTGTCTTCCCGGCTGATAAATGAATTGCGCGTATTGGAACCGGATCGGATGATTGTGCTTGATGCAAGTAGTCATAGTTCGATAGGGGCATTGAGTACACTTGAAATTCCCCAGAATGATCCGAATATTATACTTTCAGTACATTTTTATACTCCTCATTTATTAACGCACTATCAGGCAGGATGGTGGCCGGCATTAAAACGATTGACTATCAAATTACATTATCCGGGACAATTGGTATCCCATCAGGATGTGGATACCATCCGGGACTCTGAAAATCTTCGGGTCGTAAATTATTATAATGGATATTATGATAAGGCTATTTTGACGGAAAAGATACAAATTGCATTAGATAAATCGAAAGAAACTGGATTACAGATACATATTGGCGAAGTGGGCTGTATAGAGAATACAGATCCTATGGTAAGACTGAACTGGATGAGTGATGTGGCAGCCATCTGTAAAGAACATAATGTTGCATTTTCCGTATGGGGATATAAAGCTGGATTTGGTATAATGAATGATAATGGTACGGCTAAAGACCAGCGTGTGATAGATGTATTAACCCAATAAATAAGGAAGAGTAAACGAAGATAGCAGATTTATATACTTTCTCACTACAATTGAATAATACTCTGCCGATATTCGTCTCTAGGTATTGGCCTCACAACACCCGGATGTTTTATATAATAACACCCGGATGTTGTTGTACAAAACATCCGGATGTTGTGAGGGTAAAGAAGTATACTTTCAGGGCCGACGCATTAAATAAATTACTATTGCATATGTACTTTTCTTATTGTTATTTAATTGAATATTAATTGTT